>CAZOOE010000375.1:0-6847 GCA_964581275.1 uncultured Clostridia bacterium
GGAGCAATCGGGTGGTTTGGCGCCTGCTGAATTGCTTGCGCGAGAATCACGCAGACGGCCACTGCAAGGATGGTCCGGCCGGCCGATAGGATTCTGATCAGAAGCGGTTTCACATTCATTGTCATTTGTCCGATTCCTGTGAGCGCAGTCATCACGTCCGGCTCCTCCGCAATAGTTCTGCGCGTGCTAGCGCACGCCAAACAGGCAAGGATGCCTGCGCTCGCAGGGCCATGCGTCACTCGTATCGTAGCGCGATCACTGGGTCGACTTTTGAAGCCCGTCGTGCCGGCAGCATGCAAGCCAACAGTGCGAACGCCGCCAGCAACATCGATATTGCGGCGAAGGTCGCTGGATCGGTCGCGCTGATACCGTAGAGCAAGCTTTCCATTATGCGGGTGAGCGCAAAGGCCGCCGCCAAACCTATGCCGACCCCAAAAACAGTTAGAATAAGACCCTTCCTTACGACCAGCGCAAGCACATCGCGCGATTGCGCACCCAGTGCCATGCGGATGCCGATCTCGTGTGTGCGCTGCGTTACCGCGTATGACATCACACCGTAAATCCCGACCGCAGCCAGAATCAAAGCGACCACGCCAAACACCGTCAGCAGCCAGGTGCTAAAACGGGCTCGCGCGACTGAATCTGCAAGCAGACTCTCCATGGTTCGCACATCGGCGATCGGCTGTTCGCTGTCGATCGTCTGGATCACTTGACGCGCGGCTGAGGCGATACCTGGAGCGTCTCCCAGGGTCCGTATCACCAGAGTCATAAAAGAATAACCCAGCTCCGCGTGGGGCCAATAAGCCATCGGCTCGGCCTCTTGGTCGAGGCCCATATGCTTGTTGTCGCCAACGATCCCGATAATCTCGCTCGGAACGTTGTCATCCTTCATGTAGATCGTCACACGTTTCCCGAGCGGATCTTCTCCCGGAAGATTCTTGCGCGCAAACGCTTCGTTGATCACCACCACGTGACGCATTTCCGTTGCTTCCCGTTCGCTGAACAACCGTCCGCGCTTTAGAGGAAGCTGCATCGCCGTGAAGTAGTTGAGGTCGGTGACGCAGGAGCCAGTCTCGAGCCCCTGTCCGGGAGGCAGCTTTGGGCGGCCTTCAATCTCAACCAGGGTGCCTGCGTGTGGCCCTGCAAATGGCAAAAAGTTGGTTGCACCCGCAGCCTCGACGCCGGGGAGCGCCCTTATTCCCTCCACCGCCTGACGGAAGAAGTCGATACGCTTGCGATCGCTGTCATACTTCCTGTTGGGAAGGCTGACCCGCATCGTCAACAAGTTCTTCGCATTGAAGCCCGGATCAACCGACTGAAGTCGCCAGAAGCTCCTGACAAGCAGACCCGCACCAACCAGCAGAACAAGCGCGAGCGCGATCTCTACAATCACAAAGACGCCACGCAGGCGCTGACTGCGTGTGCCGCCCCCGATGTTCTGGCTGCCCTCCTTTAAGGACTCCTGAAGATTGAAACGCGTCGCTTCAAACGCCGGCACCATACCGAAGATGATTCCGGTCAGCATTGAAACGGCAAGTGTGAATCCGAGCACCGGAACGCTGATTCTCACTTGCTGCAAATCGGCCAGTTCTTTTGGGCTGAGGGAAACCAATACATCCGTCCCCCACAACGCCAACAGCAGCCCCGCCGCTCCGCCCATCGCAGCCAGCAGTAAGCTCTCGGTCAACAACTGGCGGACAATGCGCCAGCGCCCCGCTCCTATCGCTGCGCGCACGGCCATCTCTTTGTGCCGAGCGGCGGCGCGAGCAAGCAGCAGATTTGCAACGTTCGCGCATGCAATCAACAAAACAAAGCCGACTGCGCCGAGCAGCACCAGCAATGCGGGACGAATCTCTCCGGTGAACTGTGTCCGCAGCAGGACGACATTGATACCCCAGTTTGCGTTGAAGTCGTTGTACTGTTCTTCGAGCCGCGCGCCGATTGCGTTCATTTCCGCCTTCGCCTGATCGAACGTCACCTCGGGTTTGATCCGCGCTGCCACGGTCATAAACCGCCCAAGCCGCGTGCGCATTTCGTTGGTGATCACCCAGGGCGCCCAAAGCTCGGCTGTTTTGGCGGTGATTGATCCCTTCTTGATGTGCCATTTGAATCCAGCCGGCATCACTCCGACAACCGTCGCTTCGGCGCGGCCGATATTCAATTTGCGGCCGATGATTTTAGGATCACCTCCAAAGCGCCGCTGCCAAAGACCGTAGCTGAGTACCACGACGCGCGGCTGGTCAGGTTTCCCATCGTCAGGCGTGAAGGTGCGACCAAGAAGCGCATCCACTCCAAGCACTGAAAACAAATTGGTAGTGGCAAACTGCGACGGAATTTCCTCGGGCTCGCCATCGCCGACCATCACCGCGTTTTGATCGACAATTGCGGCCATCTCGGTGAACACGTTGTTCTGCTCCCGCCAATCCATGAAGTTGGCGGGGTTGACGACGTTCTGATCGTTCTTCGGGCTCTTTTCCCAAACTACGACCAGTTTGTCCGCATCCTTGTAAGGGAGGGGACGCAGCAACACGGCATTCACAACGCTGAATATCGCGGTATTGGCGCCAATGCCCAGCCCCAATGCAATGACCGCGACTAGCGTGAACCCCGGGCTCTTCGCAAGCATGCGCGCCCCATATCTCAGGTCTTTCAAGACTGTTTCCATGCGTTCACCCCCTTCTTATGATTCAGAGTTCCGGTACGATCTCTGATGTCGCAGATTTCAGACCCTAGATAACCTGAATCCGAAATCATGAAATCCCGAGAATCTGAAATCTGCGATCTGAAATTATCTGGACTCTGAAATCTGCGGTCTGCAATTCTGAAATCCGCAATCTGAAATCTGAAATTCCTTCATTCGTATCGCAGTGCGATCATAGGCTCTACTTTCATCGCCCGGCGAGCCGGTAGATAGCAAGCGAACAGCGCCACCGACACAAGCAGAAAAGAAATCAGAAGAAACGTCAACGGGTCGGTCGCGGTTACACCGTATAACAGGCTCGACATCACCCGAGTCAACCCGAACGCAATGGCCAGTCCGATACCCACGCCAATCAGGGCCAACCTCAAACCTTGCCTCACTATCAGTGCGAGCACGTCTCGATGCTTGGCTCCCAGCGCGATGCGAATTCCTATCTCGTGCGTGCGTTCGGTGACCGAGTATGACATCACCCCGTAGATCCCAACCGATGCCAGAATCAAAGCCACTCCGGCGAACACCCCGAGCAACAACGTATAAAGCCAAGGCTCGGCCACCAGATCAGACAAATGGTGCTCCACCGTCTCGGTACCGGAAACCGGAACGTCCTTGTCAACTTCCCAGATCGCTTGTTGGAGTTCTTTCTTTAGACTCATCGAGTCGCCGCTCGAGGCACGAATCACCAGCGCTACACCGAACCAGGGCACCTGCTGATACGGGACGTATACCTCGGGCTTTGTCGGGAGGCCTAACCCTTCCTGTTTAACGTCCGTCGATACCCCGACTATTTCGTGCACCAAACTTCGCCCCAAATAGCCAAGCACGATCTTCTTTCCGATCGGCTGTCCATCCGGGAAGTACCGCTTCGCGAGCGTTTCGTTGATGATGGCCACATTCGGCGCTCGGCGGTCATCACGGTCATCGAAGTCGCGGCCCGAGCGAATCTGCGCTCTCAGCACGTTGAAGTAGTCAGGTGCGATCGAGCTATACCGAACGTTCACGTCACCGTTGGTCAAGGGAGCGCTCTCGATGTTAAATCTAAAATTGAGAAAACCGAACCACGGCTCCGAACTCAACGTGATGCCTTGCGAGCCGTGGATTTGAGAGACCCTTTCGAGCAGCCGCCTGTAGAAGCGCGCTTTGGCTTCGTCGCTAGGGTATCTGGTTTGGGCGGCCGGCACCCACATCGTCAGCAGTCCGATTGGATCGTAGCCGAGATCAACGTGCCTCAACCGGACGAAGCTTTGAACTAACAGCCCGGCGCCGATCAACAAAACGAGCGAGACCGCGATTTCAGCGACGATCAAAGTGCTGCGGGTGCGCTGATGGCCGGCGCCAGAGTACCCGCGGCCACCTTCTTTGAGCCACTCACTCACATCCGGCCGCGACGCTTGCCAGGCAGGGACCAGCCCAAAGAAAATCCCCGTCAGCACCGAGATTACCAGCGTAAAAAACATCACTTCGCGATCGATACGGATCTCGACCGGGAGCTGGAAGGCCTCTTTGGATGGCAGGATCCCGATGAGCAGATCCAGACCCCACGCCGCCAGCAGAAGCCCCACCGCTCCGCCGGTTATCCCGAGCACCACACTCTCAGTGAGTAACTGGCGCATCAGTCTGCCTCGCCCGGCTCCAAGTGCGAGTCGAATCGCCATTTCCTTGCGCCGCGATGCTGCTCGCGCAAGCAATAAGTTCGCGACGTTTGTGCACGCGATCAGCAGCACACAACCGACTGCGCCCAGCAAGACGAATAGCGCGGTTCTGGTACCACCCATCAAGGTGTCCCTCAGCGGAGCAAGGTGTGCGGTCCACCCTCTGTTTGATTGTGGGTGCTCAGCTTCGAGACGCCCGGCGATGGTGTTCAGCTCGGCCTGAGCGCTTTCGATTGACTGGCCTGGGTTGATTCTTCCGACGGCATTGAAGTATCGATTTGAGCGGTTTCGCATCTCAGCCGCGTCGCGTGCAAGCGGAGTCCACACTTCGGCGTAGCTCGGAAATTTGAAATCGTGCGGCATAACTCCGATGACCGTCGTCGCACCCTCAAACGTGTTGAAGGTTTTCCCGACAATCGACGGGTCTCCTCCGAATCGCCGCATCCACAGCCTGTGACTCAACACAACTGTGTTCGGTGCGTTGAGCTCACCGTCTTCGGGCGAGAATGTGCGGCCTAGCATCGGCTGAACGCCAAACGTCTGAAAGAAATTGAATGAGACTCGAGCGCCGTTGAAGACGTCAGGTTGGTCCGCATCTCTCAAACTGAATGCGCCGCCGCCCGAGTGGGCAGCAAGTTGCTCGAATGCCCGGCTCTGCTCCTTCCAGTCCCAGAAGTCGGCAGGCGAGACTCCATTGAGCTCCTGCTCCGGACTTTGCGAATTCACAGAATTCGCCGACACCAGCCGTGCCGGATCCGAATAAGGCAACGGCCTTAACATCACCGCGTTGACCACGCTAAAGATCGCGCTGTTGGCGCCGATGCCCAGCGCGAGCGCCACCAGCGCCACAACCGTGAACCCCGGTCGCTTGAGCAGCATTCTAAATCCGTATCGCAAGTCCTTCAGGAGAGTCTCCATCGATTCCTCCTAGCCTGCTTGTGTCAACGTGGCCCGACAGCCTTCAACCATTACCCAACTTGCGTGCCATGAAAACGTTGGGCTAGGTGACTAGAATTGAGTGGTTTACGAGGAATAGGATGGCGGCAGTCAACGCGCCGTGTGCGCCTTTGGGAAAGGCGAATGTCGGATTCAGGAAATCACTGTCGGTCCCCCCACAAAGAAGCGACGATAGGAATTCTTCCACTTGTCGCCACAACCAAGTGCGCCGAGCTCAGCGAAAGGGTGTTCACCGGCATACTAACCGATCATCGCTCCGTGCCGATCACGCCGCGATTCATCAAGTCCTCGATCGCGCCAGTCTGATAGCCAAGCGACGTCAGGATCTCCACGGAGTGTTGACCTATCTCAGGCGCAATCGTCGGCCGCTCCTTCGCAATGCCATTCACGTTTATTGGTTAATAGTCAGTTCATTTGCCATCAACCGTAAACGCAAGCAGCACGTTCCCGGGTTGGCCGATCAGCCGGCCATACCCTGAGTTGGTATAGAGCACTCCATTAGCGATCGTCGGTCCGCCACCATCAAGAGTGCCGCCCCTCGCCTTCGTCCCATTGACCGCGTCGTAAGGCGCTGCCGCGGTATCAAAGTCCCAAACCACGGTGCCGTCCTTTGTTGCGTAGGCACGGAGGTGCCCATCCGCGGTGCCGGAAAAAACGACCCCGGGGATCACAGTTGCAGCCGCCGATTGAGCATTATTGCAACGTGTCGTTCCCCAACCGCATTTCGCGGGACGTGCGGGCACGTTCCAGAGCTTCTCGCCAGTGGCAATCTTGAGAGCGGTGATGCCGGGCTTGCGAGCTGCGCCTCCAACATCGGCAACAGGTATGTAGACGTTCTCTGCATCGGCGGCGAAACCCCACTCAATGCCGCCTAGGGCGCCGCCGTTACCCACTTTTACTTCCCAGAGCTTTTTGCCGCTGTCATCGGGATCAAGCGCGTAAACGACGCCTGACTTTTGGCCGGCCAGAATCACCTGTTTCCCATTGGCTAAAGTGCGCAGGATCGGCGAGCTCCCAAAGTCGTAGTCAGGACCCGCCTCTTCCGGACAGTTTCCGACGCCCGGTTGCCGACACCCTACAAGGAAATTGTCTTTGGGAGTGACCTGGTTCGACCACTTGAGCCTGCCCGTGTCCATGTCGAATGCGATGATCGCGTCGGAATGTGCAGTTGCCGCATCGGTGTACGAATTGCCTGAACCGACATAGATTAGCTTTCGCTTCAAATCGAGCGTCGGAGCAGACCAGACCGCGCCTCCCGCTGGCCCGTACATTTGCGTGCCGGCTGAATTCTTCTTGAATGGCTTCGGCTCATCCTGGACCGTAAACCCCTTCCACAAAACCTTGCCGGTGTATGCGTTGAGCGCAACGATGCTGCCGCGGAACTTGCAGCACTCATACTTGTTGTCACGCCCAGCGGTCTCTTCAAACGACCAGCCGGGCACATAAGTCCGATCGCGTTACAGCGGGCGTGAGCCGGTGATTCGAGCAAATAGATGATACTCCGCCATTGTCCTCCACAACAGCTTCCCGTCCACTTCTA
>CAZOOE010000376.1:0-6844 GCA_964581275.1 uncultured Clostridia bacterium
TTTTCCGTAAGGGAGACCCCCACAGTTCTTGGGGGAAGGGACCGGCGTTCCGCCACATTTTGGAGCGCGGCTCGCTCGATGGAAGTGCTTCGCGCCCTCAGCAAACCTCGAAGAAGCGATAACCTTTGCGTTTGCAATCGGCGGCGATAGGTCGCGCGTTCTTGTAGTCACCGACCAGCCGCCTTCGGCTGGGACGGAAACCGCCAAACTGGAATGGCGCGCGTTCGGGCGCAAGCTAGCGAACATCGCGTTTGTGAACGCGACCCGCACAGTTCGCGACGGACAGGACCGCTGCATGCTCGAGATTGCCAACCTCTCCGACAAACCGGCGAGGAGTGAATTGATCCTCGAAAGCGGCTCGGCGTCGGACTTAACGAGCTTTCGAGAGCTTCGGCGGTCTCAGATCGAGCTGTCGGCCAATGGGACGCAAAGGGTCGTTCTAACGCTGGCCGCGGGAGCCGGTCCTGTGCGAGCCAGAATTGGGTCTGATTCGCTGCCCATCGATAACGAGGTGGTTTTGTTGTCCGGCCGCGAGCAGCCGGTCAGGGTTGAGATCGCCATTCGAAACGAGGCGCTGCGCGAGGTGGTGGAGGGCGCTGTTCGAGCGAACACGACAGCCGAGCTGGTGTCATCGGACCCCGAACTTGTTCTAACCGACGATCCGGACCGCGCGGCGAGGCCGCGGTTCTGGGTCGCGCGCTTCAGCGCCGATCGGGATGCTGAAAGCTATCTTGGTCCGTTTGTGGTAGACCGAAACCATCCACTCGCTGACGGGCTTTCGCTCGAAGGTGTCATCTGGGGCGCCAGCAAGTCATCAGCAGCTGTGGGCCGGCCGGTGATAACGGCGGGTAATATTCCGCTCGTGAGCGATCTCGAGCGCGCTGACGGAGCCCGCGAAGTCAGAGTCTCATTTCGACCTGATCTGTCGACACTTCAAAGAACGCCCGCCTGGCCGGTGCTGATGTGGAACCTGTTGAGTTGGCGCGCATCCGAGCTCTCCGGGGTCAGCCAGGCGAACGTCAGACTCGGGAGCGATGCGAAGGTCAAGCTTCCCCAGGGAGTGACGAAGATCGAGATGAGTGAGCCCGATGGCTCGATTAGGCAAGTGACATCGGTCAATCGAACGCTTAGCTTCAAGCCGGATGCGCCGGGGGTTTACAGGATCGCGACCATCAGTACCGCGAGCGATAGCGAAAAACCCGGCAACGAACGCTACATGTTTGCCGCCAATGCGCTGCGCAAGGAGGAGTCAGATCTCAGCGCAACCGCGTCGGGACGCTGGGGGGGCCTGGATGACGCCGAAGGAGCTGAGAGTGAACTGCATAACATCGCCTGGGTGTTTTTGTTGCTCTTGATGCTGGCGCTGTCTTTGCATCTAGCATTGGCATCGCGAGGCGTAGCCGCGAAAGAGGTCTAGCTGCGCCACTGAAAACGATGCCACCGGTGACGCAAGGGCTTTTCCATAATGAAAAAGGGTATTCAGAAAAGCCACTAGCGGCTGTTGCCCGAAGTAAGTGATGATCTTGCACCACCCAATCTGGTTGCTCCTTGTTGTACCCCTCGCGGTCGCGTTGTGGTTGTGGAAACTGCCAACACCGCTCCTTCGTGGATTCAGGATCACGACGGTCGGGTTGATTCTGCTCGCGATATGTGGGCTTGCAATCAAACTACCGAGTCGCGCGGGCACGATAGTCGTAGTAGCCGACCGAAGTGATTCCATGCCTCCGGGCAGCGACGGATCTCACAAAGAAGCAATCAATTTAATTCGCGGCTCGATGGGCGCCGACCAGCGACTTGCCGTCGTCTCGTTTGGCAGAAACGCTTCGATCGAACAGACCAGCCAATCGGCCGAGTTCGCCGGCTTTATCAACGAAGTCGGGCACGACGAGTCGAATCTTTCAGAAGCGCTGGAACGCGCACTGGCCCTGATACCCCAGGGCTCGCCGGGCCGAATAATTGTGCTGTCGGATGGCAGATGGACCGGCAAGGATCCTGCTCACGCAGCGTGGCGCGCGGCGGCGCGCGGCATCGCGATCGACTACCGCGCACTCGAACGATCGGCGGCCAACGACACCGCGATCTCCCAGATCGAAGCTCCCGGTACGGTCTCTCCGGGGGAAGCATTCATGATCAATGCCCGGGTCCGCTCGCCGATCCAACAGGACATCAGCTACGAGCTCCTGCGAGGCAATGAACGTCTGGCCGCCGGCAAACGAAGTGTGTCTTCAGGTCAAACCCGGCTGACCTTTCGAGATCAAGCCGGTGACTCCGGGACCTCCTCGTACACCCTTCGAATCACCGGCGCCGGCCAGGACCCGGTTCCCGAGAACAACACCGCCCGATTGCTGGTCGGTATCCAGGGACCCAAACCACTGCTTTGCCTGACCGCTTCCCCAGACTCGGGGCTGGTGCGTTTGATTCAGGCCGGCGGTTTGAAGGTGAAGGCAGCATTGCCTGAGTCCATCTCGTGGTCTCTCGAAGAACTCTCGAACTACTCGGCGTTGATCATCGAAAACGTTCCAGCGGACAAGATCGGGGCGCGTGGCATGGAAAGCATTACGGCGTGGGTTAAAGAGACCGGCGCCGGATTGATGATCACCGGCGGCAAAAACGCGTATGGACCAGGCGGGTATTATCGTTCTCAACTCGAGCCGATCATGCCTGTGTCTATGGAGCTCAAGCGAGAACATCGAAAGCTCGCGATGGCCATCGTAGTCGCTATGGATCGTTCTGGAAGCATGGCGGTGCCCGCGGGAGGTAATCGAACAAAGATGGATCTGGCGAATCTTGCGGCGGTGCAAGTGCTCGATCTGATATCGCCGATGGATGAGTTCGGGGTTATCGCGATCGACAGCTCGCCTCATACGATCGTTAAACTCGCGCCGCCCGAAAACGTCGCTGAGATTCGCGACGAAATTCTTCGCATCGATTCCGAAGGCGGGGGAATCTTCATCTACGAGGCGCTGGCGGCATCGGCACAGATGATGGTCGATGCAAAGGCTGGAACCCGGCATATCATCCTCTTCGCCGACGCCGCCGATTCAGAAGAGCCGGGCAAGTATCAGGAGCTCATCGCGAAGTGTGAGCAAGCCGGCATCACCATCAGCGTGGTTGGCCTCGGCAAACCGACCGATTCCGACGCTGACTTGCTGCGTGACATTGCTCGTCGCGGAGGCGGAAGAATCTTCTTCACCGATAATCCGGAAGAGTTACCACGGCTCTTTGCGCAAGACACCTTTGTAGTCGCCAGAAGCACCTTTGTTGACGAACCTACGTCGATCCAGTTTACCGGCGGAACGGTGAGTCTCACCGGAAGGCAGTTCACCGCGCCGCCGCCGGTGGGCGGCTACAATCTCTGTTATCTGCGGCCCGAAGCGAACCTGGGGGCGACAACAATCGACGACTACAAAGCGCCGGTCATCGCATCGTGGCAAGCCGGCCTCGGCCGGGTGCTCTGTTACACCGGTGAGGCTGACGGCGCTTACGCCGGCGCGATCGCCCGGTGGAAAGACGCGGGCGAACTCTTCACCAGCCTGGCCCGTTGGACCGCGGGCGAGACAAACACGTTACCCGGCAACTTGTTGGTCACCGAAGAGGTGAAGGACGGCATCGCGGTGGTCCAGCTTCAACTCGATCCCGAGCGGGAGGAGGAACCATTCAACGAACTGCCTGCCCTGACGCTTTTACGTGGGGTCGCTGGTTCCAAACCGCAATCCGAGAAGACCGCCTTGAAATGGATCTCAGCCGACACGCTGGAAGCAGAGATACCGCTGCGAGGGAATGAGACGGCTTTGGCGACGGTTGAGGTGGCCGGATCGGGACGTCTGACGCTGTCGCCGGTTTGCCTTCCATACTCGCCCGAGTTCAGACCGGTTGAACCGGATTCAGGAGTGCTTGCGTTGGAGCGTCTCGCAAAGGCAACTGCCGGCCGCGATCGTGCGAATCTCTCAAGCGTCTGGAAGGATCTTCCGAGGCAACCGAGAATGCTGGATATGACACCCCGGCTCCTGGCGCTGGCACTGATCGTGCTGCTCGCCGAGGTGTTGGAACGCCGAACCGGCCTACTCTCACTGCGCAGCTCGGAACGATTGCGAATCCGAAGGACCGTCGATCAGTTGGTTATACCGACTCCACTGAGAAACGGCGAGGGGCGAAGGATCCAGCTGCCGAGGTGGGTACTCACTGAGAAAGCAACTGAAGCTCCTCCGAAGCCCGAATCCGCCCCACCGGCAGATGCTCCCAAGGCGGAACTAGGCGATGCCCTCGTACGCGCGCGGCGTCTCGCAAGCTCACGTACAAAAGGCCGCGGAAGCGGACCACGGGAGAACAACTAGAGACAGTGTAATACGGTTCGTAGTTCGGCCTTCCTTCAGGCGGAAGTTCGTAAAACAGAGTCGATGCTTTGAGTCCGGTGAGTACAAACTTCCGCCGGACTGAAGGCCGAACTACGAACGCCAGCGCTCTTAGTTGCAAGCTTAAAACAACCCCGCTGCGCCCTGGCCACCGCCAATGCACATCGTCACTACTCCGTACTTCGCTCTCCGACGGAGCATCTCATTTGCCAGCGTCCCCACCATACGCGAGCCGGTCATCCCAAACGGGTGGCCGATAGCGATGGAGCCGCCGTTGACGTTGAGCTTCGCCGGGTCCAGTCCTAATCGGTCACGACAGTAGACTACCTGCACGGCGAATGCTTCGTTTAGCTCCCACACATCGATGTCTTCAACCCTGAGCCCGTGTCGCTTGAGCAGCTTTGGGACCGCGAACACCGGACCGATGCCCATCTCATCCGGCTCACATCCAGCTACCGCGAAGCCCCGAAAGACTAGCTTTGGCGTTACACCCAATGCCCTTGCGCGGTCTGACGACATCAGTAGTGTGGCCGACGCGCCGTCGGACAACTGTGAGGAGTTGCCAGCAGTCACAGTCCCTTGTCCGCTTGTCTGATCGAAATGAGGCTTTAGCGCCGCCAGCCCATCCAGAGTGGTGTCCGGGCGGTTACACTCGTCTCGGTCGCAAACGTGCACCTCTTTGCCGACAATCTCGCCTGTCTTTTTATCGAGAATGCCGCGGGTGACCTTCATCGGCGCGAGTTCTTCCTTGAAAAACCCTTCGGTCTGGGCCCGCGCGGTTCGTTGCTGACTCAATAGCGAGTATTCATCTTGAACCTCGCGGCTGACTTTGTATCGTTTGGCGACGACTTCGGCGGTGTCACCCATCACCATGTAGATGCCCGGTTTGTGTTGGAGCACCCACTCGTTCGGGTGGTTATCGCGCGACATCATCGTGATGCTCTCGACGCCGCCGCCGATCGCGGCTTCCGCTCCCTCATTGAGGATTTGATGCGCGGCCATCGCGACCGATTGCAGACCTGATGAGCAGAAGCGATTGACGGTGGTTGCAGCCACCGACACCGGCAGACCGGCTCGGATCGTCGCTACACGAGCGACGTTCGTGCCCGCGACACCGTGAGGCTGTCCGCAGCCGAGGATCACGTCTTCGATTTCGGCCGGATTGAGTTGCGGTGTCTTGCGCAACACGTCGTTGATGCAATGCGCCGCCAGATCATCGGGGCGCGTCAGGTTGAATGAACCGCGAAACGACTTGGCCAGCGGTGTTCGCGAACTTGCTACTACGACTGCTTCTCTCATAGTGAGTCCTTTCTCTGCTAAAGATGTTCGTAGTCCGGCCTTCAGGCGAAAGTTTGTAACGACCGAAGACCGCTGACCGGTCGCTCTCGTCCGTCGCCCGGCGTTACAAACTTCCGCCTGAAGGCCGGACTACGAACGTTAGGCGCCTGACGCGGCACGACCCTTCTCTTTATCGAAATCGGCAAAGGTCTTACCGGCTTCGGCCAATTGCTTGAGCAGCGGCGCTGGTTCCCACAGCTCACCGTGCTGTTCGTGAAACTCACAAACACGGTCGTACACTTTTTTCAGACCGACGGTGTTCGCGTACCACATCGGGCCTCCACGCCACGCGGGGTAGCCGTAGCCGTTGAGGTAGATGATGTCAATGTCCACCGCGCGAATGGCGATACCTTCTTCCAGAATCTTAGCGCCTTCATTGATCAGCGCATACTGTGTGCGCTCGATGATCTCATCAGGCGTGATCGTGCGCCGGGTGATGCCGGCTTCCGCGGCGACTTGCTCGATGAGCTTTTCGACTTCGGGATCGGGGATGCGGTTCCGGTTTTCATCATAGCGATACCAGCCCGCGCCTGTCTTCTGGCCGAAGCGGCCCATCTCACACAGCCGGTCGGCGAGAGCCGGTTGGCGGATTCCGGGCTTTTCGAGGTGCTTGTACTCCTTGCGTATCCGCCAGCCGACATCCAAACCTGCCAGGTCTCCCATCGCCAGCGGCCCCATTGCGAAACCAAACTCGTAGATCGCACCGTCGACGTCCTGAGGAAGCGCCCCTTCTTCGACCAGGAACTGCGCTTCACGGCCGTAAGGCGCGAGCATCCGATTGCCCACAAATCCACGGCAGTTGCCCACGAGCGCGCCAACCTTCTTCAACCGCCTCGAAAGCGCCATCGAGGTTGCTATGACAACGTCACTCGTCGCCCTACCTCGCACCATCTCGAGCAGCCGCATGACATTTGCGGGGCTAAAGTAGTGATGACCGATCACCCACTCCGGTCGCGAGGTCGCCGAAGCGATCTCGTCAATGTTTAGAGTCGAAGTGTTCGACGCCAGAACCGCGTCCGGTTTGCAAATCCGGTCGAGCTCGCCGAATACCTGCTTCTTCAGCTCCATGCCTTCAAAGACTGCTTCGGTCACAATGTCCGCGTCTTCGAAACCTTCATAATTCAGCGTCGGCGTGATCAACGCCATTCGTTGAT
>CAZOOE010000377.1:0-5010 GCA_964581275.1 uncultured Clostridia bacterium
ACTCACCGGAGATGTTTCCTATATCAATGCCATCGACAAGATTTGGCAAAACGTTATATCCGCAAAGCTTTACATTACCGGCGGCATAGGCGCTACCGGTTCGGGCGAAGCGTTCGGCAAGAACTACGAACTGCCCAATATGACTGCCTATAACGAGACCTGCGCCGCCATCGGCAACGACTACTGGAACCACCGGCTCTTTCTGCTCCACGCCGATGGTCGTTACATCGATGTGATGGAGCGCACGCTCTACAACGGGCTCATTTCCGGAGTCTCGCTGGACGGCAAGCTGTTCTTTTATCCCAATCCGCTCGAGTCCAACGGACAGCACCAGCGGAGCCCATGGTTTGGCGTCGCGTGCTGTCCGGGCAATATCACCCGATTCATCGCCTCGGTGCCCGGCTATGTCTACGCGCAGCAGGCTGACAAACTTTATGTGAACCTGTTCGCAGCGAGCACTGCTGAGCTGAAGATGGCCAACGGCCTGCGAGTGAAGCTGATACAGGAGACTGGTTATCCGTGGGATGGCGGCGTGAGGATAATCGTCGACCCCGATCGCAGCGGCAACTTCACTGTCAACGTGCGCATCCCCGGATGGGCTCGCAACGAAGCGGTGCCGGGCGATCTCTATCGTTTCATTGATAAGGTTGACGAGCCGGTGACGCTAAAGGTCAATGGCAACGCTGTTCAACTTAATATTGAGAAAGGCTTCGCGAGCATCAACCGAACGTGGAGACCACGAGACGTGATTGAGCTTGAGCTTCCGATGCCGATCCGGCGAGTCGCTGCTAACGAACGGGTCGACGCGGACCGCGGGCGACTCGCCCTGCAACGAGGCCCGATAGTCTATTGTGCTGAGTGGCCCGACAATCCCAAGGGTCACGTACGCAACTTGATGCTGGCCGCGAGCGAGCCGCTGGCCTTTGAGTTCAAGACTGGACTGCTTGGCGGAGTCACGGTGATCAAAGGCAAGGCAATCTCGCTTGTGTATGACGAGCAGAACAAGGTCGTCAAAAGTGAGCAGGAATTCACCGCGATTCCGTACTATGCGTGGGCGAATCGTGGTCCCGGCGAGATGGTCGTTTGGATCCCGACTGACGAAGCGGCTGCCATGCCGCTGCCGCAACCAACCATTGCTTCGACGAGCAAAGTCACAGTCTCGGGCGGTCGCAATCCGCGGGCGATCAACGATCAGGCAGAACCCAGGTCATCGGACGACCCCTCGAACGCATACTTTCATTGGTGGCCTCGGAAAGGAACGACTGAATGGGTTGAATACGCCTTTGCGAAGCCCGCGACGGTTTCCGAAGCCGAGGTCTACTGGTTCGACGACACCGGACACGGCGAGTGCCGGGTGCCTAGTTCCTGGCGGCTGCTCTACAAGAATGGCGATCATTGGGAGCCGGTCGAGAGCAGCGTGGCTTATGGCGCTGCGAAGGATCGCTACAACAAGATCAGCTTCAAGGCGGTGACGACGAATGCGCTGCGGCTTGAAGTCACGCTTCAGCCCAACTGGTCGGCGGGAATCCAGGAGTGGAAAGTGCGGTAAGAAATTGCCACGGGCGGGACGCCATTAAACATCACTACCCTATCTTGACGCTCTTTCATCGCATAAATAGAATTACGTCACCTCTCTAACCTGTTGAGATATGCGGATAGGCTTTGGTAGATGTCGGGTATTGCTTGTGGGTAGAAGGGCACAGGTGGCATCTGAACCTACGCGATACGGCCTGGATGCATCGAGCGGTCCAACAATAGTATCTGATGACGAGATAGCTAGCGCGTGCCAGCGCTTGTGTGCCAGGGCTGTGCGCTTGAATCGGAGGATAGATTGATTGAAGTAGATCACCTGACCAAGAGCTACGGAAAAAACCTCGCTGTCAACGACATTTCCTTCACCGTTGACAAGGGAGAGATTCTCGGCTTTCTCGGGCCCAACGGCGCCGGCAAAACGACGACGATGCGAATATTGACCGGCTATCTTCCGGCGACGAGCGGCTCGGCGCGGATCGCGGGGTTCGATGTCTTCGCGGACTCAATGGAAGTGCGGCGACGAATCGGCTACCTGCCGGAGAATCCACCCCTCTACCCGGAAATGAATGTGCGCAACTATGTCGAGTTCGTCGCGCGCATCAAGGGCGTCCCGGCCGCCGACATAACCAGGCGCGTCGAGCGCGCGTTGGAGATGGCCAACCTCAAGGACCAAAGCAACGAGCTCATCAAGCGACTATCGCGCGGCTTTAAGCAGAGAGTCGGGATAGCGCAGGCAATAGTCCACAATCCCGACGTAGTAATCCTGGATGAGCCCACAGTCGGGCTTGATCCGAAGCAGATCATAGAAGTGAGAAAGCTGATCAAGGGCCTCGCCGGCGAGCACACGATCATCCTCTCGACTCACATCCTCCCGGAAGCAAGCCAGACATGCGATCGCGTTGTCATCATCAATCGCGGCCGCATCGCGGCGGTCGATACGCCGGAAAACCTGACAACTCAACTCAAGGGCTCCGAGCGCGTTCAGTTGGAAGTGAAAGGTGAAGAGGACAAACTTCGCGAGGCATTTGAGCCTGTTGAAGGAGTGACCAAGATCGATATCGCGCCACTCGAAGGCTCAGACCATCTGAAGGTTATCGTCGAGAGCGAGTCAGGCACGGATCTGCGAAGCCAGCTTGGGGCGGCTGTGATTAGAAAGGACCTCGAATTGTTTGAATTGAAGGCGGTGAGCCTGAGCCTGGAAGACATCTTCCTGCAATTAACGACTGAGGAGGAGTCAACTACGCAGCAGGCGGCAGTTACGGTCTAACCTTTGGGAGATGCATCCGGGAGGGTGCGTGGGAATAGTTCACCACTCATATTGGGTTGGTGGATTTTGGAGATTCGAATGAAGGGAATAATCGCAGTTTACCGTCGCGAGATGGGAAGCTACTTTGTCTCGCCCATCGCCTACATTGTCGTTGGGCTATTTCTGCTGGTCTGCGGCTGGTTCTTTTATCGCATCCTGACTTTTTTTATTCAGCAATCCGTAACCGCACAGATGCGATCGATGCAATTCGGCTCCGCTCCCGCGATGGACGTTCCTGGACTGGTGATTCAGAACTTCTTCGGGATAGTGAGCACAATCGTTCTCTTCCTACTCCCGATGCTTACGATGGGGATCTACGCCGAGGAGCGCAAACGGGGAACGATGGAGCTGTTGATGACTTCGCCGCTGACCGAGTTTCAAATCGTGTTAGGTAAGTTCCTCGCGGCGCTAACGCTTTTCCTGGTGATGCTCGCGCCAACGTTGATCTATCAAATCATCATGGCCTCTTATGCGGAGCCGAGCATCCCCTGGAGCGTGCTGTGGTCGGGGTATCTGGGGCTGGTGTTGCTCGGGTCGGTGCTGGTGGCGCTCGGTGGATTCATTTCGTCGCTGACTGAGAGCCAGATCATTGCCGCCGTCGCCACGTTTGCAGTGTTCCTGTTGCTGTGGGTGCTCGATTTCGGTGCGCGCGACGCAAGTTCGACATGGAGCGATATCGTCCAATATCTCTCAATACTTCGACACTATGATGATTTCTCGCGCGGGGTGATTGATACGGCGAACGTAATTTTCTACCTGAGCCTGGCGGCAATCGGTGTGTTCCTGACTCAGCGGTCCCTCGATTCCATGCGATGGAGGAGGGCATAGATTATGAAAGTCAATCGCAAGGAAGTATTCACAATCATCGCCTTCCTCGGCCCGTTGTTGCTCGTCGGGGGTTATATCCGCTATTCGGTCCGTGAGACGATGGGACCGCTCAGCCTGTCGCTACTGATCGCGGGCGGCGTCCTCAGTGTTGCCGCGCTAGTCTTCAACTTTGGCGCGATTCGCGAATCGTCTCGCAGAAGATCCACCAAACTCGGCGCAAATACGACGGTGATGACCGTTGCGGTCGTCGCAATCATCGGGTTTGTGAACTTCCTCGGCTATCGCCACCATAAGCGGATCGATGTCACTACTGAGAAGCTCTATAGCCTTTCGGATCAGACGCGCAAAGTCGTATCGGATTTGAAGAAGGATGTGAGGGTGATGCTCTTCGACCAGGACGATCAGAAGGGCCTCGGCGATCAGATGAAGGAGTATCGAAATCTCAGCTCGCATTTCACTTTCGAACGGATCGACCCGCAGAAAAATATGGAAGCTGCAAAACAGTACAAGGTCGCGCACCTGGGCGATCTGGTCGTCGCGTGCGGCGATCGGACGGAACAGCCGAAGGACACGACCGAGCAATCGATCATCAACGCCATCATCAAAGTGACTCGCGATAGCCTCAAGAAGATCTGCTTTGTTGAAGGGCACGGGGAAAAAAAGCTGTCTTCGACAAATGAGGGTGACGGGTATGGCGTGGTCGATAAGATGCTCAAGAATGAAAACTATGAAACGAAGAGCATTAACCTGGTAGCCGCCAACGACGTGCCGCAGGACTGCGACGTGCTGGTACTGGCCGGACCCAAACAGTCGCTGTTTCCTCAAGAGGCTTCGGCGATTGGCAAATACCTCGAGAAGGGTGGGAAGGCGATGCTGCTCATCGACCCCGACACCGATCCCAAGCTGGAGGACGTACTGCACGCCTGGGGAATCCAGGTCGGGAACAACACAGTGGTTGATGCGAGCGGGGTCGGACGCTTTATTGGGTTGGGACCCGGCGCGCCGTTGGCTCGCAGCTACGGTTCTCATCCGATCACAAAGGACTTTGAAGGTACGATGACCTTCTTCCCGTTGAGCCGTAGCGTAGAGACAATCACTGGAAGCGGTGCTTCGACGACCGACCTTATGAAGACCTCTGAGGAGAGCTGGGCTGAGACAGAAATTAACTCTGGCAAAGTCGCCTTCGATGAAGGAAAGGACAAAAGAGGCCCGATCACTCTCGGCGTGGCCGCCACCAAAACGGAAGGCGACAAGGAGACCCGATTGGTTGTGATCGGTGATTCGGATTTTGCTGCGAATCAGTATGTCGGCGTTCAGCGAAACGGCGATCTGTTCATGAACTC
>CAZOOE010000377.1:5020-6789 GCA_964581275.1 uncultured Clostridia bacterium
AGATTAGTTCGAGGTATAGCGAAACGTAGATCTGTTTATGAAATGGATCAACTGGCTCTCTAAGAATGAGGATCTAATCTCGATCAGGCCAAAGAACCCGGCCGATCGACGAGTTTCGATGACCGAGTCGGACCAGAACCAGCTTTTCTGGATTACGCTGGTGTTGATGCCGCTTGCGACCATCGGTTCAGGCGTCTACATCTGGTGGAAGAGGAGGTAGGACGGCTGAGCTATGAAACGAAACACCCTTATTCTTCTGCTTCTTGCTGCCACAATCGGCGGCGTCGTTTATTTTCTCGAAATCAAACCGGGAAAGCCGCGCGACCAGAAGCCCGATGAATCGAGGCCGGCATTCACATTCAAACGCGATGATGTATCATCGATTTCGATCAGCCACGCCGCGGACACCCTCACCCTTGAGGACAAGGACGGTAAATGGACAATCACCCAACCGCTCACCGCGCAAGCAAATCAATCGGCTGTCGATTCACTGGTCAGCAGCCTGACTTCAGCCAAAATCGAGAGGAGTGTCTCGGCGTCCGCGGATGAGATCAAATCATTCGGCCTCGAAGAACCCGTGGTAACCGTCGAGGTCAAGCTCAAGAGCGGAGACGCTCAGACTATCAAGCTCGGAGCGAAAGACTTCTCCGGACTCTCGGCTTATGCGCAGATCGGGGATTCAAGAGACGTTGCGCTGGTGCCTGCTTCGGTGCTGACGAACTCCGATAAATCGCTCAACGACCTGCGCGACAAGGCGATCCTCGGAGCATCCCAATTCGACATCAAGTCAATCACGCTAAAAAACGAAAACGGGCAGATCCTGCTTGCGAAAGATGGCGGTGAGTGGGCGCTGAAAAAACCTTTCGAAGCCGGCGTCGAGAGCAGCGAGATGAACTCTTTCTTGAGCGAGGTCACTTCTGCGGAAGCCCAAGAATTCGTGTCGGAGACGGCAGACGATTTTGCGAAGTACGGCCTCGACAAACCCCAGGTCACCCTGACCGCGCAGTTAAACGACGGCTCGGAGCGAACAATTTCGGCCGGTGTGAAGGACGAGAATCATTATGCTAAAGCCTCGACACGCGGCCAGATCTTCAAGATAAGTTCGTCGGTGTATGACAAGCTGAACATCAAGCCCTCTGCGCTTAGAAACAAGGAAATGTTCAAGCTCGACAAGGACAACCTCTCGAAGATCGAAATCAAGAACCCCAACCTTAAACTTGTTGCCGAGAAGGCCGGAGACAAGTGGACTATCAAAGAACCAGCCGACAAGAAGGACAAGGATGCTCCTGCTTTCAAAGTGATAAACCCCTTTGAAACGAAGGCCGAGGAGATCCTCGAGTCCCCGTCGTCTGATGTCAAGTCCAGGCTCGCAAAGCCACCGGTGGAGGCCAGACTTACTTATAAAGATGGGAAGGTCGTCGAGATAAAAGTTTCGACGGCAGATGGTGAAAACGCCTACGTCACCGTGAAGGGACGAAGCGAAGTGTTCAAGGTCAAGAAACAGATGCTCGACGATTTGAGCTTCAAGGCGGCGGATCTGTGATCGTTGACCGCGTCCCTGAGGCGTAATATCTTCGGTTTCCATCAAGCGCGACTGACCTTCCAATAAACCGCGTAGCGCTCGTCGATCAATTTGTAGAACGGAACGAGGGTCACGTTCTGAGCTTGACCAACCGTGCGGAACTCGAGCGAACGACCCGGGACCGGCTCGATCCAATCTCGTGGGTCTTGGGATTGGGCCTTGAAATCAGGCGCGGGTACGGGCTTTC
>CAZOOE010000378.1:0-6729 GCA_964581275.1 uncultured Clostridia bacterium
TTTGGTACGACTGCCGTTGATTCCTATGTGAACGACCCGCTTTGCCAGGCAGTCCGCCGAGCCTTCAATGCCGGCATAGTCGTGTGCGTGGCTTCGGGCAACCTTGGTAAGGATAGCCAGGGCAACAAGGTATTCGGGGCTATCCATTCACCCGGTATTGAGCCCTCTGCGATCACTGTCGGCGCCGCCAATACCTTTGGCACGGACAGCCGCGCCGATGACAAAGTCGCGACGTACAGTTCTTGCGGGCCAACGCGAGGTTACACTACGAGCACGTCGGGTGTGAAGCGTTACGATAACTTGATCAAGCCGGATCTCGTCGCGCCGGGCAACAAGATCATCGAATGTGAGTCTCCCAACAATCGACTCCTGGTGAATACTCCAAGTCTTGACGCAGGCGTGAGCTCTAACCCTGTTCACAAGATGATGTACATGAGCGGGACGTCAATGGCTACTCCGGCAGTAAGCGGAGCGGCCGCGTTGATAGTCCAGAGAAATCCAAACCTGACCCCAAACCTGGTGAAGGCGATCCTCGGGTACACTGCGCAGCCACTTGCCGGCTATAGCAACTACGAACAGGGAGCGGGCGAGCTAAATGTCGAAGGCGCGGTGAGACTCGCCGGGCTTATCCGTTCGGATCTGAACGGTCGCGCCTTGGGTGATTCATTACTCGTCGGGGCGCCTCCTACTCAAACGACTACGATTGCGTCAAACAGTTTCTCCTGGGGCGGAGGGTTCCTGCAAAAATGGAACTTCCTTTACGGGAGCGCACTGATAACTCAGTATCAAGGCATCTATGGAACGGGCGTGTTGCTCTCGGATGGAGTTTTGCTGTCCGACGGAGTTTTGCTGTCCGACGGCACGTTGCTGTCCAACGCCACGACTCTATCACAGGGGGTGCTCCTGTCCGACGGCACGCTGCTGGCTAACGGCACGCTTTTAACGACCGGGGTATTGCTTTCAGATGGTGTGTTGCTATCCGATGGAGTGCTGTTGTCAGACGGAGTGCTCCTATCCGATAGCTACCTGGCTAGTTCCACGTCTGCGTCGGCTCAATCGACCGTAGCTCAGTCCGCGAGGAGCGGCGACCAGACAACCTCGATGCCGGCAAATCCTGATCCTGATCCGTCAAACTAGCGATTCAGGAATAAGGTCGAGGTCGCAAACGAACCGGCCAAAGGCAACCTGGTGAGCTTTTGGTTCACGAAAGACCAAGATGAACGAGGAAAGAGCAATGTATCCGCTGACTAAAATCAATGCAAGCAGAGCGAGTGGGCGGTGGTTCCCCGGTTTCGAGAGAGAAGCCCTGAGAACCGAAGAGCTCGAAGCCGAGATGGAACCCGAAGTTATGGAATTTCTCGGCGAGCGGCCCAGTCACACCTTTGGGATGGTCGGTTTCATCCGCACCAACGGGTTGGTGAGCCCGCACAATCACGGCGTCTTCTACGGTTGCCGCGATAAAGACGGACAACTCGAAGGCGTGGCTCTGATCGGCCGCTACATCCTGTTTGAAACTCGCAGCGACGCCGCTATTGAGGCTTTTGCGCGCATTGCGCAAGACTGCCGAACAGCCCACATGTTGCTGGGAGAGCAGGACAACGTACAGACCTTCTGGAACTACTATGCGCAAGATGGACAGGCCGCGCGGTTGTTTTGCCGCGAGCTGCTGTTAGAACAGCGCTGGCCGGTCGAAGTTAGGGAAGCGGTTCCGAGTCTGAGGCTCGCGACACTTGATGACCTCGACCTCATCGTGCCAGCACATGCTCAGACTGCGTTTGATGAGAGTGGAATAGATCCTCTCAAGGAGGACCCGGTCGGTTTTCGCAAGCGATGCGCAAGGCGAATTGAGCAGGGTCAGACCTGGGTGTTGGTAGAACAAGGAAGGTTGAGGTTCAAAGCGGAAGTACTAACCGACACTCCGGAAGTCGTGTACCTGGAGGGCGTGTGGGTCGATCCGGCCGAGCGAGGCAAAGGTGTTGGATTGCGATGTATGTCGCAGCTCGGGAGAATCCTCCTATCCCGATCAGACTCGGTCTGCCTTCTGGTTAACGAGAAGTTCCAGGGCGCGCAGACCTTCTATAAGAGGGCTGGATACAGATTCATCAGTTGCTACGACACGATATTCTTAAAGCAAGAAGTACACTGATCATGGAACAAGACGGCGTAGTAAGCACCATCGAACACCGCGCGTTATCGCCCGAAGAGATAGGGTTGCTCGCCAGTTTGATCACTGACGAGGCGGACCACTACACTGTGCTTGGCGTTGACCGGGACGCAACAAGAGAGCAGATCGAGGCTGCCTATTGCCTGGCAGTCGAATACTTTCATCCCCTTAAGAGTCGCAAGGTCACCGAATCGGATAGCGTAATGCACTGGAAGCTGAGCTCGGCATTTCTTCGGATAGAGGAAGCGTTCGCCGTTCTGACAAGCAAGAGCCGGCGAAGAGTCTATGACGACGAGCTTACTGGGGTTACCAATCGGTCGTTTCCACCGAGCCTCCGGCATCCGAGTTCGGATCGGTCTATGCAAAGCGAGTGGTCGCATAACGACCAAGTGCCCGGTGCTCGCGAGCCCGGGGCCAAGGAGATGCGCAGAGTAGAGCGTGTCCCGCTGAACCTTCCTTTGCGAGTGAGCTTTGATCGTTACTGGCAGGAACTGACTGAGACGCTGGATGTCAGCCCGCTGGGCATAAGATTCTGTCTCTCACGCCCGGTTGAACCGGGGTCGCAGCTGCGACTCGAACTGCCTATGCCCAGACATCTCAGGACTCATAGCTACGACGAGGAAGTATATGTTGTAAGCGCCTTCGTGCTATACGCCGGTAACCAGGGCTCGAGTCGCCAAGTCGTCGCGGAGTTCATCTAGCGTGAAGTTCAGGCCTCGCACGTAATTGATCATACTTGACCCGGCTTTGAAAACAGTAGCGCTTGTTTTGTTGCGGGTGCTGCCATCTGTCTCAGATCTACTACCGATTCACCGTTGGGCCGCAACCGATCCACAACGTGAGCAGTTTCTTTGATTCGAGAAATGCTCTAAGTTAGCCACTCCAAATCGGTCAATTACTTCAGAGGCACTGACGCTTTAGGTCAAATTGAACGAATCAGTGATTCGCAGCGTTGTCGGGACGGCCGTCCGGCGTCCCTCCCCTGATTGATCTTAGCCGTGTCACCAAGCGGTAACGCTTCCAAGTTAGCATATTGCAAACGCAGGACTTAACGTTCACATGCGCGTGGATTTGAACGGCTATCAAAGCTTCTGGACACATCGAATGGTTCTGTTCTCGATGTTGGCACAATTGTTGAGTGATGCTACACCGAGAGTTCATCTCAGCACTCTATCTTCAAATCTGAAGTCGCGAAACAAGCGGGAAAATCAAGCGGGAAGAGCAGGAAGAAGGAAGCCAATAGTGCTTAACGATGAGCGGAGTAGAAAAAGGGGTTTCCGAAAGACTGGAACGCCGATAGACCGTGGACGCCTCAACGGGCTGTATATGCGGTTCGTCGCCACGTCGGGCCTCGCGGTAGTAATCTTCTCGATCAGCGGCGTGCATCCGGCGGAACTTGGACTGCCGTTTGTGCTCCTGGCGTTGGTTACCATTGCGCTCGGTTCTCGCATCACTGTCCAGTTCTTTAGATTCGATTCGTGTATTTCCATTTCTGACATCTTCATCTTTCTATGCTTGCTGCTGTTCGACGGAGAGGCAGCGATTTTGCTCGCGGCGCTCGAGGGGTTCTTCTCTTCGCTCCGGATAACGAAGAAGCCTCTGACAATGGCGTTCAACTCAGCCAGCATGGCCATCTCGACATTCTTGACAGTCTGGACGCTTCGACTCTTGTTTGGTTCGATCGTCGATTTATCGAGCGGCCGAGTCTCCTCCAGATTGATCACTGCGACGTGCACGATGGCGTTCGTTCAGTACATCGTCAATTCCGGGCTTGTAGCGGTGGCGGGCGCGCTCAAAGCAAACAAGCCGCTTTGGGCCACCTATCAGGAACACTACGTCTGGACTTCACTGACATACTTTGCCGGCGCGTCGGCCGCCGGATTGACCGTCAGAATGATCGGAGTTGTAGGTTTCTATGCCTTTATAGCGACGATGCCAATAGTCGCGATTCTTTACTTTACCTATGTTACTTACGTTAAGAACGTTGAATCGTCTACATCGCAGGCGGAGCAAGCCAAGCGACACCTCGAAGAAATGCAGGAAAGCGAAGAGCGCTTCAGAAGCGCCTTTGATCACGCACCGATCGGAATGGCTCTGGTTGCACCGGATGGCAGGTGGCTGCAGATCAATCAGTGCCTGTGCGACATAGCTGGATACTCGGAGACCGAGTTCAAGGGGATGACGTTCCAGGCGATTACTCACCCGGATGAACTGGGCGATTTTCTGATAGGTTTGAATGAGGTGCTCGATGGCAAGGTGCTGACCCATCAGATGGAACAGCGTTATCTGCACAAGCTCGGGCACGAAGTGTGGGTTCTGGTCGGCGTTTCACTGATTCGCGATTCGGAGAGCAAGTGTCTGCACCTTATATTCCAGATCCAGGACATAACCCACCGAAAGCACGCCGAGCAACAATTGGTTCACGAAGCGCTCCACGATGGGCTGACCGGGCTGCCCAACCGCGCCTGGTTTATGGAGCAGTTGCAAGTGTCGCTCGATCTTGTACGTTCACAGAAAGACCGGCTGTTCGCAGTTCTATTTCTTGATCTCGATCGATTCAAGCTGATAAACGACAGTATCGGCCACATGGTGGGCGACCAGTTGCTAATAGGAATTGCGAAGCGGCTGAGTCAATGCATCAAACCGGGAGACAAGGTGGCGCGACTTGGTGGAGATGAGTTCACCATACTGCTCGACGACATCCGAAGCGCTTCGGAGGCAGTTGAGGTCGCTGACCGCATCCAGAATCACCTGTCGAAGCCTTTCAACGTCGGAGGCTATGAGACGTTTACTACAGTGAGCATTGGAATAGCTCTTTCGAACTCAGACTATCAACTCCCGGAGGATTTCTTGCGCGACGCGGATACGGCAATGTATCAAGCCAAGTCACTCGGTAAGGCGCGACATGTAATATTTGACAAGGGGATGCACGCACGCGCTGTTAATCTTCTGCAACTCGAGACGGACCTCCGGCGCGCGATCGACCGAGACGAATTCTTCATTGAGTACCAGCCGATAGTTGAACTCCAGAGCGGCCGGTTGACCGGGTTTGAGGCGTTGGTTCGCTGGCAGCATCCCGATCGCGGCTCGGTTTTGCCTGATAGATTCATAGCGGTGGCTGAGGAAACCGGATTCATCGTACCTATCGGCCAGTGGGTGCTTCTCCAGGCGTGCCTTCAGATGCAGCGTTGGAATGAAAAGCACTCGCCGGCGTCCCCATTGTCGATTAGCGTAAACCTCTCCGGGCGCCAGTTCGGCCACTCAAACCTCCTCGAGCAGGTCACACAGATCCTGGATGCAACCGGATTGGACCCACGATCGCTCAAGCTTGAAATAACCGAAAGCGTCGTGATGGACAGTGTCGAAAGCGCGGCGGGCACGCTTGAGAAACTTCGCGCCCTCGGCGTCGAGCTCAGCATCGATGACTTCGGCACTGGGTATTCTTCACTCAGCTATCTGCACCGACTGCCAATAGATACCCTCAAAATCGACCGCTCGTTCGTCAGCCGCATGGTCGAGAACGATGAGAACAAGGAGATCGTGCGCACGATCATAATGCTCGCCAAGACCCTGGGGATGGGCGTGATTGCTGAAGGCGTCGAGACGCAAGAGCAAGCGGAGTTGTTGCGGGAACTCGGGTGCCAATACGTTCAGGGATACCTTGTGTCCAAACCGCTCGACGCAATGACAACCGACTTATTGATTCTGAGCGCGCTCTCAAAATGGGAGGAAAAGGTCTTGCAAAGGCAAATATACGACCAGGAAGTCTTTGAAACGCTTGCCAGCGCCTACCCGATGTAGAATCTTGCGGCCTCGAACACAAGCCTGCGGCCGACTGATACTACAAAACCGCTTAGCTTCCTGCCGGTGACGTTCGCTCCGCGGTTGGCGCAAGCGAGCTACTTGTTTCAACCCTGCTCGACGGCTAATATCACTTGCAATATGTTCAAACCGGTTTTGTTCGCGATCACGCTGTCGATGATCGTTGATGTGTGTGGTTACAAGCCCGCAGGCAAGGGCAAGAGCCTCCCTGCGAACATCAAAACGATCGCGGTGCCCGTTTTTCAAAACTCGAGTCTAAAGTATCGAGTCGAGCAGAGATTCACTCAAGCGGTCATTGACGAGATTCTCAAACGCGCTCGCGCGCTTCGCGTGGTCACCAATCAAGACGACGCAGATGCGGTGCTCAACGGCGACATACGTAGCTTTAACGCACCGGGGGCGATCCTCGACGATCGCGGCCGCACGCGAGTGTGGGATGTCAGAATAGCGATCAGCGTCGTGGTACGGGATCTCAAGACGCACAAGATCCTATTTCAAAACCCACACATGACTTTTGAGGGCCAGTACGAACTCTCGGACGATCCACTGTCGTTTTTCAACGAAGAGAATCCCGCGGTCGATCGCATCGCGAAGGACTTCGCCAAGACGATCGTTTCGACGCTTATGGAAGGACTGTGAGCGGACGCCCCAAAAAAAGGACTGCCGGCACAACTTTTGAAGAGCTTCGCCTCGACGTCCAAGGCGGGCGAATCCAACCCGTTTACCTGTTTGTAGGGGAAGAA
>CAZOOE010000379.1:0-6710 GCA_964581275.1 uncultured Clostridia bacterium
GGACGGTTTCCGAAATGGTGAGGCAAAGCGGCGGTCATATGTGGCTCTACAGCGAGCCCGGGAAGGGAGCGACGTTTAAGGTCTACCTTCCACGGGTCGATGATCCGGTCGAGACAGGCGAGTCGTCAACCGGGACTGCGGAATCGCTTGCGGGATCAGAGACCCTGCTGCTGGCGGAAGACGACGATGCGGTTCGGGGCCTAGCGCGAGCCGTCCTGGAGATGTATGGCTACAACGTTCTGGAAGCCGCCTCGGGCCACGTTGCCCTCGAGATCGCAAGGCGTGCTGCCGGCATATCTTTGCTCTTGACCGACGTAGTCATGCCCCAGATGAGCGGCAGAGAGTTGGCTTTCGAGTTGCAGAAGATTGCCCCTAAAACTCCCGTTCTGTACCTGTCAGGGTACACCGAAGACGCGATCGTTCATCATGGAGTGCTCGATGAAGGCGTTGCCTTCCTCGCAAAGCCGTTCACTCCGGACGGTCTGGCCCGCAAAGTCCGCGAAGTGCTCGACACGAACAAGGGATAATGCAAAGCAGTTTGATTGCCACAAGCTAAGAATCGCTCTGCGGGTTTGCCGAAGATGGTTGCCCCAAATTTGAGTCATCCGCGATATTATTACTCAATAACAACCATCACGTTTTGGGCGAGCGGCGGACGCGTTATCATTTGCTTTGCTTTCTCCAGGTTTTCCACGATGTTGCTCCGATAGAAAGGCTTGTTTATCACGATGTCGGCCTTGCCGCTCGAGTCCATCACCGATCCATCCGGTTGTTCCAGCATCGTCCAGAGAATCACCGGTATTCTCGAGCTGCTGGGGCAGGATTTCATCTTTTCAATCAGGCTGAAGCCGCTTTCGCCTGGCATTATCGCATCGGTTATCACGATGTCCGGGGCATCACGCACTATTATTCTCATCGCGTCGTCAACGTTGCTCGCAGAAACCAGCGAGAAACCCGTCTCGCCAAGAACCAACGCCATCATCTCGTGCATGAAATCATCATCATCGACCAGCAACACCCTGCATTGCGATGTGCCCTGTGGAGCAAGATCACCGATCACAATATCCATTACCTTCACCTCCAGATGCGAAGCTTGCCTCACCGTGCAATTGCAGGGCCGAGCTTAAACTCGACGAAACTCTCTCTTGGGGCTTAGTGGCTGGAGATTTGTGCCCCAGATCAAGAGACCGTCATTGTGTCGAGATAGGGCAGGTCTGACACACTGCAGCTTCGCCCACCCGACCATCCCTTCCGTAAAAGCACTGCCTGCGAGCAAACGCATTGTCCCATTAGACCCCGCCCCTCAGCCGGCTCCTGCGGCATTTCTCCTCGATCGTTGAGAGACCTATCCACCCGTCGACAACACACCTCACGTCTAATTCATTTATCCTGAGCATTTCCCATAGACCAACACAGGAGCGAAGGCGGCACATTGCTTGCCCAGTATGGGCCGGACAGCACCTACTGAGCTGTTTTCCAGGCAGGCTAAAGCGAAGGTTTTAATATGCGTCTCAACAACTCGACTCTCAACGGCGCGGGCAAAGTGTTGCGATGGATCGGCGTTGCCTTCGGTCAAGTGATCGCGCACGGAGGATCCGGCATCCGTTTGAAGCGCCAGGCTGTGGCTCTCGCTCTGCTGCCAGGGATAGTTATCGCCTGTTTCAGCGTGGCCGATGCGCAAGCTCATAAGCCCACCCAGCAGGATATGAGCAACCTCAGTCTCGAGGACTTGATGAAGGTTGAGATATATACTGCGTCGAAGCATTGGCAAAAGCTTGCCGAAGCGCCTTCTTCAATCAGCATTGTGACCGCCGACGAGATCCAAAAGTACGGGTACCGGACGCTGGCGGACATTCTGCAGAGTGTGCGAGGCATCTACATCTCTTACGATCGAAACTACAGCTACGTCGGCGTGCGTGGTCTGTCTCGTCCGGGTGACTACAACAGCAGAATGTTGCTGCTGGTCAACGGTCATCGCATGAACGATAACGTGTACAACCAAGCCTCGATCGGAACGGACTTTCCGATCGATGTCGACTTGATAGAGCGCGTTGAGGTGGTTCGTGGTCCAAGTTCCTCGCTTTACGGCGCCAGCGCTTTCTTTGGGGTCATCAACGTAGTAACCAAGCAAGGCCGCGATCTGAAAGGTCCGGTCGTCTCCTTCGCAGCTGGCAGCTTCGGGACTTACAAGGGCCGCTTGAGCTTTGGCGAGCGTTTTAGGAACGGCCTGGACATGGCGTTATCTGGTTCTTTTTACGACAGTGCCGGTTCGCATCGCCTGTTCTTCCGTGAATTCGCAGACCCTGCGACTAATAACGGGGTCGCGGTAGACGCCGACTACGATAAAGCCCAAAGCCTTCTCGGCAGCCTTTCCTTCGGGGATTTCGGTGTGCAGGCTGTTTATGGTTCGAGAGAAAAAGGAATACCCACCGGCTCTTACGGCACCGTATTCAACGACCCGCGGACCCGCACGATAGATGCCCAGGGATACGTTGACTTGCAATACCAGCACTGCTTTAGCGATGGGTTCGACTTGAGCGCGCGCGTTTCTTATGACCGCTACAGCTACGATGGGACTTATATATATGACTATGATGGAAACGGAAAGCCTCCCTTCGTTGAAAACGTAGACCGCACCCGCGGAGCGTGGTGGAGCACCGAGTTGAACGCTTCGAAGACCCTGATGGAAAAGCACAGCGTAAAAGCAGGGATCGAGTACCACGACAACTTGCGACAGGATCAGAGCAACTACGACATCGATCCATTTCTCATGCATCTGGACGACAAGCGAACTTCCAAGGTATGGGCACTCTTCGCACAGGACGAATTCAGACCGAGAAAGGATTTGATTATTAGCGCAGGGCTCCGTTACGACCACTACTACTCTTTCGGCGGCACCACGAATCCGAGGGTTGCGGTCATCTATAGTCCTTGGGATCGCACCACGGTGAAGCTGCTCTACGGGCAAGCATTCCGATCGCCAAACTCTTTCGAGCTTTACTATGGTGAAGGCGGCACAAACGAGGCCAATCCGCGGTTGATGCCAGAGACTATCAAGACCAGTGAAATTGTTGTAGAGCAATATCTTGGGAAGCATGTTCGATTTACAGCTTCGGGCTTCTCCAACCGGATTCACGGGCTGATCACTCAGAGGCTCGATCCGACTAACGGCCTTATACAGTTTTCAAACTTGCAGGATGTTCGCGGCAATGGTCTGGAATCCGAGATAGAGGGGAAATGGTCCGGCGGGCTCGAAGCACGCGTCTCATACGCACTTCAGAGCTCCCAGAACGCCGAGACAGGTAATGTCCTATCAAATTCGCCTAAGACTCTGGCCAAAATCAACCTGATTGCGCCGTTGGTCGGCCGGGGACTCTCAGCCGGCTTTGAGGGCTTGTATTCCGGCGCCAGACGCACACTCGGCCCGACAGATCTGCGTCCGTACTTCGTATCTAATCTCACTTTGCTCAGTCAAAAGTTGTGGAAGGGCCTAGACGTTTCCATCGGCGCTTACAACCTGCTCAATACGCGGTATGCGGATCCAGGCGCCGAAGAGCATCGCCAGAAAGCCATCGAGCAAGACGGTCGGAGTTTCCGCCTAAAGCTCACATATAGGTTCGACTGGAAGAACTAGAATCGATGAGGCGGAAAGAAGGGAGACCGGGCTCTCTATTGTGGCTTAGGAATTGACAATGGCGACTGAGGTCCACCAAAGCAAAGCACCCGGCCAGCGAGTGGCCAGGCGACACGCTTCGATACTCGAGGCTGTAATTCTGATTCTACTTCTTTTCTCAACCGGTGGCGTTTTGACCAGCCAAGTTCGAGCTCAGGCCATAGACGAGTATCAAGTCAAGGCAGCCTTTCTCTATAACTTCGTTAAATTCGTCGAGTGGCCCGCCGACGCGTTCCCCAATGACGGTGCTCCAATCATCATCGGTTTAGTTGGCAATGATCCATTTGGCAGCAAGATCGATCAGATGATCAACGGCAGATTCGCGAATGGGAGGCGTCTGGTGCTAAAGCGTTTTCCCGACCTCAGGACATTAGCGTATTGCCACATTGTCTTCATCTGTTCATCGGAGAAAAACAATCTTCGCCAACTGTTGTCTGCGACCGGAGCGGGCGTCTTGACCGTCAGCGAGACCGATCGGTTCACTCAGATGGGAGGAATGATCAACTTTACCATCGTCGACAGCAAGGTACGGTTTGAAATAAATCAGGGGGCCGCTGAGCGAGCCGGCTTGAAAATCAGCGCCAAGCTCCTCAGCCTTGGGCGCCCGGCGAGGAACTAGTCTCTTAGGATTCGATATGCATCTGCCAAGAGATACATCGATCAGTCAAAAGCTCAAACTGGTCATCATGCTTCCCAGCAGCATTGCGTTGTTGGTCGCGTGCGCTGCTTTCGTCGCCTACGATATGGTCTCAGCGCGGCAGACGATGGCCAACGATCTGCTCACCCTGACGAAGATAATCGGAACCAACAGCACTGCCGCCTTACAATTCGAAGATCACGATAGCGCGAAGGATCTTCTCTCTTCGATAGGCGCAAAACGTCACGTCGTGCGAGCGTCCATTTATTCGAAGGATGGGCGGCTCTTTGCGGAGTATGTTGGCCCGAGCGAGCCAGCCGTCGCATCGACCGCTCCGGAAGTCGAGGGAGCACACTTCTCCGGCGGCTATCTGACAGCAAACGAACCGATCGTGCTTGATGGAGAAACGATTGGAACAGTCTGCGTGGTTTCCAGCCTCGATAGTTTGCGCGATCGCAAAGCGCAGTATGTCGAAGTCGTCCTCCTTGTCTTGTTCGGTTCTCTGGTGCTAGCGCTGGTGATCTCTTCCCGGCTTCAAAGATTGATCTCCGCGCCGATCTCGCACCTGGCAAACACCGCGCGAGCAGTTACCGTCGAGAAGGACTACACCATCCGCGCAATAAAGCACGGCCGCGATGAGATGGGCACACTGATCGACGGGTTCAACGAGATGCTTGGCCAGATCCAGGAACGAGACGCCCAGCTGCTCCAAGCACATGACGATCTAGAACGGCGCGTCGAGGAACGAACAAGAGAACTTCGCGACGAAATTGCCGAGCGAGAACGAATCGAGCAAGCACTGCGCGAGAGCGAAGAGCATTTCCGATCGTTGATCGAGAGCGCTTCTGACATCATCACCATTGTCGACCCGGACGGAACCATCAAATATGAAAGCCCTTCGGTGGAGCGCGTGCTTGGCTATATGCCGGAAGAGTTAATCGGAAGGAACGTCACTGAGTTCACACATCCGGACGATACGACGGCGACCTCGTTGCTCAGAGACAGGACCGCCGAGTCGGATAACGCCGTAGAATCGTTAGAGCTTCGTTTCAAGCACCGCCGAGGTGATTGGCGGACCCTGGAAGTTTTCGGCAGACTTGTCCGGGACGGGGCCGGCGCCGCTCAGATCATAATCAACTCGCGTGACATTACCGAGCGCAAAGGTTGGGAAGACGCGCTTCGAGCGAGCGAGGAGAAGTATCGTAGCATTCTAGAGAATATCCAAGAGGGTTACTATGAAGTCGACTTGAGAGGGAACCTGACTTTCTTTAACGAATCCCTCTGCAGGATCGTCGGCACTCATGCGCAGCGAATGACGGGCCTCAGCCATCGCGCGTACACCGATGCGGCAACCGCAGAGAGAATGTTGGAGGTTTTCAGTAATGTCCTTCGCACAGAGAAGCCGGTCGCTGGAGTTGAGTATGAGATTTTGACGTTGGAGGGCGCAAGGAAATTCCTCGAGACCTCAGTTTCGCTAAGGCGAGACTCCGCCGGCAGGATATGCGGGTTCCGAGGCTTCTCCCGCGATGTAACCGAACGAGTGTTGGCTAAGAGTGCGTTACGCGAGAGCGACGAGCGTTACAAAAAACTCTTTGACGCGGCGACTGATGCCATAATGATCCTGGACGGTGACCGCAAACCGGGATCGATACTGGCTGCGAATAGGGCCGCCGCCGAAACGACCGGTTATACCGTAGACGAGTTGCAGACGCTCCATATTTCAATGTTGATGCCGCCGGCGCAACTTGAGCTTACCACACCTAGTTTTCAGAAAGTGCTTGGCGGTGAGCACGTTACATTCGAGAACGTGCGTCTGCGCAAGGACGGGACGACATTCCCAATTGAGGTCAATGCCGGCCCGCTGCGGCTGGGTGATAACAACTATGTCCTCGCATTCGTCAGAGACATCAGCGATCGCAAAAAGACCGAGCAAGAAGTTACGATGCTTGCGCACGCCGTTCGCAGCATTCAGGAGTGCGTCTCAATCACCGATGCTGAGGAGAACGCTCTGTTCGTTAACGAGGCGTTTCTAAAGACCTATGGTTATGAGCTCGATGAAGTACTGGGAAAGAATATTCCAGAAATGGTCCGCTGCTTCCCGAGCGCGCGAGACGGCGAAAGAGTCGAGTCCTTTTCGAAGATAGCCAGCCACTGGGAAGGTGAGCTGCTCAATCGACGACGGGACGGCACCGAGTTTCCGATCCACCTTTCGGTCGCACCGGTCATCGACGACGCGGGTCAGACAGTCAATCTAGTCGGAGTTTCCCAGGACATCACCGAAAGAAAGCGGACGATCAAGGAGTTGCAGAACGCGAAAGAAGCCGCCGAGAGTGCCAGCCGCCCCAAGAGCTAGTTTCTTGACAATATGACCCACGAGATACGCACGCCGCTGAACCGCAC
>CAZOOE010000380.1:0-6694 GCA_964581275.1 uncultured Clostridia bacterium
TTCTAGAGTTCTTTAAAAGTTCAGGAAGCCCAACCTTTTTTTTTTTGCTCGTTCCCTGGTTTTCCTGGAGTACGGCGGCCGAGACGCGGCTAAACGCAAATCGCACCTCGTTGACCATTGACGGAGAAAGGATGTGCGTCTCGCTGATCAAAAAGTTCTGACCTCGTCGCGGCACGTTGTCGCCGAATCCGGGAAGGGCCGGGAAGCTTGGTCCGGTAAACGGCTCGAAGAGATCTCGGTCCGCAAAGCTATATCGCGCTGCAAGCTCTGACGACTTGCCTAGCGCGTGGTCCAGCCGCACATCGAAGTGGTCGTTGCGATCCCGCAGAGTCGGAGACGAGACAAAGTTCTCAAACGGAACGTTGCGATTCGGGGCAGGATACAACGCCGCGATTGCTCGGCCTATCGGGCTGATGAAAAAGTCCGGGATCTTGCTTTCTGAAAACGGTTGCTGAGTAAATGGATTGATGGGCGCCGGGAAGAGACTTTGAGAGAAGTCGCCGTTGCGTTCCGCAAGGGTCGGGACGTTAGTGACCCGAGTGATTCCCTCGCGCACCCGAGAGCCTTCGTAGTCCACAAAGAAAAAGGTTCGGTTCCTGACGACCGGGCCGCCGAGCGCAAACCCAAACTGGTTTCGCTGATACTTGGGCGCCTTTTGATCGGTCGGCGCGAAGAAATTGCGCGCGTCGAGCGCTCCGTTGCGAAAGAACTCGTAGGCGGCGCCGCGGACTGAATTGGAGCCGGATTTGAGAACGACATTTACCTGCGCGCCGCCATTTCGGCCAAACGACGCGTCGTAAGTGCTGGTTAGCAGTTCGAACTCACGGATTGCGTCAACCGGAGGGTTCACCCCAGCGGAATTAAGCTTGGGGTCAAAGTTGTAGACTCCATCGAGCAAGAAACTGTTCGAGTCTTCACGCGCACCATTGACACTGAACGCGAAGTCGCCACGAACGGAGCTTGCCGAGCCTTGAGCCGCAGGGGCCGCGCCCGGGACAAGCAGGCCGAGTTCAAGGAAGTTTCGTCCATCCAGCGGAAGATTCGCGATCTGGCGGTTCTCGATTACCGTTCCCATGGCCGATGAATCTTTTCTCAGCACGGTCTCCGGCGCGTTCACTATTAGCTCTTCGCTTATCGGGCCAACTTCGAGCGATATGTCCAGACGCACTTCCTGATTGACCTGCACCGTGGCGAGACGAGAGTACTTCTTATAACCTGTCTGCTCGACTTCGATCCGATATGTCCCGGGCGGCAGCGCCGGTACGGCGAACTCGCCCTGCTCACCCGTTTTTACGATCCGCGATTCGTTGGTTTCAGTCTGAATCAGCTTGATTGAGACATTTGAAAGAGGTGTCGCCGAACTATCGGTCAACGCGCCACGAACCGAACCTCTATGCGCCTGACCCAAAGCGACGAATTGCGCCGACACCAGAGGCAAAAGCAGGATCACTAAGCCTACAGTTCTTATTTTCATGATCATTGTTCTATACCAGAAAGAGATCGATATTCACCAGTCGCAACCTATCGTTGAGTGTGTGTCAGATTTCTTGCGCACCGAACGTATGCGCGCCACACCTCATGAACGAGGCGGGGATTAGGATAGGTTCCAATTCAGTTCCAATTCATTGCGAGAATCTATGGCATGGCGGCTTTGACCGCCATGATCGAGTATTCGTACAACGTCTTTGCGGGTCTTGGCGTTTTTGCGCGAACCCGTTCGACGACTCTGATGAGCGGGTTTCGCGCAAAGAGGCCAAGACCCGAAAAGACGCCAAGATCGGCAAAGAAGCATACGCTTAAGTTCACACTCCACCAGGTACCCAGCGGTCGTAGGTCACTCGACTCCATCGGCTAAAACTGGAGTCCAAGGATTTGTTTTGATATTCTTCCGACGCGATAAAATGGACCGATCAGAGCAACCTCTCGGCCCGCGGTCACGTACTTGTTATCGCCAGTGTGCCAAACCCACTCACCTTGAGGATGGAGGAGATCATGAAACCGGTCCTCTTCAAAACTATCTCGCTTGTTCTTGTTTGCTCACAAATCGCGTTTGGGCAATCGCCCGCTCGGGCCCGAATAGAACGCGTAGAAAAGGGCTTACTGCCCGCAGTTCTTATCAAGGGCGATCCCGCCTGGACCATCCAGGAACGCATGAAGTACTACAAGGTTCCGGGTGTGAGCATAGCGGTCATCAACGATTTCAAGATCGAATGGGCGAAGGCCTATGGCGTAAAGGACACCGAGACGAACGAAGCCGTCACCACCGAGACTCTCTTTCAGGCCGGTTCGATTAGCAAGCCGGTGGCGGCGATGGCAGCGCTCAAGAAGGTTGAACAGGGGAAAATCTCGCTCGATGAAGATATCAACAATAAGCTAACGACGTGGAAGTTGCCCGATAACGAATTCACTGCCAAGAAAAAAGTCACACTCGCCAATCTTCTCAGTCACACTGGCGGGCTCACCGTCCACGGATTTCCCGGATACCCGCCGGAAGAAAAGGTACCGACTCTGCCTCAAATCCTTGATGGCGCTCCCCCGGCAAACACGCCTGCGGTCCGCGTAGATTTCGAGCCGGGCACGAGATTTAGATATTCAGGGGGTGGTGTCACCATCGCACAACTGGCCATCATGGATATCGAAAAGAAACCCTATCCCCAAATAGCGCGAGAGACTGTTTTGGGACCGTTGAACATGACTAACAGTACTTACCAGCAGCCGCTGCCCTCTGACACGAGGAAGAAGGCAGCGACCGGATACCGAAGCGACGGAAAGGCTGTTGCCGGAAAGATCCACGTCTATCCGGAAATGGCGGCGGCCGGACTTTGGACGACACCAACTGATCTGGCTAAGTTTGCAATCGAGTCTCAACTCTCGTTAGCAGGCAAATCCAACAAGGTCCTGTCAAAGGAGATGACCGCAAAGATGGTCGCGCCTTTCATCCCATCCGACCCGGTCGGGTTGGGCTTTTTTAGCGAGAAGCACGGAGCAGCTACTTACTTCGGTCATGGCGGCGCCGATGAAGGGTTCAGAGCGCAGCTACTCGTTCATAGGGACAAAGGCTACGGCGCGGTTGTAATGGTGAATTCTGACAACGGCCAAATCATGAGTGAAATCTTGAGAGGTATTGCGAAGGAATACCAATGGGAGGACTTCCTTCCGCAACCCCGAGAAGTGGTCTCAGTAGATGCTGCGAGGCTCAATGAGTATGCCGGCCGCTTCCTGGTAAACCCCGATCGTGTTCTAACCGTCACTCAACAGAGCGGAAGGCTTTTTGCAGAGCCAACGGCCTCACCAAAGTTCGAGCTGTTAGCGGTGTCCGAAAGCGAGTTTCTAAGAAAAGACCTGGAGATTCGTTACACTTTCGTCAAGGGCCCCAGCGGAAGTATCGACGCTATCAGGTTGAACTTCAACGGAGGAAGCTCCGACGCCCCTCGACTCTCCAAGGATGTGATGGTTCCTTATGAACTGCTGTTGGCGGGAAAGCTGGCTGAAGCAATAGACGCCTACAGGAAGATCAAAAGAGAAAAGCCGGCGAACGCCGCAGTACAGGAGGCGAGACTAAACGATTTGGGATACTCACTAGTGCGGGACCATAGAGTCGCCGCGGCGATTGCTGTCTTCAAGGTGAACGTCGAGCTATACCCCAAATCGTCGAACGCGTATGACAGCCTCGGCGAAGCCTACATGGCAAACGGGGACAAAGAACTTGCGGCTACAAACTACAAAAAGTCCCTCGAGCTCGACCCACACAATCAAAACGCGGTCAATATGCTTAAGAAACTTCAACCGTGAGCGGTTGGGTTGGTTCCGCGGGAGGCGGCAAATCCGGTAAAAATTAATCTCCAACTGCGGCGGGCCACCTTTGGGGCGGGACAGTAATCTTAAGAATCGGGGCATCGGGTAGGATGGAGACATCAGTAAAGTGAATGAGAGGTGACTTGATATGAAATTAAGTCGAGCTAAAAGCGTAATCACGGGAGCGGCGTTCGCCTTCATACTCGTGTTCAGCATCGGGATGGTTACGGCGACGACGGCTCAAGCTCAGGAACGAGACCGCAATAATCGTTGGGATCGGAATGAGCGGCGGGATCGCGACCGGGACGGAAACTGGGATCGTAACCGCGGTGATTGGAACCGTCGCCAGCAAGCTGACCGCGCTCGCGAAAGTGAACGCGCTCGTCAGTGGGCGTGGGAGCGGGAACGAGAGCGGTCGAGAGGTCGCTATGTTTACGGTTATCCCAGGGTCTACTCTCCGTACGGTGGGTACGGAAACGGCGGCGGATATTACGGCGGCGGCTATAACAACGGCGAAGTGCAGAGGGGTTATAGTGACGGATTAAACCGAGGTCAGGAGGACGCTCGTGACCGCAGGTCCTTCAATCCGAATAACTCCAGCCACTACAGATCCGGCAACGGGGCATACCGCGAGGGATTCCGTCGAGGCTACGAGGTCGGTTATCGCCAATTCGGCGGCTGGCGTTGGTAATCCGACAGGCACACCCGAACACTGCTAGAGCGAACAGGGATTGGCGACAGACCCTGTTCGCTCATCTCATTTCATCACACCTCATCTGATTGACACCCCTCTCAAGAGATAGATAGCCTTGCTGCGTGAGCAAGCTGGTTACGCAGATCAAGGACGCGGCGCGAGGCCTTGGCTTCGAAGTCGCAGGCATTGCATCAGTCGAGCCGATCGGAGACGACGACATCGCGTTTCAAGAGTGGTGCGAGGAAGGTTTCGCCGCGGGCATGGACTACATGACTCGAAGGCGGGAGTTGCACGCTCATCCTCGCGCGCTTGTACCTTATGCGCAGTCGCTGATCACGCTTGCCGTTGATTACTCAACTGCTTCGCCCACGTTTGAACACGAACATCGATACGGCCGCGTGGCCCGGTACGCGTGGGGACGAGACTACCACGATGTCGTGAAGCCACGTCTGCAGGCGCTCGCTGGCAGGATCGAAGAAATTGCCGGCCGCGAAATACACTCGAGATGTTTTGTCGACGCGGTGCCGCTTTTGGAGAGGGCCGTTGCCGCGCGCGCGGGCCTGGGGTTCTTCGGGAAGAACACGAATCTGCTGCAACCTCGAAGCGGCTCCTGGTTCTTTCTTTCCGAGATACTCCTCGACCTCGAGCTCCCCGCGGACAATAACGAGATCAAGGTTAGCTGTGGGTCGTGCCGTCGTTGCCTCGACGCTTGTCCGACCGATGCTTTTCCCACCCCATATGTGTTGGATTCACGAAAATGCATCTCGTATCTGACGATTGAAAACAAAACCGCGATCCCACGTGGGCTTCGAGCTGCTATCGGTGAATGGATCTTTGGCTGCGACGTATGTCAGGATGTCTGCCCGTTCAATCGCTTTGCATCGGACACCCTTTGGCCCGAGTTACACCCCGACTCTGGTGTCGGCCCGCGGCTCGATCTCACCCAAGTTCTCTCGATCGCGACGGACGAGGAGTTTCGCGGGCGATTTCGAGGCACGCCTCTGACCCGACCAAAGCGTCGGGGGCTGCTCCGCAATGCCGCAGTCGTCGCTGCGAACGTTGGCGCAACCCAGGCCATACCTACACTGATCGAGCGGATTGAGAATGACCCGGAGCCTCTGATTCGCAGCCACTGTCTGTGGGCGCTTTCGCAGCTCGACGCAAAACGAGGACAGCCAATTGCGGAACGCTCGCTCAAACGAGACCCCGAGCCTCTGGTCGTTGAAGAGGCAGAATTATTACTCAGTCCTTCCGACCGCTGACAACTATCTAACCAATGGCGGTACTTTATACCCGAGTTTTTGGGCCGCTTGTTGCCAGCCTCACTCCCTCAACCGCTTGCATTCGCGTTCCATCGCTATCGGTCGCGCAGGTGGGCTGGCATACGAGATGCTCTTTCCGCATTAAGGCGCGCTTCTGCGTGCTTCGCGCGGTGGAGTCTTTGCGTTGACCGGGCCAAAACGCAAAGCATCAAAAGCAGGTTGGGAGGCATCAGAGCCGCCGGCTCTGATGAGAGGTTAACTCCATGAACCGACTGATAGTCCCTTTTTGGAAGACGGAATCCGGATCACTTGTGACGCGAACGCTGATGATGTTCGCACTTGTGCTGATAAGCTGCGGAGTCCTGCTTTTCTCGGTCTTTTCCACAATGAGTGCGCAAGGAGTCGCGCCTGCGGGCCAACTCAACGAGATCGCCATCGACGACGGCGACGCCGAGTGTACATTAGGCCCGCCAGACCTGCTCAAAGGCAAACCGGGGTTCGGTTGGGTGAACAAACTCAAGCCGTCGAGTTATCCAGCGACGCTTCGTTCGGTCACCATCGGGTTCGAACGCGCGCTGGTGACCACCGGCGTCAAACCCGACTCGCTTTATCGTGTGGTCGTCTACCTCGATCCGGAAGGTGATGGGCCTTATGACGGTCAACCGCCGACGGCAACCTTCATCGGACGTGTGCGAGGTAGCGACGAGATATTGACGTTCAATCTGATCACACCGCTGACTATTACAAGCGGGAGCTTTGTAGTGGGCGCGATAGACGAATTTGGGATTGCGGACAAACCGGCGCTGTTTGACTCACCCGGTAAATCGAACCCGCCAGGTTCGGAATCGTTTTTTACGCTCGACGGGGGCGGACTCTGGCGGAAGCTTTCAGACGGACTCGGGCAAACCCCTATCTGTTCGCCGGGCAGCTTCCTCGTTCGCGC
>CAZOOE010000381.1:0-6685 GCA_964581275.1 uncultured Clostridia bacterium
TGAGCGTGGCTTAGCTCCCGCGTAGCACCAAGGAGGTGCACGATGGGAGACCTGATAACGAAGCGCCAGGTGCTCAAACACAAGGCCGAGAGTCTATCGGAACCCGAGATCGCCGAAGTCCTCGACTACATCAACATAATGGAATCGTTACGCGAGCAGGCTAGCAAACCCGACCTGTTCGATGACGAACTAATGAATCTTCTGGCAGATGCGCTCGAGAATAGGCGCGCGCGCGTCGTAACTGAATGGGACCGAGTACGGCGAAGGGCTGACAATCGCGCCTCTACGTTCGTGTCGTCGCGCAAGCTGATGTAGCTGGGTCGAATCAATGCTCTCGGTCGTACAACAAAGGCACCTGACCGCAGGGCTGTTGGTCGTAATATTTTCCGCGCGAATGGTCGGGTCGAACCTCCCCTCCCCTTCCCCATCTCAAGACGTACCCGAACAACAGAGCTCTATCGAGACTGAAGTCGCGCGCTGGTCCGCGCAACTCAGGTCCGCGGATCAAGAAGCGCGCCGCGACGCGGCAATGAACCTCGCGCGAATAGAAGGCGCCGCTGCGACTTCAGCGCTGCTTTCTGCTTTAAGAGATGCCTCACCGCTCGTGAGAGCTGTTGTAGTAGCCGGCCTCGGCGAACGCGCGGACGCTTCGGTTGCTTCCGCTATCGCTGCTCAGCTGGCCTCTGACAAAGACGTGTTTGTGCGTAAGACTGCGGCGTATGCGCTCGGCAGATGCGCAGGGACACAAAGAACTTCCGCCTTGATCGCTGCGCTCAAAGACAAAGACCCGGAGGTGCGCGGAGCGGTCGCGGTGTCGTTGGGTGATCACCCAGATCCCGCGGCAATTGGGCCTCTTGCTGCCGCGCTTTCCGACAAGAGCGCTTTCGTTCGGGCTCAAGCTGCACGCGCGCTCGGAATCAATGGACCCGGGGCTAGACAGACCGCGTCGGCGCTCATCGGACTGCTGGCATCCGATCGGGACTGGGAGGTCAAGCGTCAGGCGGCCATTGCGTTGGGGCCAATAGGCGATCGCTCAGCGCTACCAGCGCTCGAGCTGGCAACCCACGACAGCGATCCTTTTCTCGTTCAGGAAGCGCTCGCTTCGATAAGAATGCTGCAAATAAAGAAGTGATTCGTGTACGGGGCAGTCTGAGGTTCAGATACAAGCTTAGCTTGCTCTTAATGATCTGCAGTGAACGAAACAAGCAAGCTCAAGCTTGTATTCTGAACTTCATCTCAAGCTGACCGACCATCCTCATTTCCACTCATTGACGTTTTTCGAAGCGCGGGAATAGAATTCGTGAGTCTATCTTTCGTCGAGTCGTCAGTAAGAGGCCAGGAGAATTTGATGTCATCAGTTTCGACCGGTTCGGCAATCCCATTCGACCGTGCCGAGCGTCTCAAGATCGAGTTGGTAGAGTTTGCCACAATGGGCGAACTCAAGGACGAATACGACCGCCAGCATAAGCTCTTTTTTGAGGCTGCCCAACCAGATGACGAACACGAAAACGAAAGCGTGCTTGACTGGTTCATGTTCGATTGGTTCGATGAAGATGGTGAGGGCGCGATTGTCCGTTTTCTTGATACTCATCCGGGCCTCGAGGAGGCCGACCGGCAAATTCTGTTGGATTGGTTGGACTCGATCAACAGTGTCTTTGAGATTCGGTCGGCGACAAGGAACTCGCTGCAACTTCGAGAGCTGGATAGTGGCGACGTCTACTCCGTGAGGACTCGTCAGGATCGCACGCCGTTCAAACGGGGACAATTCGTCATCACACGCCTTTTACCACTTGGCGATGATCTGATTTTTTCCGGCCTGCAGTTTCTGATGCCTGACCGCGAATCTGCTCTTGCCTGGCTCGAAATGCGCCGCGCATTTGACGCTTTCGATTCACCGGAGGCAGTTGAAAAAGCGCAGCGACAACAGGTTGCGGCGTTCTGCGAGCTATTTGGCTGCGACGAACTGACGGTCCCCTCAACAAAGCTCAACTCGACTCTTGAAAGATTTCAGCGATATCTGATAACCGAGCGCCGCGATCCGGAAACGGGTATGACTCCGGCGGAAAGGTTTCGAAAGGAACTCGGACAGGACCTGAGTGTGCCTGACCTGCCGTCTTTTCCTGAGCCGATAGTTGGCGCGGGCGAAGTCACGATTCTCTGCGACGACTTCGACGGCATCGTCCTTCTGCCGGACTTCAACAGATTTAAGCGAGTCTTTGAAACCGCCGAACCCAAAAGACAGGTTCCCGACTGGAAGGACCTGGTATGGACCTACATCAAGAACCCCGACATCCCGATCGTTGCGTTCGAGCGCGTCGCCGAGCAGTTCCCTTTGCGCGTCGAGAAGGTAGTGCGCTCACTGATTGGCGACAAAGATTTTTCGCTCGAACACCTTTATGCAGTGCTCCTTCATTACAAGCAACCGGTCGACGGGCTCGAAGATCTGAAAGACGATCAGCATCTGTGGGACTTGTTCAACGGTAACGCCCAGCCCCGCAAATCACGCAAGAGTGGCCTCCGCAAAACAAAGCATCGGGTTAGCGCGAAGGTCCCGCAGAAGAAGCCTCGATCAAAGGCTGCGGCGAAACAAAGGACTAAGACGACTGCCGCATCAAAGCGGACCTCAAGGGCTCGGGCTTCAGCCATCGGACGGAGACCGGCCTCAAAGCGCGTCGTCGCGAGCAAAGCCGGAGCAACGCGCAGGAAGACCGAAACTCCTACAAAAAAGCGCGCGAGTAAGGGCACGTCGGCCAAGAAACGATGACGCTCGACGAAGCTACTGCACTATTTCTTGAATACACGAGATGCTGCGATTCAACTCTCCACCTCCAGCTTCATTCAGCAATCCACGATCAGACGCTGTCGCTTCTTGCCCTCTACTTCTCCACCGATACTGCGCTGGCCGACATAACTCCTGAAGACCTTCGCGATTTTCTCTCGCGATGGTACGTTGACAGGGCTGGTGCTTCGAAGGCCGCCGATTCGGGCCCGGCGGTACGCGAAGAGCAGTCGACCGCAACTCGAATTTCTCAGCCTCTGGTGAACCCCGTCGCCGGTGCAGTGCCGGAGCCGGATGACCTTCTCCACTCGCTATCGGAGTTCTTCAAATGGGCTGACCGGGAGGCCGGCACCTATCGCTCAGCGCAATACACACCCATCCTGGAAGAGTTGAGCCGCAACCTGCCGAGGGCGCTTGAGATAACCCATGCACTATCGAGGTCGCTTCGCGAACGTGGAGGCGCATTCACCTTCCCGGAGTTCTTGACGTCTTTCGAAGAGGGTGGCAGCAGCCAGTATGACATCGACGTTCCGGGTAACATCGGCGCAATCGACGGTTATTTTCGGATAAGCCGAGTGGAGGGTTCGTCGGTTGAAGCAGAGGACCTGATCTCTGAGAAGAGCGTCTGGCCAATTATTTTTCCATCTCAGATCGCGTCGTTACTTGAAGAGGGCGACATTATCAATCTCGAACTTGTTTGCAAGCCTGAAGGTTGGCAGATCGCGGGCTGTGGCTTTGCCTATCCGCCTCGGACAGAGATTTGATGCACGGTTTGTGGCTTGTTTGCCCGATCGCTTCGGCAGCTAACCACTGATCTTCATTGCTTCCATTACGCCGATACGGCTCTTCGACCAGTTGGGAACCCAGGAGCAAGCTGGGCATCGCCGGAGATTTCGATCCGTTCTCTTACTGACCTGAGGCAGACTTGTCCAGCAGTCGCGCTATTGACTTCGCGATGCGGCCGATGGTCTTCTCACCGATGCCTGGAACAGATGCCAGCCCGCCGCCATCGGAGAATGATTTCAATTCCTCGATACTCTTGATGCCATAATCGCGGTAGAGCAATTGCGCAGTCTTCAAACCGATACCGGTCACACGCCGAAGGTCAAGCACAGTCGCGGGAACATCCTTCGCCAGCTCTTCGAAGTATGAAGACGTCCCAGTCTCGATGATCTCGACTATCTGGGCGCTGATTGCCTTTCCGATGCCCGGGAGTTTTTGAAGCTCGCCGGCGCCCTGCGCCGCAATGTCGACCACCGGCGTACCCATGGAGCCTATGGTTTCCGCAGCCATCTGATAGGAGCGAGTCTTGAACGGGTTCTCATTCTTGAACTCGAGCATCTCGGTGATCTGCTGAAGCACGCGCGCAACAGCCTCGTTGTCGACCGCCAGCTTCACTTTTTGGCTTGAATCGTTCACGCGATTAGGCTAGCCGTGCCTCGCGAGAAGGTCAATAGATCGAGGGCATCTGCGCCGCGATGAACCTTCTCAGCAGGAGACACGTCTTAACGTCTTAACGTGTTCATTGACTTCGCCGGTAGCCCGCGGTAAAACTCTAAGCTCTAGCGCCAAGTAGTTAAAACAACCGCTGCGTAACCCTGCTCGATAACAATTCAGGATAGTCAACGGACATCCTCCGGATCGTGTTCGGGAGTTACTTATGAAAAGCATTCGTCTCAAATCAACCTTGTTGGCATGTGTGGTGCTGGCTGTGTGTGCGACGACTGCTCAAGCCAGGGATAAGTGGATTAATCTGTCCACCAAGAACTTCAACATCATCAGCAACGCCGATGAAGGCGAGACCCGAAAGATCGCGTTGAAGCTGGAACAGTTTCATTACGTTTTCTCGAAACTGTTCCATCTACCGGCGGTGCGCCCGATCCCTACCACGGTGATGGTTTTTAAGAACGACGGCTCGTTCAGACCATATAAACCGCTGTACAATGGCAAGCCGGCCAATCTCGCGGGCTACTTCCAGCCTAGTCAGGACGAAAACCTCATCGCGCTCGACATCAGCGCAAACGAGCAGCACCCCCTCTCAGTGATCTTCCACGAGTACACACACCTCGTAACAAGCTCGACTCGTGGCCAATGGCCTTTGTGGCTCAAGGAGGGCGTCGCGGAGGTCTATTCGAGCTTCGAGGTGAATGACAACAAAGTCACCCTAGGCAATCCGATAGACCATCACGTTTTCCTGCTGCGAGATAACAAATTCATCCCACTCCAAACGCTGTTTAGCGTCAAACACGACTCGACCATCTACAACGAGCGCTCAAAGCAGGGCATCTTCTACGCCCAATCCTGGGCGCTCTGCCATTACTTCATGTTCGGCGACAAAAATGTTCGTCGTCCGCAGATGGTTGAGTTTGCGACCTTGATCGATCAAGGAGTCGACGCCGAACGCGCGTTCGCCCAAGCCTTCAAAACGGACGCACGCGAAATGGACAAACAACTGCGCAATTACATCGGCAACAAGGTCTACACGATAAATATATACACGCTCGCAAGCACCGAGGGAGAAAAAGACATCGCGGTGAAGGCCATTTCCGAAGCTGAAGCCCGGGCCTATCTCGGCAATCTGCTGGCGCGTACCAATCGATTGGATGAGGCCGAAGCTCTCTTCAAGCAAGCAGTCGCGGCCGAACCCGATCTGGCGCGGCCATACGAAGGGCTTGGTTTTGTCGCGATGCACCGCAACAATCACGCTGAAGCGCTTGAGCACTTCAAGCAGGCGGCTGCCCGCGGCTCAAAGAATCACCTGGCGCACTACTATTACGCCGAGTCGCTCCAGCGACAGTCGGTCGGCGGCATTTCCCCGGACATCGCAAAGACGATCGCCGACGAGTTGAACGTCTCGATCAAGCTCATGCCCGGCTTCGCGTACTCTCATGCTGCCCTGGGGTTCCTGTCGTTGAGAACCGGCCAAAACCTCAAGGAAGGGACAGAGAGTCTAAAGATCGCGATTAGACTCGAGCCGCACAACAAACACTTTCTTCTGAACCTGGCCCATCTTCAAGCGCGGATGCAGGACTACGCGGCGGCGAAAAAGACGCTCGAACCGTTGCTTGCCGCGGATGCCGATCCTGGTTTGAAGAGCTCTGCCGAGTCGGCGATGAAGATGATCGAATACGCTACCCAGCCAGCAACCGCCGTCTCCGAGCCGCCTCGACTCGCCACCGACGTCAAGAGCACGGAACCGGACACGAGCGTGCCGCGCGAGCCGGCTTCTCCTCCTCGGCTCGTCAAAAGACCGACGCTGAAGATCGAGGGCGCCCAGTCAATTCGTGGAGTACTTGTGTCTATCGAATGCAAGGTCGGAAAGTGGACCCTGGTAGTCAACACCAGGGATGATCTATTGCGTTTCGCGGTCAGCGACAAGGATAAGTTGGAGTTTTACAGTCAGGACCCGCAGTTTGAGGGAAAAGTCGAGTGTGGAAGCGTCAATAAGATCGCCTTCATCTACTTCAAGCCGATGCCAGGCCAATCGAAGTTCGCAGGCGACGCGGTCGCCGTCGAGTTCACCAGAGATTAACTTACTACTCCTTCTCGAGCGCGGCGAATTTGGCGACGAATTTCTTTTGTCCATACCCCGGAAAACTCACCGTTAGCTTCGCATCGTCGCCGGCGCCTTCTGATCGAAGCACCACGCCGGTCCCATACTTGGCGTGCTTTACGCGAGCACCGACTCGAAACTGCCTGCCGGAGTCTGAGGCTGTCACTTTGCCAGGAGAATCCCCGCCTCTCCGCCCCTCGGCCCTTCCGTGCCTCGGCTCCTGCGCTCGCATGTTCTGCTGCCCGGCCGCTGAATTCCTCCGGCTCTTAAAGAACTCGCGGACCCCCCCCACCGAGTTGACATTCTTGCCCGCGCAATCAGATGTCCTCTTCCTCGCGCGTGACCGCTCCTTT
>CAZOOE010000382.1:0-6678 GCA_964581275.1 uncultured Clostridia bacterium
CCAGATTGGTAACCAAAATATCGTCGTTGTCGCGTGTCTTCTCCTCGATGATTACATCTCCCGCCGAGTTTCGATCATTCAACATTTCCCGCTACCTCCTTACGTAAATCTTCGTTACTTACTTACGTCCGAATGCTCGCTAAAGTTCGGATTTCCACCGAGAATAGTAGCTCCGTCTAAGGTTCAGAGTACGAGCTTTAGCTTGCTCTCTTAATGATCCTGCAACAGAAACAGCACAGCTAAAGCGGTGTACTCTGAACTTTATCCCAAACTGACCCCTACACCACAGAAGTAATTCGTTGCGGCAGGAACCGCTCTGCAATATGATGAAGGGCTTTTGATTGTTGGGAACTCGTTATAGTACCAATATTAGCGTTGGTGGGTCTGCTGCGGCACGGGCTCGACAGCTAGGTTAGTAAGGCTGCTCATGAAGCGTTTTCAGGCGTGAGGAGACCGGAGCGCGAAGGGCTTGAAGGCGCATCCGGAGCCGCCAACTCAGTTGTGCGAGTCTCGAGGGGCCAGTCAGATTCTCAACCAAGAAAAACCACACGATTTGGACAAAAGCCATGATGGAAACACGAAGCAAGCCAGCACTTCACTCAGCCATTACGGTGCCGGTAGTTCGAAAGCTACTGCACCGCGGCGCCCGGTCACGACTGTCGCGAATCCTCATAAAGGCCTATCCGGTTGAAGTTGCACGCCTGCTGGCGACATTGAGGGGTTCCGAACGCGTTCAGGCATTCGAGATCCTACTCGACGAGAGTAATGTCTCGCACGTCGCAGCTGTTATGAGTGAGATGTCCCCGAGCGACAGCCTGACTCTGCTTGAGGAACTCGAGCCGGCGCAGATAGCGAAGTATTTGAGCAAGATGCCCGCCGATGACGCCACAAGCCTTGCGTCACGCTTGCCGGATTCTATCGCTGCCAAGGTTATCACGTTGATGGAGGCGGAACCCGCGGCCGATGTTCGCGAGCTGCTGGAACACGAGGAGCGGACCGCGGGCCGAATCATGACCCGCAACTACTTCGCGCTCGATGAGGACGTGACTATCGCCGAGGCTGTGGCCGCCCTTCAGAAAAGGTCTGAAGATTTCGAGATGGTGTTCTATGTGTACGTCGTCGACAAAAGAGATCACCTTGTCGGGGTAGTTAGTCTGCGCAAGATGCTGACGACGCCGCCATCAACCCAGCTAAAGCGCATAATGGTCCACGACGTCATCAGCGCGCGAACCGGTGACGATCAGGAAAAGGTGGCAAGGCTTGTCGCAGAATACAATCTGTTGGCGATTCCAATCGTAGGCGATGAGGACAGACTTGTCGGGATCGTTACTGTGGACGATGTTATAGATGTTTTGCACGAGGAGGCCGAAGAGGATCTGCTCGCGCTGGCGGGTGTTTCCGCGGAGGAGCGTATTGACACGAGAACGTCTCGCTCGCTCAGATTGCGGGCGCCGTGGCTGCTGGTGAACCTCGCGACTGCGTTTCTCGCTTCATATGTCGTTTCTCGATTCGAGGGCTCTATCAGCCGCCTGCCTGCCCTGGCGACGCTTATGCCAATAGTGGCCGGCATGGGCGGTAACGCGGCTACCCAGACTCTCACGGTCATCATTCGAGGGATGGCCATGAATGAACTCGTCGGGACGACGCGGGTGGCCCTCAAGCAATCCCTGGTCGGTATGGGCAATGGACTCATAAACGGACTCGTTTGTGCTGCGGTCGTTGCGGGCTTCTATAAAAACGCCTGGCTCGGCCTTATCATCGCCATGGCGATGATAATCAATATGATCGTCGCCGGTATTTCAGGCAGCCTGATTCCAGTTGTGCTCCGAAGGCTTGGTATTGATCCCGCGGTAGCTTCCTCAGTCTTTGTTACTACTTGCACCGACGTGGCGGGCTTCTTTTCGTTCCTCGGCATCGCCACGCTTTTGTTGAACCTGAAGATGCTCGTTCCGGTTCCATGAAACCATGCGCCCCTCGAAAGGTACGCCAAGGTATGGTCGCCAAAGTCGTGGTCGACAGCGAGTCACGCTTTTGACAAAGCAAACGGAATGATCCTTTGTGCTTGAGTATCTCTACGCTTCAAGGCGCAAAAGTATTCACCTTAATTGCGCCGATGCGTGTTCCCAACTCGACAAGCCGACCGTCAGATTCTTTTTCGCGATTCTCCACCAGGGGTATCGTGCGTTCTATTGCCGCCTTCAGAGCCTCAAACTCTTCACGCAACCGAGACTTGCGCGTCAACGCCTCATCCACGTTCTTCTCGGCGCTCTGCAGCAGCGCGACGGCATCCTGCCACTTGTTTAGTTTTACCGCATCTTGCGCGGACGATATCGCCAGAGAAGCCCGCTCGATGTCGCCCTTGAGTGTTGGCAAGGCATAGGGCGCCAGCGCGGCTGGTTGACCCTGCTGATTCGCGTTTCCAGCGTTTGTATTGTTGCCGGTATGTTCTACCGCTGGTTGCTTCCTGCAACCCGTTGCCAATAGCGCGAAGGTGAAAACGAAAATAAACGCACAAGCCCATCTAAGCATGTTGATCCTCGTAATTAGACGCATTGCACGCGAGTACCATTTGAACACCACCAGGGTTTCGTTGATGGCGCATTGATCAGAGCAGTCGTCTGAACAAGTTGAAGCCGATGCTGAACTTGTCCGGCGGCAGAGCCTGGTTGCTCGAATTGTACCGCGCCGTTGTCGTTGTCTGAGTATTGGAAAATGTAAGGGAGAACACGTGACGCCCGATTCGCTTCTCGATGCCGAACGCGATCTCGGCCTCGGAGTTGTTCTTGAAACCGATCAATTGTCCGATCTTCGGATCGAAGTCGGGAGTTATCTGGCCCAACTTGAACCCGACTCGTGGCGTGTACTCGAAGAGCAGGGACATCGTTGGCCGAACCCGCGCATTGAAGCCGAATCCGAATGAGCCTGAATGCTGCCCGAGCCGGAGCTTTGAGATCAACGGCTGGGAAGACAGGAACTCCTTAAAGCGATCGCTGCGGTTTGCATTGACGTGAGCGGCGGGCGAGAAAAATACGTTGACGAACCTGGTAACGCTACGTCCGATCATCGCCTGGAAGTTGTAGGTGTATCGCTCGGTAAAATTGTAATCGCCCTCGACGCTATAATAAGCAGACAACGCGACTGGAGACCTGCCCGTTTCATCGAGAAGGTGATATCCGAGGCCCAGTTCTATCGTCTTGCATAGCCCCGGTTGACAGAGGGGTGAGCGGTAGACGTTAGCGTACAGCCGATCGGTTATTCCGTAAGTTACGCCGAAGGATGAAACGGCCGAGCTGTCCAGGCCCAACAGGTCCTTGGAGATTCGCGCGATGTGCTGATCAGTCTTCTCCGAATCGAAAGGGGTGATGATCTCCTGAAACCGGTGGGTAAAGTGCAAATTCAAGCTGTGTCGCCGGACCGCCTTTGGCGTGGGGATATTCACAATGTGGTAGTCGTAGGGCTCATAGGCCTTGCTGCTCTCCCTCTCTTTGGTTACGGCCGGTTCGGCCGGCTGCTTCGCGGTTGTTTGTGTGCCCGAGGACCCAAGTTCGGAGACTCGCTCGACCGTATTGGTCGAAGTATCGATTCTCAAACGCTCGCCGCCGGATTCGACTATCACTACACCCTTGGCTGCGGAGTCAAATGTCACCCTCATCTGCGAAGCGACATCGGCTTGCGCGGCGGTCACGACCAGCTCGCCGGTCATATCCGGATTGCCGTCTCCGCTGAGAACCGTGCAGGTAAACTGAAACCGGCCTTCCTTGCTCGGGGTAAGGTCGATAACTCTGGTCTGTTTTGCTTTGACTTCCTGGTCGACCCCGAATTCTTTTATGGCAAAGCCGTGGTCAACGTCCTCGGACGTGACGACAAGTTTGATTTGCTCGCCTCTGCTCACGCCGATCGTCCTGGGGCTGACTTCAAATCGGCGAGCGCTGACTTTGATCTCCCTTGGTTGTGGCGGATCGGCCGATTTTGCGACGCACATTGCGGGCAACAACAAGAATACCAATGGAGTAGTGGTGACAACGAATACCTTGCTCGTTCTTTTCATTTTAGCGAAGCTCCTCGAAAGAATGGCGCGCGTCTGGAATTCGGAGAGGCCGCCGAGCCGAGTATAGACTGCCGCCCAATCCTTTTCCAACAGTCGCATTGGGCATCACAAAGACGTTTCGTCACTTTGTACGCTCGTCGTATAATCCACCTCCGCAAGGACGAAGAACGGGTCTAGGAGACGAATCATGACGAAAAAACGCGCAAGCAACACTGCCCGGAAATCGGTTTCCAGACATAAGACGTCACGAGTCGTTATTGCTGGCTGCGCGCTTGCAATTGCAGTAAGCGCTGCCCTTTTAACACTCGTCTCGATGCGCTCGAACCCTACTGGTCAACCAGCTGGCGCGACGGTCTCCCAGCCGGTGACCGCCCCGGATGGACGTGCGCGTCAGGTCTTCTATGAGGTTGCGAACAGCTATCCGCATGATCCGACGTCCTTCACCCAGGGTCTCCTTTGGCATGATGGCGGGTTCTATGAGAGCACAGGCCAGTACGGCCAGTCCAAGCTGCGACGCCTGGAGTTCCCATCGGGAAAAGTGTTGCGGGAGATCAAACTCGCACCCGAGCTCTTTGGCGAGGGTCTGGCCCTGGTCGACGGCCGACTCATCCAGCTCACATGGACATCGCATCGTGGGTTTGTATACGACCTGACTACCTTTCAACGACGCCAGGAATTCAGCTATGACACCGAAGGCTGGGGGCTGACCTACGACGAAAAAAACCTGATCCTGAGCGACGGCAGCAGTGACTTGTTCTATCTCGATCCTCAGACGTTCAAGCTTGTGAGAAAGCTGGCGGTGAGGATGAACGGCCAGCCAATTCAAGAGTTAAACGAGTTGGAACTGATCGACGGCGAAATATGGGCTAACGTTTGGCAGACGGATTTGATCCTGCGCATCGACCCTTCAACAGGACGGGTCACGTCATTTCTGGACTTGGCAGGAATACTCGCACCGCCGGACAAGACGGGAAGGGAAAACGTCCTGAACGGAATCGCCTACGACGCCGAGCACAAACGCATCTTCGTGACAGGTAAGCTCTGGCCGCGGATATTCGAGATCAAGGTCAAATCGTAATGCGCGATTACCCCGCTGTTCCCGTCATAGCGTGTCGTCTACCGTCTTCGATGAGAGACTCGGTTCGCACGACCCCAACCACAGTCCATTACCTCGACTCGCATGTCAGGCCGTTGAATGCTGCGCAACCGGCGAGCTTGAGTCCGCGACCCCACATTATTCATCTAGCCGAGCCGCTAATTCCTCAACCGTCGTCGCCGGCGCGAGGCAGTTGTAATTCCGGCACACATACGCCGTAGCCTTGCCTGCCATCGCAGCTCTTCCCATCAGCAACTCTATCTCTGACATCGCGGCCGAGTCGTCCGGCTCGCAAGCCGCGACAACTTTATTAGGAAGATACCGGGAATAGATCTCTTCGCTGAACGACCTGACCTCGTGCGAGTCGAGCGCGCCCACTATCGCAATCTCTTTGGGTTCAGACAAGTAAAAATCCATCGCACTCAGCATGTACCCAAACGCGCTAGGGTAGCGGCTCATTGCCGGACGTAGCGAGCGCAGAATTGCGACCGCGCAGCGCGAATACTCCTGCTCGCGAGCAAGCAGACCGAGCTTTAGAAGCGCCATAGACGCAACAGAATTTCCGGACGGCGTCGCGTTGTCAAAGTAGTCCTTGGTCCGCGTAATCAGCTCTTCATGATCCGATGACGTGAAGTAAAAACCGCCATCTTGTTCGTCCCAGAACCTGGCTGTCATCGTGTCCGCAAGCTCCCGAGCTTGCTTGAAGAACTTCAATTCAAAGGTCGCTTCGTAAACTGCAAGCAGCCCTTCTATCACGTACGCGTAGTCCTCGAGATAGCCGTTTAGTTTCGCCTGGCCCGATTTGTAGGTGCGCAGCAGCCGCCCGTCTTTCATCAACTCCGTCGTGAGGAACTCGGCGGTGCGTATCGCGACCTCTCGATAGTCGTCGCGACCCAGGATGTTCGCCGCCTCAGCGAACGCGGTAAGCATTAGGCCGTTCCACGCGGCCAGCGTTTTGTCATCTCGGCCCGGCCTTACTCGCTCTTCGCGGGCATGGAACAGCTTGCGTTTGCCCCCAGCGAGGATCCTGCTGATTTCGTCGGCGCTTTTGCCTTTTTCCGCGGCGAATTCCTCGAGCGAACGCGGAGTGTTGAGGATGGAATGCCCGTGCTCGAAATTTCCTTGCTCGGTCACGTCGTAGAACTCGCAGAAGAGTTCACCATCCTGGCCGCCGACGATGCTCAGCACTTCGCCCCTGGCCCAAACGTAGAACTTTCCCTCCTCGCCTTCACTGTCCGCATCCTCGGATGAGTAGAACCCACCGCTGCGATCAGTCATATCGCGGATGATGTATTCGAGCGTCTCTTCAGCAATGCGCAGATAGAGCGGCGTCTTAGTCTGTTGATATGCGTACAGGTAGATTCGCGTCAGCAGCGCATTGTCATAAAGCATCTTCTCGAAATGAGGAACCAGCCAGCGCGCATCGACTGAGTAGCGAGCGAAGCCTCCGCCAATATGGTCGTACATCCCGCCGCTCGCCATCTTTTGAAGCGTCGTCTCCACAATGGTTAACGCCTGTGGAGAGTTGGTCCGT
>CAZOOE010000383.1:0-6664 GCA_964581275.1 uncultured Clostridia bacterium
GCAACCGCAGCTAAAACCAGCGAAACGACGATGTACGTTAATGTGTCAGTCGTGGCGACACCGTAGAGCTGACTCCCCAACACCCGGGTCGCCGCCATCGCACCCATCACGCCGACCACCACGCCAGCGACGGTGACTGCAATTCCATCTCGCATCACCAGTCCAAGCACATTCCTGGGCCGGGCTCCCAGAGCCATTCTCACGCCTATCTCGCGAGTTCGCCCCGACACGGCATAGGACATCACGCCGTAAATCCCCACCGATGCCAGCACCAATGCCAAACTTGAGAACGTGGCGAGCAGCAACGCGCTGAACCTCGTTCGCGAGCTCGCGTCCGAGCTTCGATCTTCCAACGTTCTTAGGTCAAAGATCGGCACGCTCTTGTCGAGTGAGACGATTTCTCGTCGCGCCGCCGAGACTATCTGAGTCGGGTCGCCTGCGGTGCGCACCAGCACAAACGACGCCGGCTCCGTAGGCTGAGCGTATGGAAGATAGACCTGAGGCTCAAAGGTCTCCTCGACTTTTCCATATTTCACGTCGCCGACTATTCCGACGATTTCTCCGTACTGGTCTCGTTCCCAGCCGACTCCGACCCATATCTCCTTGCCGACAGGATCTTCATCAGGCCAGAACTTCCTGACAGCGCTCTCGTTGATAATCGCAACCAGTTTCGCTCCCGCGCGATCCTGTTCGGTAAACGCTCGGCCTTTCAGCACTGGCACTCGAAGCGTTTTGAAATAATTTGGCCCAACGCTTTGAAGCCCGACGAACAGGTCATCCCTTTGACCTTCGGCGTCACCCTTGATTCGCATTATTGTACCCGCCGAATTGTTCGATAGAGGGGTTGCGGACGCAACTGTCGCTGCCTCGACTCCCGGAAGGGCACTCAATCGGTCGAGCAGTTGTTCGTTGAACGCGACAGCAGCTTCGGGCTTGTATTTAGGGAGTTCGACTCGCATCGTCATCACGTGATCAGGCGAGAACCCGATCTGCAGCGCCTGCAATCGCGCGAAGCTTCTGATCATCAGCCCCGCGCCGATCAGTAACACCAGCGCGAGCGCGATTTCAGTCATCGCGAGAAGATTCCTCGGATTGAGCGGCAGGAAGGCGCGGTGTCTCTCACCCGAGCCGGTTGCGCCTTCCTTGAGGGCTTCACTCACATCGGCCCGCGATGCTTGAAGCGCCGGCAACAGTCCAAAGATCACGCCGGTGATCAGCGAGAGAAGAAGGTTGAAGATCAGCACCTGACCATCGATGTTCGACTTGCTGAAGTCAAGCACGTTCAGGTAGCTGCCGTGCTGCGCCTGAACCGCCGGTTTGAAAGTCGATAGGACCTCGACTCCCCAAAGAGCCAGGAGTAAACCGGCGAGCCCCCCGGCGAAAGCGAGAGCTACGCTTTCAGTCAGCAACTGTCGAACCAGTCGTCTGCGACTGGCTCCCAGAGCCATTCTTATGGCGATCTCTTTCTGACGCGACACGCTGCGACCCAACAGCAGGTTGGCAATGTTGGCGCACGCGATCAGCAACACAAAACCGACCGCGCCAAACAGCACCAGAAAGGACCTGCCGATGGCCGGGTCCAGCTTCGCTTCTTTCAACGACGTGAGCCTGATCGATTCTGGGCGCAGCTTGCCGGCTAGCTGTGCCGGAACCGGAACTGCTTCTCTGATGCTCTTCGCGACAATCCCCATTTCGTTTTGAGCTTGAGCCAGGCTCACGCCAGCTCTTAGCCGGACGATGATCTCCGTCCAATTCGCGAAAGGCAAGATTAGCCGGCGCGGAAAGGTGAGCTGAGGAGCCATCATCATCGGCACCCAGACATCCGCTGTTCCCTTCTGGCCTTTGAAGCCTTCAGGCAGCACTCCGACGATCGTCAGCGGCACCTTGTTCAAGCTGAGCGTTCTTCCTAGCACGCTCGAGTCCGAACCGAATCGGCGTTGCCACAAGCCGTGTCCGATTAACACCACCGGATAAGCACCGGGATTCTGATCCTCGTCAGCGGTGAAGGTACGGCCGATCGCTGCCTCGACGCCAAGCAGCGGGAAGTAACTCGCCGAGACCATCTCGGCGCTGAGCCGCTCGGGATTCTCGGAGTCAGTCACCGGAAAGTTTTGATCGCTGACCGCGGCAACTTGTTCGAAGGATTCGTTATGATCGCGCAAAGCCGTGAACTTCGGATAAGACCACAGCTCGGAAGTCTCGACTCCTTTTCCTGTTACGTCGTACTCGGCGAACACCTGGGCGAGTTTGTCCGCGTTTTTGTAGGGAAGCGGCTTGAGCAACAGGGCATTGACTACACTGAAGATCGATGTATTCGCGCCGATGCCGAGAGCCAGCGAGACGATCGCCACAGCAGTGAAGCCAGGGCTCTTGAGCATCGCACGGACGGCGTATCGAAGATCCTGAATTAGAGTTTGCATGATCGTCCTCCAAGAGGGGGTTCGGGGTTCAGGTTCGGAGTTCAAGGTTTCTGGTTTGTGGTTTCTGGCTTCTGGTTTAGAGACCCAGTCACCGCACAGTTGTGTTGAGAGAGTTCGTAGTTCGGCCTTTTCTTTAGGCGGAAGTTCGTAATGAGCTATCGCGGCGCTGCACCTTTACGAACTTCCGCCTAAAAAAGAAAGGCCGAACTACAAACTCACTTCGAGTAGAGCGCGATGCCCCAGAAGTTGATCGCCGGCGGAAATGCGTTCCAGTTGTCGAAGGAATGAGAGTCGTCCGTCTTGTAATGCAACTTGTAGCGACCGGCCGGCAGCATAACGCTTGTGTCGATCAAGCGGTTCTTCGGCGCGCCTCCGGCGGGTTTTGTGTCGGGTTGTTTCATCTCCCAGATCCGCTTTCCGGTGGTCGCGTCTTCGATCCATCCGAAATCGAACATCTCGCCGTTCTGTCCTTCGCCGATAGCAAAGACACGTACGCTTTGCTCTTGTGACAGCTTGAACTCGGCCGTCAGATCTGCGTTGTCCGCCACTCTCACGATCTGGGCAATCGCCTTCTTCGAACCAAGATCATCCGGCAGTCCCTTCGCATACAACTCGCTGTAGGCTTTGAACATCGGCGTTGAGTCTCCGGGCCTTCCCACGCTTGCGTTGAATCGCGACTGGTTTAGCAGCTCTTTCTTCACGAGGTCAGCGTACGGCTTGTCCTCGGCCCGCTTCAGTTGTTCCTTCAATTCTTCAACCGAACCCTGCCAGTTGATCTCCGGTACTGGGCCCCCAAAAATCTCCGGAAAGATAAACGTCTTCAAGAACGCTAGCCCAACCGGTGAGCTGGTGACGTCTCCCGCTCCGAGATCAGTCGAGCGGCTCAGGTTGTCGGTGTTGGCCATCGCGATGAAGGTGACGTTTCGATCCGGAACTTTCAGGATCAGCGACGAGTTGCATTGCCAAAACCCGTAGTGCCAGATCAACCGAGTGCCTTTGTAGTTCTGGGTGAACCAGCCCAGACCGTATGGAAGGTTCTCGCCTTTTGTCGAAACCGTCGGCGTGAAGGCGAGTTGTTGAGTCGCTTTAGTCACGAAGCGGTTTTGATCGATCGCGATATCGTACTTCGCCATATCGAGCACTGACGACATCAATCCGGCCGACACGCTGAAGTGAGTCGGGTACTTGCCTTTCACAACGTTGAACTTGTCATCGAGCTGGTAAGGCTGAGCCATTGTCTTCCGAACCGACTCGAACCTCTGCCGTTGTTTCTCGGAAATGGTCGAATCGGTTAAAGCCGATTGGTGGGCGTGAACCAGCTTCCACGCTTGGTCTTGTTTGGTCCAGACCATAGACGTGCGCAACGGCCCGTCGTTTCGAACGCGACCGCCGGGGAGAATAACCGTCTGGCCAAGAATGCAGGTCGTCAAAGCAGTATTGCCGTAAGTGGCGGCCTCGAGATCGCTGACCTCGATCTTGACTTTAACCCCGGCGCGGAAGTCTTCACGCAGCGAGGGCGAGTCGACAAACGGAGCAAGTAATCCTCCGTCTCGACGAAAAGCGTTTTGTTGCGGTGTGAGATATCGTTCAGCCAGATCAACGTTGCTGGAGTTGAGCGCACCGACCAGGTTCATCAGTGCCGCCTTTACTTCGTCCTCGGATTTCTGATCGGCATGGCCTGGCGATCTGGTTTGTGCGACAGGCCATACGTTCGGGGCAGTCTCATTCATATCGAGCGGATCGAGGATGTTTGCGATGAGCAGTTCCGCAAACGACTTGCCGGCCGCTTTTTGAATGACCTTGTCGAGCTCGGCGAAGCGATTACCGTTGTAGCTGTAACGTTCGCCCGGATTCCCTTCGGAGGTGTGCGAGAACAAGTGCTTCACCCGGATGACCCCTTCGCTTTCGAGCAGAATCCCGTACTTCGAAGCGGGATCATCGAGTTTGACCGTCCCGTTTTGCACAAGCTGCATCAGGATCGTTGAGGCGAAAGTCTTGGTGAGCGAGGCCAGGTGATAAGACGTGTGCTCAGTCGCTGGAATCTTGTTTTCGACGTCGGCATGCCCGAACCCTTTTGCCCACACGACCTTTTGATCTTTGACGATCGCGCAGGACATGGCTGGGATCTTGAGCTGTTGTTGCGAGCCGACCAGCAGGTGTTCGAGGTGCGCAATTCGCTCGGCGTCGCCAGTCGCACTGATGGCCCTCTGCGTTGGGTGCGCGACGAGCAATCCGCTTCCGAGCGTCGCGACGCCCAATGCCGCAGCGAGAAGCAAACAGAGTGTGATTTTCATCGTGACCTCTTTGTAACAGAGACGAAACCAAACAAACTAGCCAACTGCCCGATTCAACGCGATACCCGCTCTGCGTCTTTGCGTTTCTTCGCACCTTTGCGCGAAACGTGACTTAACGCTGAATGTGTTTCGCGCAAAGACGCGAAAGATACGCAAAGACGCAAAGACGCAGAGTCGCAAAGACGCAACTCTTAATGATGTTGCAATCGCCAATCGGCAATCGCAAATACCTTCATTCATGTCGCCGGGCCAGAATCGCCGAGCAAAGGTATCATTGATCACCGCAACTGGAGTCGAGTCCAATCCGTCTTGCTCGCTGAACTCTCGGCCCTTCAACAGCGAGATGCCCATCGTGCGAAAGTAGGTTGGCGTCACCATGTCGACCGGCGTTTCGATCTGTTCCGCGGCAGGAACCGGAGGCTTTCCTTCGACCGTGAAATTGGTCGAGTTTGGCAAGGCGTCGATAAAGATCGCGCTGATAGCTCCCGCCGACTCGACGCCGGGCATCGCTTCGACGCGCTCGATGAGCTGTCGAAAGAACGCAGCGCTTTGCGAGCCCTGATACTTTGTTCTGGAGAGCTGGATGTTCATCGAGACCAGCCGCTCAGGGTTGAATCCGAGATCGACCTTTTGAAGCCGGCTGAAGCTCTTGATCATCAGGCCGGCACCGATAAGCAGCACCAGTGAAAGCGCGACCTCGAGCACCACCAGCGCGCTTCGAACGCGGCGGCGCTCGACGCCCGCGGTCGAGCTTCGCCCGCTTTCTTTGAGCGTTTCGTTCAAGTCGGGCTTTGAGGCCTGGAGCGCGGGCACCAGCCCGAACAGCAGTCCGGTCACCAGCGAAACCAATACGGTGAAGCCGAGCACCCGGCCGTCGATCCCGATTTGATCCAACCGCGGAATGTCTTCTGGACTAAGGGCGATGAGCGCGCTCAGTCCCCATTTCGCGACTACCAGCCCGACGGCGCCGCCGGCGAGGCCCATCAACGCGCTTTCAGTTAGCAGCTGTCTTATCAGCCTGACTCGGCTCGCTCGAAGCGCGGTTCTAATCGCGACCTCTCTTTCGCGGCCGGCCGCACGGGCGAGCAACAGGTTTGCGACGTTCGCGCAGGCGATCAGCAACACGAACGCTACCGTTCCAAGCAGCACCAGCAGGGCGGGCCGAACTTTGCCGGTGACTTGTTGGTGCAGCGGTACTAGGTTCACGCCGTAGCCTTCGAGAATGTCGGGATACTGGCGTTCGAGGTTGCTGGCGATCGAACTCATTTCCGCGCGCGCCTGGTCGTTCGTGACGCCGGGCTTGAGCCGCCCGATTGCGTAGTACCCAAAGCTTCCGCGCGACCCCCTGCGATTCTCATCGACCGCCAATTGCACCCATATTTCGGCATCTTTGTGCGGGTACTTGAAACTCGGTGACATCACTCCGATCACCGTGCGCGAGACATCGCTGACCAGGATCTGCTGGCCAATGATATTCGGGTCTTTCGCGAAGCGTCGCTGCCAGAGTCCGTAACCGAGGACCACCACCTTGTCTCTGCCTACCTGTTCTTCATCGGTAGTGAAGACGCGACCCATCTGTGGATCCACACCGAGTACTTCGAACAAGCTCGCGGTTGCCGCCGCTCCGATGACTCTTTCGGGCTCGCCGGTGCCAACAAGGTTCAGGCTTATTCCGCTGTAGGCGGCCATAGATTCAAAGACCTGGTTCTGGTCGCGATAGTCGATATAGTTCGCGTAGGAATGTATGTCCTGATCGACGTTCATTCGCTTGTTGTCCATCCAGATCATCACAAGGCGGCCTGGGTCGCGGTAGGGAAGCGGACGCAACAGAATCGAATTCACCACGCTGAAGATTGCGGTGTTGGCGCCGATGCCCAGGGCTAACCCGGCCACGACAACGACGGTGAATGCTGGTCCCTTGACGGCCATCCGAACGGCATAGCGAAAATC
>CAZOOE010000384.1:0-2664 GCA_964581275.1 uncultured Clostridia bacterium
AAATTAGCATTTTTCTGTTGACAACCGACCGGATGTGGTGCTAAGAAATTAGCACGTCGAAAGAGAGTAAGGAGTCCGCCATGACACAGAACCTGCATTTGCACCTGAGTCGCCGCGAGCGCCAGATCATGGATGCCGTATACCGCCTAGGGCAGGCAACTGCCGCAGAAGTCCTCGAGAATATGCCGGAACCTCCCGGTTATTCAGCGGTGCGGGCCATGTTGCGACTGCTGGAGGAAAAGGGTTATCTCAGACACGATCAGGACGGGCCACGATACGTTTACCTTCCGACGCTTTCTCGTGACAAAGCAAGGCAATCGGCGTTGAAACAGTTGGTGCAGACCTTCTTCGATAATTCAACTGAGCAAACAGTAGCTGCGTTGCTTGATATGACAAAGGCCAAAATGTCGGACGAAGAACTGGAACGGTTGTCGCGGTTGATAGAAAAAGCCAGAAAGGAGGGACGCTAGCCATGGACTGGTTACTTGGTTCGGCGGAGTTTTCTGTATTGACTGAGCATCTCTTGACCGCTTCGATAAAGGGGATCCCGATGCTGATCGCCGCCGCCGCGCTGTGCCTGGTGCTCAAGCGCGCGTCAGCCGCCGCACGGCACCTTGTGTGGACTTTGGCGCTGACTAGCTTGCTTGCACTGCCTGTGCTCTCTTTGGGCTTGCCGGTCTGGCAAATTGCCGTTCTGCCCTCGGCGCCGATTGAAGCCGTTTCATTCACGTCGGGTGCGCCTGAGGTTCTTGCGAACTCTCCGGCGACCATGTCGCTCCCCGCGCCAGAGCTCATAAGCGCCGGAAACGAACCTGTAACGACAAGAGTCGAATCAAATACCCTGGCCTCTAAGACGGCGTCAAACACGCGCTGGCTATCTGACACGATATCTACGCAAGGTGGATGGGTCCGATGGGCAATGATGTTATGGCTTGTGGGTACGCTGTTGGTTATCGGCCGTCTGCTTATTGGCACGGTGAGTATCTGGTGGATTGCGCGCCGGGCGAGCAGGATTAGCGATTCCACCTGGCTAAACACTGCGGCCGATATTGCATGGCAAATTGGACTCACGCGTAGAGTACAGATGCTTAAGACCCCGCGCATCACGATGCCGGTGACTTGCGGGCTGTTCCGCTCGTCGATCCTGCTGCCCGCGGATGCGGACGCCTGGCCGGATGAGCGTCGTCAGGTGGTGCTAGTGCACGAGCTTGCTCATGTGACGCGATGGGATTGCCTGACGCAACTTGTCGCTCAAATGGTTTGCTCCATTTATTGGTTCAATCCGTTGGTGTGGCTGGCGACTCGGCAGCTTCGGATTGAGCGCGAACGAGCCTGTGACGATCAGGTGATACACGTTGGAACGAAGGCCTCAGAGTATGCCGGTCACCTTCTTGAAATGGCACGAACGTTTCGCTCTTCCAGGTGCTCTTCACTGGTGGCGGTGGCAATAGCTCGCCGCTCCGAACTGGAAGGTCGGTTGCTAGCAATCCTGGACCCGGACTTAAGGCGACAGGGGTTGAACCGACTTGCCGCGATCTCGGTCGGGGTAGTCATCATCTGTGTTGTACTGCCGTTGTCGACTATGCGGTTGACGGCGAAGGCTCAGGCGGCCAGGGCGCCACGCGCTGAGTCAACGCTGGAATCGAGCACAGAGCCTGCCTACGACCCGGGATCAAGCGCGCTAGCCGTTAGAACCGAGCATCCTCGTGTTGACCAGATTGCTCAACAGTCTTCGGGCGAAACCTCCGCTCTGCAAGCTGAGGACGCACAAGGCGACCAGGAGGCGACCGGAACCCGGGTGGCGATTCAGCAAAAAGACAACAGCGCCGCGGTCGAAGCATTGCGGGAGGCGTTGAAAGATGAAGACGCCGAAGTGCGGCAGCACGCGCTTTTCGCGCTTACGCAAATCGGCGATCCGCAAGCGGTCGGGGCCTTGATCGAGGCTTTGAAAGACCAGAGTTGGCAAGTGCGGGCGAAGGCTGCATACGGGCTTGGGCTGAGAGGGCGACCGAACGGGATAGATGCGCTGGTCGGCGCGTTGAGGGATCCCAGTTGGCAGGTCCGCGAACAAGCTGCCTGGGGATTGGGCCTCATCGGAGATGCTCGCTCGACAGAACCTTTGGTTGTCGCTTTGGGAGACGAGAGCTCGGACGTGCGCCAGAAAGCTGCGTGGGCGCTTGGACTCAAAGGAGGCAAACAATCTGTCGAGCCACTAATTGCGGCATTGAAAGATACGAGCGCGAGCGTTCGCGAAATGGCCGCCTGGGCTCTTGGCCTCAAGGGAGATTCGAGGGCGGCGCATGCGTTGAAGGACACGCTGAAAGATCCTGACAAAGGCGTGCGACAAAAAGCCGCCTGGGCGTTCGGAATGTTACTGATGCAAAGCGCTGGCGCACCTATAGGCCTGCCGGAGCCAGAGGCCGAGGTTGAGACCGAGATCGAAGCCGATCGCGATGGTCGGCCACAAGGCGGTGTTTCGGGCGGAGTTGCCGGGGGTATCGCTAGAGGTGTTACGGGTGGCGTGGCTTCTGGTATAAGCGGGGGCGTCGCTGGAGGCGTCGCGGGGGGAGTAAGCGGAGGAGTTGGAATCGGAGTTGGGGTTGGTGTCAGTGTGGGAGTTTCTGGTGGAATCCGAACAGACGACCGCCGCAAGATCACAAACCA
>CAZOOE010000384.1:2674-4404 GCA_964581275.1 uncultured Clostridia bacterium
GAACCCGCATCTGCATATCGTCGCGCGCGCCGCCGAAGAGCAAGCGGAAACAAAATCAACCTTGGGCCGATATTCTGTTTGTCGGGTTAGCTCAATTGGACTTGGCCTGTGCCCGGGCCGCACTGTCTGGCACTCTCAGTATAGTTCGAATCACGCCTTGGGGGTGCCGGATGGAATGACAAACGCGCTCTTGCGCTGTCATCAATTCACCGGGGGTTCTTAAGAATGAAACGGCAAATCCTGATCGCGACCGCGGTGGCGGTCCTCTCTCTTTTCGCAGCGTTGTACGTGACTCAGGCGAGAAGCACCGTATCTACGAATTCAGTTAACTCTGGACCGGAACAGGATACTAACAGCGCCCCGGCCGACCTGGCGGAAAGAATACGCGCGCTCAGTTCCCCGAACCCGACTGATCGAGCAAGCGCGGCGTGCCAGATTGGTGAGTTGGGCAAGCGCGCGGCTAAGGCTATCCCGCAGCTCATTCAAATGCTCAGCGACGACGCACAGATAAGCACTGACATTTATTGCGGCGAGCGCAATTGGCGCGGCAAGCTCAGCAGCGACGAGCCAACGACCCCGGGCCGTATAGCGGCCGGGGCGCTTGCGGCAATAGGTGAGCAATCGGTTGAGCCGCTGATTTCTGTAGCGCGAAGTGCGAATCCGATAATTCGAATGAATGCGATATGGTCACTCGGCGTCATAAATGATCCGCGGACGGTTGAGCCGGTGATTGCCGGTTCGCGAGATGGCGACGTGCGAGTCCGCGAGAACGCTGTCTGGGGGATGGGCTTAAAACACGACAAGGGCGTCGTAGAGCCACTGATTGTGGCTTTGGGAGATGGCGAATCGAGAGTGCGAGAGAAAGCCGGGTGGTCACTGGGACTTCAAGGCGACGCCCGCGCCATCGAGCCGCTGTCTAACGCCCTGCTCAGAGACGAAAGTGCCAGAGTGCGCGAACAAGTAGCGTGGTCGCTTGGGCTGAAGGGAAATAGAAATTCAGTCGAGCCTTTGATCAATGCATTGCACGATGGTGAATGGCGTGTGCGGGAGAAGGCAGCGTGGTCTTTAGGGCTGAAAGGCGACGAGCGGGCGGTAGAGCCATTGATTGCCGCTTTGAAGGATGAGAATACGCAAGTCAAGGCGCAGGCTGCATGGGCGCTTGGTCTGAAGGGAGATCATCGCGCGGTTCAAGGTTTGAATGCGGCAATGAAGGATCAAAGCAAGGATGTGCGCAAGAATGCAACGTGGGCGCTCGGGCTGATTCTGATGCGCGACGGCAAAGCTGCTGACAAAGCTGCCGATCTGGATATTGATCTGAAAGACGACAGGGACAGAGATGTTGACGACGATAAGGATGCGGATGAAGACGGAGCAGGCGCAAGAATCCCGCTTGGCGTAAGTGTACCTATGCCGATTCCGATGCCGGTTCCGATGCCCCGCGTGAATGTGTCGACGCGCATCGAAGTGGCGCCAAACGGCCGCCTTCCATCCAAAACAAAACCAAAGGAAAATAACATTCCCAGAGAACGACGGGAATGAATTTAGAGAAAGGCGCGCTTCAGAAGCAAAACGCCATAGCGAGTGCATCACTCGAAAGCAAAAATGAAAAAGTAAGTGATGGGTTGAATACCACGCCTGTCGACAAGTCTTCTGATTTGATAGCCAAAGACAATTCGAAGACACTGGATGAAAAAGCGCGGCTTGAAAGAAACGATGCGTCGATGCTTGCG
>CAZOOE010000384.1:4414-6664 GCA_964581275.1 uncultured Clostridia bacterium
GGAGGGCAAAGGCCCGCCGTGTAAAGTTTTGATTTAACAGACGGAGCGGCGGCGGGCAACGGGAACAGGTCCATTTTTGGGGTCCATCCACAGGATGGGGCTAAGGGGCAAACCAGAGGAAACCGTGCGAGTCACGTACGATTTGGAAATAACGGGACCGGGCGGAGCGGTCGCTACTTCACCTCTCGGTGACTGCTCGGACCTTTAGCCTCACTAGTGGCACTCGTGGCGAGGCCCGCTGTTGAAATAGGTGCGGCTATTGCGATTGCATAGAGTCGAGGAAGTCTGAATTCGACTTGGACTTGCTAAGCTTGTCAAGCAACAGCTCCATGGCCTCGGTTGGTGAAAGCTGCGACAGCACTCGGCGCAAAACGATAATGCGGTTGAAGTCGGGCGGCGCCAGTAGCAGCTCCTCCTTTCGCGTCCCGGACTTGTTGATGTCGATCGATGGGAATATGCGCTTTTCTGTGAGCTTGCGGTCAAGGTTGATTTCCAAATTGCCGGTCCCCTTGAACTCTTCGAAGATCACGTCATCCATACGTGAGCCTGTATCGATCAACGCAGTGGCAATAATCGTGAGCGAGCCGCCTTCTTCGATGTTGCGTGCGGAACCGAAAAAGCGCTTTGGCTTTTGAAGCGCGTTCGAATCTATACCACCCGACAGAATTTTACCCGACGGAGGGACGACGGAGTTGTGCGCACGTGCGAGCCGAGTTACCGAGTCGAGCAGGATTACGACGTCGCGTCTATACTCGACCAATCGCTTCGCCTTTTCGATCACCATATCGGCTACCTGAACGTGTCGGGTAGGCGGTTCATCGAAGGTTGAGCTAATCACCTCCCCGTGAACCGAGCGCTGCATGTCGGTGACTTCTTCGGGTCGTTCATCGATCAGCAACACAATCAGCGTTACTTCAGGATGGTTGCGTGTGATTGAATTGGCCACGTTCTGAAGCAGCATTGTCTTGCCGGTGCGTGGCGGAGCGACGATGAGCGCGCGCTGACCCTTGCCGATGGGCGTCATCAAATCGAGTACCCGAGCCGCCAGGTTCTCCGGATCGGTTTCGAGCCTCAGCTTCTCATTTGGATAAAGCGGCGTCAGATTGTCGAAGAAGACTCGATCGCGCGCCATCTCAGGCGGTTCGAAGTTGATGGCCTCGACTTTGATCAACGCGAAGTAGCGCTCACCTTCTTTCGGCGGGCGAATCTGTCCCGAGATAGTATCGCCGGTACGCAGATCGAACTGGCGAATCTGTGAGGGGCTGACATAGATATCATCGGGTCCGGGGAGGTAGTTGTAGTCCGGTGCGCGCAGAAAACCGAATCCGTCGGGGAGCGTTTCAAGCACGCCTTCCGAGAAGATCAATCCAGACTTTTCGGTTTGGGCCTGCAGGATCTTGAAGATTATCTCCTGCTTGCGCATGCCGGTTGCGCCCGGGATGTCCAGTTCCTTTGCGATCTGGGTGAGCTTTGAGATGGACATCTCTTTTAGCTCGCCGATGTCCATTAGTTGATCAACTTCTTCTGCCATGACTGTTCTAATTGCCTCATTGGGTTAAGGTGTCGTTCGCGCGAGCCGGGAGCCCTCGAGGGTGCTGCGCGCAGTTTGTCACCGGGATTTTACAAATTGCGGATTGCGGATTTCAGACTGCGGATTTGGGATTTCAGATTATAAGGAGGACTTGGTCTCAATCGGAAATCCGCGATCCGAAATTCGTCGGGTGATCTCTTTCCAGATACGGGCCGCTCCACTGCGGGTAACCGCCGAATACGCGACAAGCTCGCTACTGCCCAAGACCTCCGACGCGCGACTGAGACTGGCCCTTAACTGATTGCTGCTGAGCTTGTCAGCCTTGGTTGCAACGATGATGAACGGCTTCCCCCTCGCCTCAAGCCACTCTTTCATTCGTAGATCTAATTCGGTGGGCTCGTGCCGCGAATCGGTGATGACAATAGATAGCACAAGGCCCGGCCGGGTTGCAAGATATTTCTCGACCATCGGCCCCCAGAGCTTCTTCACATCCCGTGGCACTCGCGCGTAGCCGTAACCGGGCAGGTCTACAAAATGGAACGTATTGTTTATCAAAAAGAAATTGATAAGCTGTGTACGTCCCGGCGTTGAGCTGGTACGCCACAATCGGCGCGCACCTAACAGGCTGTTGATCAAACTGGACTTGCCGACGTTGGACCTTCCCATGGAGCCCAATTCGGGCCTTCCCGCCCGGGGCTCGTTCCCCGAGCCGGGCGCGC
>CAZOOE010000385.1:0-6662 GCA_964581275.1 uncultured Clostridia bacterium
CCTCTGCCTTAGCAGCTCTTCAATCTTCTGCTGAGTGAGCCCCACAGAACCTGTGCGCTCTCGAAACTGGGCTTCAGATGCAAAACTCTTTATCAATTCATTCAACTTTTTTTCGATCTCGTCCCTGCTTATTTCGGTCGTCGGGATCCTTGCTGCTTCCTGAGCGATGAGCCGCTCATCAATCATTACGTCCAGCTTTCTGCTAAGAACATCAGCGCCCACCGGACCGACCGGGCTGGGCGCCTGGGGGTCCATCGCGATGCTCCAAAGCAAATCAATTCGCGTGATTGTTTCGTCGTTGACCAGTGTTAGTATCTGATCAATTGTTTGCTGCGCCTCAACGCGCGCAAGCAGAATCAGACAAACCAAAAGCCCCCCAAGAGCCATCAGTCCATGAATTGGTGTTCGATACATCAAAACGTTTGTCCAATTGTGAAGTGTTTGTGCGACGCCGATGTTCCCGGCGGCCTGTTGACAACCAGAAACCCATAGTCAAACCTGACCGGACCGATCGGCGTCTTAAGCCGCAACCCAAAGCCAACCGTGTTGGTTATGTTACCTGGCTTGATGTCACGCACTCGAGTAAAGACATTTCCGGTGTCAGAGAACAACACTCCGCCAATCGGTCCGAACAGTGGGAACCGCACTTCGTTGTTGATCACCAGCACTGCGTTGCCCCCAAGCGGACTCAATATCTTCACAGTGTTGCCGTTAGCGTCCTTGATTACGTTGCCGTTTGAATCTCGCTTGGGGACCAATATCTGAAGTCCAGCTTCTTCAAAACCGAAGCCGCGGAGGTCGCGGGCCCCTCCGGCGAAGAACCGTTCCGAGATCGGAAGAGAATTCTTCCCGCCGAACGGGGTGGCAAGCCCAAGCCGACTCGAGAATGAATAGACCGTCTCGCGGAATCGGCGAATCGGATAGAAGCGATCGTGTTCGATGTAGAACTTCAGGAACTGTTCGCTGCCGCCCAGCGCAGTCGCCGCAACGAAGAAGCTTCCAAGAGTTTGATTGCCCGACGTGGGATCGAATTTGTTGTCACGCTTATCACGCAAGAAGCTTGGACCGATTCGGCCGAGCCGAATTGGCTGCGAGTCTCGTTGGATTTCTTCCAACGTCAGCCCCTCGCAATCGGCGCTCGGCACCGAACACGGAAGATCGAAGATGCTGATGCGCTCGAAGTAGTAGCTAAAATAGACTATGAAGTCGAGCGAGTAGCGCTTCTCGAGCTGGAAGTTCATGGTGTAACGATCGGTGCGAAAACTCTTCTCACCAAGCCTCCGAGCGAAAAGCGAAATCAGCGCTGGCAGTGTCGTACCGAACGGACGCGGATTCTGAAACGATATCTGGCCGAATAACTCGTTCTGTGAAACGCGAACTTGGGTGCTGGCGGTATACAACTTGCCGAAAAGATTCGAGTAGGTGAGTTGAGTCAGCCCGCGGACGCCCGCGAGGAAGTTAAGTCCGGGGATGGTCTTGGTGTTGGCGGTGTTGGTCTGGTACCCAAGCCCGTAGATTACATCGCGACGCTTGGATTCCAAGACGTTGACGGTGACGTCGCGTTCTTCGATCCCGTTTACCGTTTGACCGACCGCGTCCGCGCTGATCGTTACCGACTTGAAGGCATTGGTCTCATAGAGCTGACGCTCGGTCTCTTGGAGTTGGTCCGCACGAAGCCAATCACCAGTTTTGAATAGGTAGAAGTCGTTCGCAAGACGACGGATGTTTGTGACTGCGGCGCCGCGTGTCGTTACTCCGTGAATGCGAGCCCGATTCCCTTCGGTAACGTTGAACATCAGGCGCACTCGGTCCTGGCCGTCAATGCCTCCCAGGTCAACTGCGTCATACGCGACTTCCGCCGAAGCGAATCCAGGACCGGTGTAGGCCGAAAGAAGTTGATCGGCATCACTAGTCACGACGCTTTCAACCAGGGGATCCCCGGCCTTTATTGATAACCGTTTGCCCAATTCTGCAGTAGTCATCAATTCGTTCCCGCGCATGCCGATTTCTTCCACGTAGGTGCGAGGTCCCTGGTCAACGTCGAACGTGATAATTAGCCTTTCACCCTTCGGAGATACGCCGCGCCTAACATCGACGTGCGCTCGGCGATAACCGAGCGATCGCAATCGCTTCGAGACGAGATTTGCGTCCTGTCGTAGCATGTCATCGCTAGTGACGCCGCGCCGGCCCAGCAGCGGAATTGGGCTGGCCATCTTGGACTTCATCTCATCTTCGAGAGCTCGATGCGGTATTACATCCACTCCATGAATTTCGATGTTCCCGAGCTTGTATCGCCCTCCCGGATCAACCGTGTACGTTAGCTTTACGGACGGCTTCGAGAGATCAGGCGCATCCGGACGCGTCACCTCCGCAAAGAAGTACCCCTGGCGCTGCGCATAATCCATCAGGCTGCGCCTTCCCTCTTCAAGGGTAAAATCGTCGACACCACCATGAGTGTAGAACGGGAGTACTTTGTTCCTCTGCTTGGCGTCGATTGGTAGACCCGCTACCACTATCTCAACGCGCGGCCCCGATTCGACGTTTATCGCCACGGCTACTTTGTTGATGTTTGGATCCGGTGCAGTGTTAACGGTAACCCGCACAGCGAGGTAGTCCTTCTTGAGATATGCCTCCTTGATGTGTTCCATCACGTCCTGCACGAGGGTCTGATTGAAGGGCTGTCCCTCCGTTATCGTCGGCTTCACCTTCGAGAGATCGATCTTCTCGCCTTTGATCGTCAACTGATACGCCGACACACGTGCCTGCTCGCCGGGGGTGATGTTGTATACGACAGTCGCTCGTGTGCTGGTATTGTCGAGCCGGACGTCATAAGCAATCTTTGACTGATAGTAGCCGCGCGCGGAATAGTAGGCAGTAAGGTCGCCGAGCCCCCGGGTAACAGCGCCGACAGAGAGCCGCTCTCCAGCGTCGAGTTGATTCAATCTAGCCTTGAGCTCTGCCGCCGGAAAAATCGGCGCTCCCTCAAATACGACATTCTCGATGCGCGCCTGTGGCTTTACGATGAACCGCACCGCGACGCCGTTTGCGCCATCGATCATTCCTTCGACTCGTGCCCCAGAAATCAATCCTGAGCGATAGAGTCTCACCAGAGAATCGTGTACGCGAATCGGCGAGTAGTCCTGACCCGCAGCGACGTCGAGCAACGAACGCATCTCCTTGGCACTTGAGTTTGGCGCGCCTTCGATAACTACGTCGACCCTGGTGACCCGCCTCCCAAGGAAGTCTCCGGTATCGCTGGCCCGCGCAGAAGGCAAAGTGAGAAACGCAAAGAGCAAAGGGCAAAGGGCAAAGCGCAATGAGTGAAGTGCGAATGGCGAAGGGCAAAGCCTATAACCTCGCCGTCGAATTGCTCGGTGATTGAAAACCATAACGAACATTCGGATCTACGGACCTCAAAACCTAGCGGTCTCGATCGATTTGCTGTTTGCTCTTCGCCCTGTCAGAACTTCTTCCTTAACCGAATATCAAAACCTAACTCGCCACGCTCATTGCGAATGCCGACCACTGAAAAGCGATTGCTCAATCGATACTCGACCAGCACCACGCGATCAATTCCTGAAACGCCCGACGTGAGATTCTGGGAATAAGTAACCGTCAGATCTTTCGCGATTCGCTGGCCGATTGTGATTCTGGCAGTCGGGTCGTTGCCTCGTCCGACTAACAACGGATCGATCGAGAAACGGCTGAGACCGAACAACCGCTGCTTACCCTGGGTGACTTTCTCCAAAAGCGATTCGGATAGAATCGACTGCGCCAATCCCAAGCCCGTTTGCGTCACCGCCTGTGCGGTCGAGCGGTCGCCCAGGATACTTCCGTTCAAGATCAACGAGATGATGTCAGGTTCGGGCAACTCCGGCTCGGACCTCACCGTCGTCTGAAGTTTGGCGATGGTTCCGCTGAAGTTGATCGAAATATGATAGCCTCGAATATCCGTCTCGGTTTGAAAGTCGACCGTAGGCTCGGCGCCGCGCCGGCCCGGTATGGTCAATAAGCCGCGCGAGAGATCGTATCTCCCGTTCCTGAAGTTGAGCGTACCGCGAGTCAACAGAATTCGGCCGGACGCTTGAGGCTCATCAAGCGATCCGCGCAGGTTTATGTATGCACTGCCAATTGCATCAGCTAGATTGTTCTTTACGATAAGCGTATTGTCGGCGGTGATGTGGAGGTCAATCACTGTCGGCAAGCCAGACGGCCCCCCCGACCCGCCCGGGCCCGCCTCCAGGAAATCGGGTTGGAACGGGCCGCCCGTTGTGATCAGCTCTTCCAGAGTTATGTCTCTGGTGTAAGAGGCACGCCGCACTTGGGCGCTTCCGCTCAGAATCTGCAGCCTGCGATTGCCCTCGAGAGTTACCTGCGCGTCAACCACCGTCTGGGTGTCTTTCGGATATTCCGCTCCCATCTGATCGGCCTTTGCTTCAAGCCGCCATTGAACCGGCGCGAGCCCCGATAACGCGGCGCCACCTTCGATCGCGATTGTCCCGCCTCCCGGTGTAGCGCCGACAAAGTTTTCGATCACCGCCTGATTCGATGTGAATTTGATCTGGCCGTTGCCGCGAGCCATCGAGATCGGGAAATCAAGGATCCGAACCCCGATATCGCGCAGGTTGGCGCTTCCGAGGAGCTGCAGCGCCTCAAGCTTGCCGACGATCGATGCTTGCACCTCTGCGATTCCGGTTGTGAACACCGTCGGGGTAAATGATGACAAAAGTTTTAGATTGACTTCGCCGTTGACCGAAAGATTCGACTTCGATTCCTCCCGTGAAAGGGTGCCCTCGAGAGTGATGCTGGTACCCTCTCCGGTGAACATCACACGATTGAGCGTCACCTCGCGAGGCGTGGCGGTCAGGACGATATCCCCTTGGTTTCTTATCTTTTAGGTTTTGCGCTCCCAGATCCCACCCCCCAGGTCGAGGTTTGTAAACGTTGCCACCGCCTGAATCCGGTCGGTCTCGAGGAGCGGACCCGAGATCTTTATCGAGCCTGTCGCCTTCCCTTTGATGTCCGCTAATTCGGGCGCTACCAATCCGAGATAGGGGCCGATGTCGGCGTCGGTAAAATCTATGTCAGCGTTTACCGGATAGTGATCTCGATCACGCAGATCGACCGTTGCCTCCAGTGTTCGTTGCTGATCCAGCAGCCTTCCCGACGCTTCGACTTTTAGAATCCCACCATCGGTGAATGCGACGACCTTCGCGTCGCCGAAGTCACGCCCCTCGATTGCTACATTGTGTCCCTGGATGGTCGCGTTGAGATGAACGTTGGACCAGTCTTCTTGCTTGCCCCACCGCCCCTGCCCAACCACGGTCACGTCTGCCTTGCCCGAGAGCCTGGCGGTTTCAGCTATTTCGGACGCCTGACCGAGATCGATGTTCTTGCCGTTCGCGTCGATCGAATACTCGTAAGTATCCAGGTTGTAGTTCCCGCGCCCCGCAAGCTCCCAGTCGTTGATCCGCATTCGCAGGCTCTCTACGTTGATCACGCTCTTAGATAGGGTGAGGCTCCCGGTCAACTCAGGTAAGGAAACCTTCTTGGCCTCCTGCCCGTCTTCCAGCGGAGGCGGATTGTACTCGACTGCGGCGAGCGTGAGGTTCGCGGTACCTTCGATCGTGCGCGGCCCTGGTAAGCCTTGAAGATCGAGTGTACCGTTTATTACTCCGCGACTTACCCTTTCCTTAAGTCCGGCCGAGATCGTCTGAGCAATCGCCCTGAGATCGAAGTTCTGAACGTTCGCCTTGATGGCGACATTGTCGCTGATCGGAAGCGGCGCGTTCAGGCTGAAGTCGGCGCGCGAACCGTCGGGCCGCACGAGCGAAGCCTGATCAACTCGCAGAAGGGACGATGTGTAAGAGATATCGCCCTCGAATGAACCGGTATCTTCGTCGTGTTGTTTGATGCTTGCGAGCTTGACGTGGCCGGACACAGCAGGCTCGGACAGTTTACCTTCCACTTTGCCGTTAAATGCGCCCTCACCCTCGAGAGCAATTTCATAATCAAGCTTAACCGCGTTGGGTATCACGCCGAATGCATCGACCGCCCGTTGGACCTCGGACATATCCTCAGATTTGAAATTGACGTTTAGTGATCCGGCGCCGTCCCATCCGATTCCACCAGTCACGGTTAGATCGCTTCGCTTCGAGCGGACGTAGGCGTGCTCAATGGTTAAGCCTGCGCGACCGGTTGCAACGAGGTTGATCTCTCCGTTAGCCGGGGCCGATTCTCCCTCCTGCTCAGTCGGCCAGACTGCGGCGTCGAACGTGGCGTTTATTCTGCCGGTGGCTGCCTTGTAATCGAAGCGCGGAAAAGTGACCTGCGCGCTTCCGTTGACGGTCCCTCGGACTTTCACATCTTTCGCCGAGGCGAGCGTGGCAGCTTGATCGAGGTCGATGGACTTGAACTCGACGTCAACCTTCGATGACCCGCCTCCGTACGCCACGGTAGCGGAACCGGAGACACTCCCGCCGAGAGTCTCAGCAGTAAACCGCGAAAGGCTTGCCTTGTCGCGATCGACCGAGAGCGTGCCTTTGACTCCTTTGACCGTTACCTCTCCGCTCTTTAGCGACGCAAGGTTTAACGCGCCCGTCACGTCAAAGTTAAGTTCTGTACCTTTCACGGTCGCGTCGCTAAAGGCTATCGAGCTGACC
>CAZOOE010000386.1:0-6640 GCA_964581275.1 uncultured Clostridia bacterium
CGCCCTGGGCTACACTCTGTCGCCCGCTTCGCGGGCTTGGAACGCGCGACGCACAGCCCAGGGCTCGCGGACTCGCCCTGGGCTACACGCTGTCGCCCGCTTCGCGGGCTTGGAACGCGCGACGCACAACCCAGGGCTCGCGGACTCGCCCTGGGCTACACGCTGTCGCCTGCTTCGCGGGCTACAACCCTGGACCCAAAACCCTGGACCCAAAACCTCAACCCTCACTTCCTCTGTCTGACCGCGGTCAAAGCAGCAGTCTCCCCTTCGCTCTTGATGGCTACGACTTGCGTCTCTCGTCGATTCAATGCGTGCTCGATCAGGTAAAGCGACAAGATCAATTCGGATACCAATCGTTGGAATGTGTAATAGAGCCCTGCTCGCCCGTCGAAGATCGCGCCTTTCACGAACAAGCAGTAGAACAGAATGGCAAGCGGAGCGACGATCCGAGTCTTTCTCAAACGATCAGCCAATCCCAGCTCGCGCCACGCGGATTCTATGAGCTTTTGCTTTTCAAGCCGCATGTACTTGTCCTGAGCGCCAAGCCAGTGACTAAATGATTTCCGGTCGTCATGCAGAATGCGAGAGCGCAAAATTTCGACCGTCCCGTCGATCACCACTCTATGCGCATGGCCGTCTTGCCGATACCAGGCTCCCTCGCGACGATAAAGCACGGTTACTGGAGGATATGCCGAGCCCCTCAAACGGACACCATTCACGCAGTAAACAAACCGCGCTTGATAGCCTGTCGTCGACTGGGCGGGCTGCAGCTCACTCAGCTCGTCGACCATCTCCGGCGTCAACACGTAATCAGCATCAAGGGCCAGCAGCCAGTCCGAAGTTATGCCGGTTTCGTTCAGCGCGAAATTCCATTGATTCGCAAGGCAATCGAATTCCCTCTGAAACGATCTTGCCTGTGGAGTTCTCTCTACAAGCGCGAGCGTCTCGTCATCGCTGAAACTGTCAACCACGACGATGTCACGCGCCCACTCGAGCCGCTCGAGTGTGCGTCCGATGTTTGGTGCTTCGTTGTAGGTCAGGATGACAGGCGTGATTTGATCAAGCATAAGAGTCAGAGGTCAGAGGTCAGAGGTCAAAAGTCAGAAGTCAGAGGTCCTCGCGCTCCGCCTCGATCATCATTCTCACCACATCGCGCATCTTGTGCCGCGCCTGCCAGCCGAGACGCTCTCGCGCTCGTGCCGGGTTCGCTCTCCCAAAAGTGATGTCCGCCGGTCTCAACAAAGCCGGGTCCAACACAACGCAGGCTTGCCAATCGAGTCCGGCCCACGAAAAGGCCGTCTCTACAAACTCTTCGAGGGTGTGCGACTCCCCAGTCGCGATCACGTAGTCCTCAGGACGGTCTTGTTGGAGCATCAGCCACATTGCTTCAACATATTCCGGAGCCCATCCCCAGTCGCGCTGAATCGATATGTTCCCAAGGTGGAGCTTCTCCTGGTTTCCGGCAGCGATCCGACAAGCGCCGGCAACGATCTTCCTGGTGACGAAGCGCTCGGGTCTCAACGATGATTCGTGATTGAACAACATCCCGGAGCAGGCGTAGAGGCCATAGGCCTCACGATAGTTCACGACCTCCCAAAACGCGGCCGCCTTCGCCACCGCATAAGGACTTCGCGGGTGGAAGGGCGTAGTCTCATCCGCGGGGCTATCGGTGTCGCCAAAGCACTCGCTCGAGCCGGCGTTGTATAACCTGACCGGGCGGCCGGTGAATCGAATAGCCTCGAGCAGATTCAATGTGCCTTGCGCGATGCTCTCGAGGGTCTCGACTGGCTGTTGGAACGAGAGACCAACCGAGCTTTGTCCCGCCAGGTTGTAGACCTCGTCGGGTTGGATCTTCATCAACGCCTGCAGCACGCTGCGAAAATCGATAAGCGAAACCGACTCGAGCGTGACACTATCCCGAATGCCCAAACGACTGAGGTTACTAAAGGAGGCCACTTGCGCGTCACGCGAAGCCCCGAACACCTCATAGCCTTTCCGCAGCAGTAACCGAGCGAGGTATGACCCATCCTGACCCGATACCCCACAAATGAGCGCCTTCCTCGGTTGGTTAGACTCAATCGACATTGGCATTCCCGTCAATCGGTGGGTCGCCTATTATGTGTTCATTTTGCTTTAGCTTTCGGGCGGGCGAGCTTCGCGTCGATTGGGGCGATCGGCGCGCGTCCGCTTCCGTGGGTTCATGAGCCAGAACCCGATCGTACAGCTTCACGAGCGAAGTAGTCATTGCCTCAAGGGAGAAACGATCGTCGACTAGTCGCCGAGCATTCGCGGCGAGCCCACTTCGCAAGCCAGGATCGTCGATCAGTCGTTGCATTGCTGACGCTAAGGGCGCTTCCTCGCCCGGCACCACTAATCCAGCCTCGTATTCCTGTATGTCTGCGGCGATTCCAACCTGGTCCGACGTCACGCAAGCAAGACCCGCAGCCATTGCTTCGACTAGCGCTATACCGAAATTCTCCGAGTAGGAGGGCAGGACAAACAGCGATGCCGCGGCCATCGCGGACAACTTGTCTTCTCCACCGAGGAATCCGGTCCATAGAATCGCGCTCTCGATCCCCAACTCATCTGCAAGTCCTCGCAATCCGTCCACAAACGGACTATCGCCATCGCCGGCAATCACGAGCAATGGCCGTTGCGCGACATCGGTCGTCGGTCGCCGGGCGGCGGTCATCCGCCGTCTTTCGTCGGCCGTCTTTCGCCGTTCGCATAGCTCCACGAACGCTCGCAACAACAGATCCAAACCCTTCTTCGGGTCAAGCCGCGAAAGAAATAAGATGATGTCGCGGCCGCGCGTGTCCGGGAACCTTTCGTAGAATCGCTCGGGTCCCGCCAGCGAGCGAAACTCCGACGGTTCGATTCCCAGCGGAATCACCGCCGATTCATTCCTTGCGCCTGCCTCCTCTGCTTCGAGCCTCTCCTGTTCGCTGGTGTAATGAATCGCGGCGGCCTCACGTATTATTCGTCGCTCGATGAGACTAAAGGAGAGTCGCTTTAGCCACCTTCGGCGATTTTGCATGCCCCAGCGATTCAAAACGCCAAGCGGCCTGACAATGTAAGGCACATCGTTCTTAATCGCCAAACTTGCAGCACGACGGCTCGCATATGAAAACAGCGCGTGGATGTGAAAGAGGTCATAATCCTGAATGTGAGCCGATAGCCACCTCGATAAAGGGAGCGACACTTTGTAGAATTCAGACTGCCGGGGAAATTGGAAGTAGCGCACTCCATCTCGCGTAGCCGGTGCGTCGAGGTCGCCATTCAAGAGCGCGGCTTGTTCAGCCTCAACAGTAGTTGCGACATCAACCTCAATCCCACCGCGCTGAAGTCCGCTAGCGATCAAGGGCATGGCGAAACTGGGTCCGCCGTCCTTCAGAGAAAGCGACGGAATAACGTGGAGTACTTTCATTCGACTCTTTATGATTGATAGTTATGTTGTTCCGATCGATAGCTCAATTAGTGAGGTGCGCAGCGCATCCCTCCGGATACCGACACCGCGATAAAATCGGATCAATTCCATGGATTCTCCGTTAGAACATTCGGTGTGACGTCTTCCTGGCGTTGCCGACTCGTGACGAATTCGATCGCACGCATCGTTCCTTCAACGGCCTGTTTGACTGAATAAAGGTTAATTCTCTGCCTTGCCTGCGCCCCCATGCCTACAAGCTCCGCTGGATCGGACGCGAACGTCTCGAGCTTTGACGCAAGCGCAGCAATATCCCCACAAGGGTACACGCCGCCGGTGAGGCCCTCTTCAACGAGGTCAGGACCGCAGCCGACCTTGTCACTCACAATCGCGGGCAGCCCGCAAACCATCGCTTCATTTACCACTAACCCCCACGTCTCACCAACATCCGAAGGCAACACCAAACAGTCGGCCGCCGCATAGGCGCGAGTGATCTGTGATTGGTTCAAAAAACCGGTGAATGTGACCGGGAGATTGCGGATCTGCGCAAACCCTTGAGCCTCCTTCCTCAACCCGCCGGCGCCTGTTACCAGTAGGTGAATTGAAGGGCATTTCTGCCGCGCGACGTCAATTGCCTGCAGTAGGTCCATAACTCGTTTTTTGGGCTCCAGCTTTCCGGCAAAGAGAAAGCACGTCTGTCCCTTAACTATGTTCCAACCAGCGCGCAACGATTCACGTTCGGTCGAGACCTTGCTGACTTGCTCCGCGAAGCGATCGTTATCCACGAAATGGGGAGAATGAAAAACGCGGTCCTCGGAAATGCCATAATTAAGATAGAATTCCCGATTCAGTTTGCCGGTTGCCAGGAAGGCATCAAAACGCGACAGGAGCAGACGGTGCAACGCTCGGATGGACCCGGTCCTTGGACGTAGGGGGTTAGAATCCCCTCGCACAATGCGCGGAATTCCGAGCCGCATAGCGGCCCACAGCGCTTGCAGCAAAGGCAGCGACTGCCATCCGGTGATGATCAGAGCGTCGGGCTTTGCGTCGGCCAGCGTCGAATAGATCGCCGGTGTGCTGCTTCGAAAGAAGCCTTGGAGGCTCGGCGACTTCCTCGCGTTAGGAATCAACTGCCAGTCATAGCCCTCAAGTAGAGGGATATCCCAGGCAAAGGCCTCGCCAAACCCTACCCCCTGTTGCTGCTGGTCTGGCAAGACAGCGTAGTAAACCTTCAAGTCTACCTGTTTAGCGAGCTTCTGAAACCAGGGCGAGTGATATTGAATTGGATGAGTCGAAACAACCGCGACTTTCATTGGTTATGAACGGGTGACGAGGTGAGAGAACACGGGTGACGGATTTTCGGTTCTTGGCCGCCTGTCGTCGGTCGTCGGTCTTCTTCCGTCGTCAGTCTCGCGCCGCCCGAGCACAAATCGCCCGTCTTGCTCCTCCTGGGTTTCCTGCCTTCGGTCACCCGGCGCCCGACGATCGACGGTCTTCCGTGCCCGGATCTTCGGTATCGCCATCACAAAGCCCAGGAACAATCCCAGAATTATCAGCACGAACGGATCACCGAAAACCTGGTGAGCGATGGTATACACAAATGCGTTTGTGATCAGGAGTGCCACCAATCCTATAACAAGCTTCACGAGCGACGGATCCATGTTTGGCGCATGTGTGGTGAACTGAAGAATCGACCAAATGTACCGACCCATACTAATTATAAGCCATAGCATCAATACGAACCCCGGGATGCCAAGTTCGGCGAGCACTTTTGCGAGCCCACCTTCCGCGGCTGCACCGGTGCTCTGTGCGCCAAAGTGCTGAACACCCTGGCTTCCGGTCCCAGCTCCCGAGCCAAGTATTCCGTTTTGTGCGATGACATACTGGAAAGACTCAATGGTCATCACCGACACGCGCTCGGTCACGTCGCCTTTCACGCTCAAACCGCGCTCGTAATACGGACGAATCTCAGTGGCGGTTTGATCATTCGCCACGAACATGTAAACGGCCGACCCCAGCACTAGGCCGCACGCAAGCAACAGCGCGGATTTTGACAATACCGCTGATTTAATCGCGGTCTCTCGAAACCAGATCAACAACAGCGAGTAGATTGAGACAAAGAGGACGATCTCGACGAGAAACTTTCGCCGACCCGTCAGCAGAACTGCACCGAGTAGAATTGCCACCAGCGCGCCGCCAGCGCACTTCAGGATCGCGTTACGCCGAATCGCTACTGACGCGAGCAGTATGAGGCACGCTGCCGCCGCCGCGTGCCAAGCCGCGATCTCAGGGCTGCGCATAAGCCCTGAGTATAGATCCAGCCGCCCGCGCTCCAGCGAGTAGATAAACAATCCCTCCCCAACCTGCTTCAAGATGGGCCAATCTAAACCTGCATACGCCATGTATACGCTCGATACCATGATTATGCCGACTATCAGATATATCTTGATGACCTTCACAATATCGCGTTCACTTCTGCTGAACTGATAACCCAGCAGGATCGCCGGTAGCGGAGCAAGATATGAAAGCGCTCCGATTCCCGCGACCATCGGGCTCCCCGTCTTTATGAAGGCCGCGCCACTTTGGACCAACACGAGCAGAAGGAAGAAATGCAGAGGGGTTCGAAGCACTCCGTTCCACGCGTGCAGCGGGCGAAAGCTGATGCGAATCCTTCGCAGGTGTGCGCCCAACAGTGTCATCGCGAGCGGAGCGCCAACGAGAGCAGTGAAGACCACGGGCTCGCCGGGAACCAGTTTGCGCAAGGGATCTTGAAGGAAACCGACGACTAAACAAACGAGCACCCCGACTCTCCAATTAGCGAGCGACAAAGCCATACTGATGATCACAAGAGTGTAGACTTCGAGATCAGTCATTCTGGTTCCTTCTGACCGTTGACTCGCGACTTTCGACTTCGTCCTCTGGCGGCTTGCTCCCGATCAGGCGTGGCCCGCGAACGGCTAACATTACTGCCCAAAAAAACCCCCAGATTTCTCCGATGAGAGTGCCGGGTATCCACCAGGGATGCGAGAGATGATGCCGAGTCCTTATCGCTCGAAGAGGGCGCGCCATTATCTTCAACACTCGTAGCGGTATTCTCTTCGAGCGAAGCAGGAAGTAATACTCTCCAACTGAATGACTCGGTTTGATGGTGGTTAAATGCTCCCCGTAGGCGCGGGTTCCGCCGCTAGTCGCTTTCAGGTGTCGGATACTGGCCTC
>CAZOOE010000387.1:0-1898 GCA_964581275.1 uncultured Clostridia bacterium
TGTCGGCTCCACGGCCCGTTGTAACGGCGTGCATCCCCCCCTCCCCCGTCCCTCTGTTTTTCCCGCTCGCCACCACCGGGGCCCGGTTTCCCCGCCGCTCCGAATCCCCCTCTTCGCTTCTCCGCTTCTCGTCTTCTTCCACGCGGCCCTCACGTCTGAAAATTCTGAACTACTCTCAAATCTTCGCCGGTGATTGCATCGGTGTACACCGTCCACGAGAGCGATCTTCCAGCTACCACCTCCCATGCGAGACGAACTTCAACTGCATCGCCCTTTTCAATGGGAAGAATAACAAGCCGTTTGACACTCACTTCGGTTGGCGCGCCGATCTGGGTCCGTTGCTCGCGCCCGGCGATGTCCGTGTAGCTGAACGTGCGGCCGACAACCTTCTTAGCGGCCAGGTCTCTTTGAACAGACGGCTTCGATGGCAGATCAACGACGGGGATGAATCTATCGTCGAGTTGCATCAGCCTGCCGTCGCGGTTCACGACCGCCACCATCTCGCCGAAGTTGCCGGCTACTGGATATGAATAGTTTGCCTGGCGATAGGTGAGCCGCTCGCTATCGCCGGTCGAATCGGCGCTGATCAAAGAGATGGTCGTCGGATCGATTCCGAGCAATTCGCGCCAGCGATCGATAAAGGCTTTCATTGCCTCGCGACGCGCAAATGACTCCGTGCCCGGTTCAGGCTTGTAGCCGAGCAGCATTATCCCGCCCGACACGCCCAATAGTGAGCGCGGCGTGTTGCTGATGGGATAAAGATCGGGCGGAGTCTGCGGCACGCCGTACGCGTCAAGCATCCGTCTCCATTCGCGTTCGGCCTTTGCCCGCCGATCGGCCGAATCTTTTATCACCGCCGGGTAGAGTTGTTTCGCCGGGTTTGGAACTTGAAGAGAGACATCGAACCCGGTTAGCAGGAGAGCTATAGTCAGAGGAGTGATGGTCCCTAAGATCATACAAGCGCAGAAGCAGACCGCGTGCTTTGCTGATTGCGCGCGCGGGAAGAAGTTCGATAAGGATTATTATCAATGTTTTCAAATCACCGGGCAAGCTATCGTTAATAGCCCAAACAACGGTTGTGATCGGCGCTTGCGAACCTTGAGGCTTGGACGGCAAGCACCTATCATCGGGGCATGCTCCTGGAATCATTGTGCCGCAGGTTTCGTCGCCTGCTTCAAAGCAAAAGCCGCAAGCATTCGTTGAGCGACACCGCGACCGACGACGATGGTGAGCACCTTGATCCGAACAATCCCTTTCCGGATATTGTGGTCGTGCAGTTCAAGGACGTCATCGATCTGCACTCGATCCCGCCTCGTCAGGTTCGCGCGGTAGTTGAAGACTTCATCGAGGAAGCGCACCGGCGCGGCGTGCGTTGGGTGCGCATCATTCATGGCAAGGGAATCGGCGTACAGCGCGAGATGGTTCGGTCGATTTTGTCTCGCACACCATATGTGCTGGATTTTCGGGACGCTCCGGCGGAGGCCGGCGGTTGGGGAGCCACCCTTGTGACGTTGAGCGCGGATATTGCCGAAACCAATGTTGAATGACGTATTGCACACTGAGTACTTCTTTATGCTAGATTATGAGCGGCATGAAACGCTTCCAATTAATACTGTACACCGTGTTGCTTGTGCTGGCAGTCGTGCTCTCGGCATGCTCGGCGTCCTCTGAGAACTCCGGCTCCTCGAACACCAGCGCCCCTCCCGCACCGGCCAACAGCAACTCGGCCCCGCAGCCTAAGATTGCTCAGGACAGCCCTTCGCCCGCTGCTCCGAGCCCGGCGCCGCTCGCGGTGCAACCGATAACGCCACCGCCCGACGGCAAATCCGAGGCGGCCCCCGGCGACAAAGCGGCGAGCCCAACTCCCGCCGCAAACGCGAGCCCGCCCCAACTGGCCG
>CAZOOE010000387.1:1908-2823 GCA_964581275.1 uncultured Clostridia bacterium
TCCGCCGGGATGATGTTCTTCCTGGCTGGCATCCGCCCCAAAACCGTGACCGCCCCAAACTGGTCTGTCCCAAGGCGAAGATAGACTACGGCAAACAACCTCAGGATAAAACGCTGGTTCGCGCGATCGCGATAAAGAATGGTGGACTCGCCGTTCTCAACATCGAGTCTGTGGTGCCGAGCTGAGGGTGCACGACTGTGGACTTCCCTAAAGTCCTACGGCCTGGTCAGGCCGGCAAGATCAAAGTCAAAGTAGACACCGGCAAGGCGCCGGGTCCGCACACGAAATCGGTAACCATCAAATCAAACGATCCAAATGACCCTTCGCATATAGTGCAGTTTGCGTTTGACGTAAAAGGCTAGGCGCTAGCGGACATGCTCGAAACGGATATCGAATACGACCAGATGCTGTCAGTGCTCGGCCGCCGCCTGCAGCCCAACGCGATCCGCAAGCTCACTCTACTGCTCGGGAGCAAGGAAGTTATCTCGCTCGCGGCCGGCGCGCCAAGCTTTGAAACATTTCCGATCGAGGACCTTGCGGAGATTTCAGCACGAGTGATACGCGAGCGAGGACGCTTCGCGCTTCAGTACGGCCCCACGAGAGGACAGAGCGCGCTGGTCGAAGCAGTAGTGGCCATCCTCCGCGCGCGCGGCATTGGGGGCTGCAAGACATCGGAGATCGTGATGACCACCGGCTCACAGCAGGGGCTCGATCTCATATCGCGGGTGATACTCGATCCAGGCGATATCGCGTTGGTCGAACTTCCCAGTTACATCGGCGGAATCATTGCGTTGCATAACGCGCAAGCCGAATTGGTGGGCGTTCGTCAGGATGACGGCGGCATCGTGATAAGCGATCTGAGAGAAAAGATCGACCGCGCGCGCTCCAGAGGCCGCCGCGCCAAATGCTTATACA
>CAZOOE010000387.1:2833-6628 GCA_964581275.1 uncultured Clostridia bacterium
AAAGGAACTTATCGACATCGCCGACGAGCACGACTTGCTGATTATTGAAGACGATGCCTATTTCGATCTCTGCTTTACGGAAGAAGCATCGCGGCTGGTGCCGCTCGCAGCCCTGAGACCGGATCGCGTTGTATATCTTGGGACCTTCTCAAAAGTGCTGGCGCCCGGCCTGCGCACCGCCTGGCTGCGCGCGCCTGAGAAACTTGCCTCAAAGGTCGAACTAGCTAAGGAAGGCGCCGACCTCTCTTCAAGCGTGCTCGATCAGGCGATGGTCATCGAAGCAATTCGCGAAGGGCTGATCGAGCGCCGGCTGCCTGAACTTCGCCGGTTCTACCGGGTTCGATGCGCGGCAATGCTCGATGCGCTGGAGCGCTTTGCCCCAGCAGGATCGCGTTGGACAAAGCCGATCGGCGGCTTCTTTATTCTGATGGAGCTTGCCGCCGAGGCGGACGCGACAGCGATGCTCATGGACGCGATCGACAACGGTGTCGCGTATGTGCCCGGCCAGCCCTTCTTCGTAGACGGGAGCGGAGCGAACACACTGCGGCTCGCATATTCGAAGGAGTCAGCGGACGCGATAGCCGATGGTGTCGAGCGAATGTGTCGCGTGCTTCAGAGTGCAAAAGCACAAGCGAAAGCCTGATCACAGAGTGACAAGCGGTGGTACGAGGGCAATGACAATCGTTGTCATTGTTTAACTCGCGCGGATTGTCTTCGCGAGTTGTGTGCATCATCACTCGGTCAATATGGAGCATCACGGTTGAATTGCCTCTTTCATTCTGCCTGAACCAGCCATCGGGACTTACCCGGCCCATCCATCGTGATTGCTGATTTTTCTCGCATCTAGAAAGCGTGTTCCGGCACGGAATAATTCCGATGACTCTGGCATGCCGATTGATAATAGACAGGCAGCCCCCACACTATACGCAATCATAGAGTAGCAAGCCGTGTAGTTCTGTCGCCCCACACGCCCCTTCGGACTAACGTCCCCCACGTAGTTCGGAACCGTCGCCGCTGCGCCGATGATCAAGGTTGACATCGACCTCGTTCATTTGCGCGGCGGCGATTCGCTTTTCACAGGTCTCTTTTTACTGCGCTTGGTGGGTTATCGCCCGATCTCAAAACCTTCGCGACGACAAGGCCATTGCTCGTCGCCAGCACAAGCGTGCCGCCTGAGTAGACTGGATCGGCTACGATTTCGAAGTCCTTCTCGAGTCTAAAGAGGTTCACCCGGCGGCCGTCGGAGTTGAGAAAGACCGCAACGTAGTCGCCGCGCAGCGGAGCGACCAGACTCGCGTCGCCTTCGACTATCAGAGCGGAAGTGATGCGGTTCTCCAGCCGACGTTTCCAGACCCGGTCACCACTTGTTCGAGCGAGCGCGTAAACGAAATTGTCGAATGATGCGACCAGGACGCGATCCCCGATCAGCACCGGCGACGCTTCGACTGCCGCGCCAGTGCGCGAGCGCCATCTGAGCTTGCCGGTCAAACTGTCAACCGCGTAAACGTAGCCGTCTCCCGAGCCAAAGTAGACGGCCCGCCCATCATCTGCCGGTTGGCCCATCACCTTGCCGTCCGTTTGATACTTCCAAATGATCTGACCGTGATCGGGATCGACCGCACGGAGGGCACCATCACTACTGCCGAAGTAGATCGCCCGAGCGGTTACCAGCGCACGTCCCTGAACCGCGTCTTGAGTCTCCACCTTCCAGACAACATCGCCGTTAATCGAATTGAGCGCATAGAGGGATCCATCCGCGCTCCCGGCGTAGATGCGATTGGCAGCGAGTTCCACCGGCGACGCGAACGGTCTCGCATAATCTTTCACCCACACCGTCAACCCTGTTGCTTTGTCCACCGCTCGCAGCGAGCCGCCTGCTTCGGATCCGTCATCGGCGATCTTGTGCGTCGCTATGTAGACCGAGTTCTCGCCGACCGCAACCGGTGCGCTAATGATCCCTCCCGGATCGTTGGTCCAACGCAGACTTCCAGTCTCGCGATCAAGGCATACCACACGCCCCCCTGCCAGAGATAGATAGATCCGCGCTTCGTCGACTGACGGCGAAAGCGCAGACGCTTCATCGGTGAGGTACTGCCACGCGCGCTTGAACGGGAGCGCGAGTCTCGAAGTGGAAGTCGCCCCGGCCTCCGCGCGAGGTTCTTGCTCGTCCCGGCGGCCGGCTTTTTGTTTCGTTTCCGCCTTTCGCTGTTGCTTGGTCTGGGTCTGGCCTACCAGTGTCCGATTAGATTGCCCGAACCCAACCAACGGCAGAGAGAGTGAGAGCAGGAGAATCCTTGCTGCCGGCGGTCGATTGAAGATGCTGGTCATCTTTTAGCATTCTATCTGCGCGGGAAGTTAATCGCCAACGTGAGCCTGACTCAAGTCTGTGAGCCCGCTCGGTTTTGTTAAGCACTTTTCGAAAGCCCTCGAGGCCATTGCCCTTCAACACGTCGGCCACGGCTGCTATCGGCGCAATCGTCTCGAGCACGAAAGACTTAGGGGAAGCACTGGCGGGACTACTTGCGAAGGCAGTAGAACCATCGCGGACCACGATCACCCTCAATACGCACAAAGTCTTCAACCATGAAGCCCGCTTCAATGGCTGCCAGGAAAGCCGAGCGAGTCGCTTCTCGCCATTCGGTTCCTAGTTTCGGTTCACTCCCCTTGACTGAGTTGATGTCCTGCGGGATCTCGATCGTGCAATAGTTTGCCGAGAGTCTGCCGCTGAAATCGCCGAGCAGCGGGCGGGCCCCCTCGCAGTAGATCAGCGCCGATGTAATGATGGCGGCCGAATCGCGGGAAGCCGACGCGACGCTTGCAGCGCGTGACGAACGGGTGCGCGAGATGCACTGCTTAATCCGGTCGCTGTTCAGAAGCCAGCTCACCCACAGGCGATCGGTGCCGAAGCCTTGATGCAAGGGGCTCGAGCTTGCCTCACCGTAGAAGTTCACAAGGTAGCGGCGCGACACAACTCCGAGCTTCGAGAAGTTCAAGTGAGCGTTCAAGCTCTGGAGCGGATCAAACGTCCAGGTGATTTCGTCGAGTCCCATATCGAGCGCGCGCTCACGTTGGACAAGCTTCAAATAGAATCCGGCTTGAGCGTTTCGGTATCCGGTCAGGACCGCCAGCATGTGCGAATGCATCGAGGCGCGGCCCTCTTCAAAAGCGGGAAACGCATAGGCGAAGCCGATCATCCGGCTGCCTTCGAACGCGCCGAGCACTATACCGCCGGCGTGCTGTGTTGCGATGAGCGTGGCTGCGGGCACGATGTCGAGATCGCTGAATCCCCACGCTTCTTTCTGGATATCCTCGATGCTGTGGTGCTCCGCCTCGCCCTCAATCTCGCGAATGTAGAAGTGCCTGTCTTGAACATTCCATTCGAACATGGCGCGTTGTTTCTATCCTGAGTCTCCTTTGCGACTTTGCGGAGCTCTGCGTCTCGGCGCGGAACTCAGTCTTGCGAAGCCCATTCTTAGTGAAGCGACGTTTCGCGCAAAGACGCAAGCGCCGCAAAGTCGCAAACAGGCCGATCAGCGGCCGGGCTCCAGCAAAGGTAACGCCGCCAGTCTAGCCTGAGCCCTGCCTCTTGCCAAGGTGATGATAAGTGACTGCCAGATGATGACAGATGATGTCAGGTGTTGACGACGGCGCGGCAACGAAGGTCTTCGAATAGCCCTGGCTACGCGATGTCATTTGAGCCCGCAAGCAGCTACTCGTGGCCCCCGCCGAGCAGTTCATACCGGTGACGTAACTTTGCTTGTGTAAAAAGAAGGAGGGTGTAAGTTCTCTCAAGAT
>CAZOOE010000388.1:0-6622 GCA_964581275.1 uncultured Clostridia bacterium
TGTGAGTTGGACGGGCGGCTGAACGACCGAAATGTGTTCCTTCCGGGACGGATGGAACGATCTGGCAAAACTAAACGCAAAGCTGTACGGCATCAGCGGTGACTATGTGTTTACACACCACGAGTGGGCCAAGACCCATCGACTGACTATAGCGCTATTACAGGATCACGACCATTCGGTGGCAAAAGCCTACGCCAGCTTCTCTCCTCAGTTGGGTGGTATCGATAAGCGGACGATTTATTTGATCGACAAGAACGGGATAGTCCGCTATCGCAACCTAAAGTTCCGTGCCAATGCTAAGGAAGATTATGAAGCTCTGCGGACCGAACTAACGAAGCTGCAACAAGCAGTCTCTAGATAAGGCGAGCGGTGCCGTAACCAGCCCCGCCTTGAGCCGCAACTTCAATCTGACAGAAACTACTTGAAGGGTCGACGCTGCGACCTGTAAAGCATAAGCTTAGGTCGCGCGGTATTAGATTCCCGACAATGGCAAGGCGGAGGTAAACTATACCTCAAGAGTCAGGTGACGTTCGCGGCCTCGGCGATGCAAGGGCAGCTACGGCACTGGTTGGAAAAAAAAGGGAATTCCCGATGTCAGAACCAAGCGAACGCATGGCCAGGAGATCGATCCTGTCGGAACCCGAGCAAAAGCTTGGCGCACAATTTGGCTCCTCGCACGAATGGGAGATGGCGCAGGTTTATTCCATCGCATCCGAGGAGCATGCTGCGGTGCGCAGAAATGCGGGCCTTATCGACTTGTCGTATTACGGCGCGATCAAGGTTCGGGGAGGCGAAGCCGTTCAGTTCCTAAACGGACTTGTAAGTAACGATGTGAAGACGCTTGAGGCTGGGAAGGGTATGCGCGCCGCCTTCTTGACTGGGCACGGAAAAGTCCGAGCGCTATGCCGAGTCTTGAATCTGGGGCAGGAGTTCTTGATTATCAATGACCCTCAGACACATGAAAAGATCTACAAGTATGTATCTCCCTTTTCTTATGCAGGCGACTTTAGTGCTGAAAATGTCTCCGAGCAGTATCAACTCTTATCGGTGCAGGGACCTAAGTCGCAGGTCATACTGAAGGAGGTGTGTTTTGAACCCGTGCCCTCGCTCGCCGAACACGATTGGTTTCGGACTTTGATCGCAGGTCATCGGGCTCTGGTGGTCCGGGCATCGCACACAGGCGAGCTGGGCTTCGATGTATTCGTGCCCGACTCGGCGCTATCGGATGTTTGGGACTTTATTCTGCTAAAGGGACACTTTCACTCGCTGATTCCGTTCGGCCTTCAAGCATTGGATTCGCTGAGAATAGAATCGGCAGTTCCGGTCTATGGTGTCGATGTAGACGAAACAAACATGTTACTCGAGATGGGTCTTTCGGATATTGTCAGCTTCAAGAAAGGGTGTTACACAGGTCAAGAAGCGGTCGCGATGGCAACTTATCGCGGACATGTTAGCAAGAAGCTGTCAGGTCTTGCGATAAGTGGCGAGCGAGTCCCTCAAAGGGGAGACTTCGTAAGAAAAGACGGAAAAGAAATCGGATTCGTCACGAGTGCTCTACGTTCTCCGACCTACGGCAATGTGGTTGCATTAGCGTATTTGAAGTATGGGTTCTTTCAAGTCGGCAATTATCTGGAGGTTGAGACTAAAGGAGAGATCCTTCCGGCGACTGTAGTAGAATTGCCTTTCTACAGAACAGCCTAGCGCCCGATATCTGAGAGGCTACTTTGCTTTAGCTCTGGTAGAGCATTAGGCTTCATAAGATCCTTTAGGTTTTACTTGAATGAGGTAAGAGGATGGATTCTCCTGAAGGTTAACGCAAGGAGGTGCGTGTCAGAAGTGCTCGCGTCGTATCAAAAGCCAAAGATAGGAGTGATGGGCTCATCGCGACCATCTATGACTGAGGCCGAAATGGAAAGTCTGACGGCATCGGCCGATCGCCTGGGTCGTGAAATAGCCAAGCGTGGCGTTGTCCTCGTTACGGGCGCCACCACCGGGTTCCCGGATATTGTCTCTCGCGCAGCACGAAGACGAGGATGCCTGACCATAGGGATATCGCCGGCTTCGTCTAAAGACGAGCACGTCAATCAGTACTCGCTTCCGGATGACGGGGTGGATGTGATCATCTACACAGGCTTTGGCCTGAAGGGGCGAAATGTGATCAACGTGCGGTCCGGCGACGTGGTGATCATATTTGGAGGCGGGATCGGTACGCTGAACGAGTTCACGATTGCCTATGACGAGGCGAAGGTAGTCGGCGTGCTTGTAGGCACTGGTGGCGCCGCTAATCAGGTCAAGGAAATCGCAGCCCTGTCGAGTAAGCCGGTAGGAGCCTCGATAGTGTTTGAGTCGAACCCTAAAGTCCTAATCGATGAGTGCTTGCGTGTGTTGGAGGCGCGCAGGTGAGTCTTTCAGCCGGTCAGATCGTATCCACTTCAGGCGTATCGGTAGTCTAGGAAGTAGTCACCGGCGTGGTCCAGTAGCGGTTCTCGTAAGACCTTCTGATTCCCTCAATCCCGTCTGTGATGACTTGCTTTACAGCCGCTTCGCCTTCGGTAGATGACGATACGCTGATCTTGCCATCCTCCCCCGGCTTTATGGAAACGCTACCCTTAGGCGTGATCAACTCGATCAGGCCGTCCCATACCGACTCGTCCAGCACAACCACGAAGCCGTCCCCGCCAAACGCGTAGACTTTGTCGTCGCCAGCCTTGACGTATGAGTTATCGTGTTCGCTCTGGAGCCAATCAATCAGGCTCGCGAGCTCGGTCAGCGATTCTTTGTATGGTCCTTCGAAGTTTCGTTCGATTGCAGTTCTCGTCATCGTGTTTGCTCGAAGCTTTTCAAATCCTCAGACCGGACGACCGCCCGGCGTCAATGGACGGTTCACCCACGCCCCTCCCATCCGATTTGTTTCAATCGTCCGTTCTCGACGATGACGGGAACGGTGGGATCTCCGTCGGATATTGACAACATTTCTTCCCGGAATTTCATGTTATCTTGCGCGTTAAACTCCTGAAAAGGGATGCCCCGCTCCTTGTAAAACTCGCGAGCTTTCGCGCAATATGGACAACCTGGTTTCGTGTAGATTTTAACTTCCAACCTTGGTCTCCCTCGAGTCGCCAGTTCATAAATCGGCAACATCGCCGGTAGTGTAACAAAGTGGTTAGGGGCTGCCAAGCTATATCAAAGGAGGATGATCACCCAAGCATTTGATCGCGCTCGCACAAAATGGTATCTTTGCCGCGCCAAAATCGTCACTGTATTGCGGTCAACAATTCTGGCCGAAGGAACAGCGAGAGCCCGATGAAAGACCACGACAGGTCGAAGCGACAAGCCGCCGAACGCGCACTCGAAGCGGTTCGCGATGGTCAGGTGATCGGACTGGGAACTGGTTCAACCGCGAAGTTCGCAATTGAGGGCCTAGGCCGACGCGTTCGAGAGGGGCTTTCGATAAAAGGCGTTCCGACCTCGATTGCCACTGAGCGAATGGCAATCGAGCTTGGGATACCGCTCTTAGGTTTGAATGAAGCGGGCGTCATTGACATCACCTTGGATGGCGCCGACGAGGTAGATCCGGATTTCAACATGATTAAGGGCGGAGGTGGAGCCCTGACTCGGGAGAAGCTTGTCGCATTCGCCTCGCGGAGGCGGATATTTCTAGTTGACGAGAGTAAGCTGGTTTCAAAACTCGGACAGTCACGCCTCTTACCTGTAGAGGTCTTACCTTTTGCGTCGACATTGTCTGCACGCTTGCTAACCGGTCTCGGTTGCGTAGCTACCCTGCGCAGAACTGGCGGCGCTCCGTTTCTGACCGATAACGGGAATCACATACTCGACTGTGCTTTTGGTCCCATTGACGACCCCCCGACTTTGGAGAAGCAAATCAAGCTTCTGCCGGGCGTAATCGAGTCCGGCTTGTTTATTGGAATTGCCGACACGCTCATCATAGGTTTGGATGACGGCGCCGAAGTCAGGGACCGACCCGCTTAAATCACTTTGCCTGATCGAAGAGCCTCCGGTACAATCCTCGGCAACCCCCGCACCTATCCGCAGCCCTTTCGGAGGTAGTCTTGAATCGTTCGGATCTAAGAGAGGGGCTCTTTGAGAGCTTTGAAGAATTGATCGAGATCGATATTTGTCGCAATCGCACAATGGTGCCCGAAAACAACAAATTACTTCGTTGCTTTCAGTACATCTGGATGGATGCGGTCTCGGTCGGGGACTATTGCTGGAACGGCGAGTGTACAAACTGCATGGTTTGGTACCAGGCAGAGAGCGGTGAGCTCAAATCGGCACTGGCATGTCGATTATACGTGCGCCGGGGCATGGTTATCACCGGGTTGAGCGCGAACTTGAAGACGGATTTGGCTGGCTAACAGCTGTGGATCCGTCCCTGGGTTTAAAGACGAATCGAAATATCATATCCGCCACCGCATCAATCGCGCGATCTTTGTCGAATTCGCAATTACCCGTAACATAGTCCTGGGATACGTCGAACACGACTCTGTGCACCACAAAGGCAGCCGCTTCAACGTCTATGTCCCAAGTAATGCCGGCCTTGTTCGCAAGCGATATCAACTCGTGTAGCTTGGCGATCGAGCGCGACATCACTGCTTTGTGACGCCCGGCAAAGTCAGCGTCTTTGAGCAGAAGTTCGGATACAACGCGGTGAAGCCCGGAATGTTTTTGCTTGTCAGTTATCGTATTTGCTACAGCGAGCCTTATCCTTCGTCGCAAGTCCGAATCGAATAGATGTTCGGGTTTTAGGCCGTCGAAGATGTTCTTGTAGAGCTCGTCGGCGAGACGGTCGAAAATGGTGAGGAGAAGTTGGCGCTTGTCGGTGAAGTAGACGTAGAAAGAACCGACGCTTACACCTGCCTCCGATGCGATGTCGTTGGATGTCGTCTTCTCATACCCTCGCTGTTGAAACAGACGAATAGCTGATTGAACAATCTTCTCTTTGGTCTGCTTGCTTCGCGCTTGCTTTGGATTGGCAGGTACACCCAGTCCTATTGATTCACCCATCGACCCCTCCGTCAATTAAAAAGAACCGCGTCAGCTTATTACCCGGCCGTATTGTACCAGTCTATGAGCTCAGGTTCAAAATAATAAGCAGGAACACGAAGGCAGCTTCAGTGTTGGTCCCCGGAACGTGAGCTAACCTTCAGGCATGCGGTGAATTCATTCCGGATGGTCTTCGCCCCACTAGGTGTCAGGCGGTGTACTCCTCGATCCTAATCCTAATCCTTAGGAGAGGCGATACTTAGGCGGTGCGTAGCTTCTGACCGGCGATGCCCTACGATTGGTGTGCTAACCTCAATGCAGGACGCGAAGCACAGGCTGAGATGTTTCCATACGGGACGAACTTTCTGGGGTTGTGATCGGATGATAGAGAGTGTCGCGCTCGACCGGTATCCGACCGGCTCCTCGAACCATTTCCTCGATGCCGACCTTGGTCAACTGGTTCTCATTCCCCTCAGCCAGATACGACTCCATAAGCGAACCTCCCTCGTTGATTGTGCCATCAAGATCGTCAGCCCCGAAACGCAACGCAACCTGCGCCAGGTTCTTGCCCAGCATCACCCAATACGCCTTTATGTGGGCAATGTTGTCGAGCATGAGTCTAGAGATCGCGATTGTTTTGAGGCTATCAACACCACTTGGGCCCGGAAGGTGGGACAGGTCCGTTCCCTTCGGATGAAATGCCAGGGGAATAAAGCACATGAACCCGGCAGTCCGGTCTTGCAACTCGCGAAGTCGTACGAGGTGGTCCACACGGTCTTCGTGAGACTCGATGTGACCGTAAAGCATGGTCGCGTTTGTGTGGATTCCGCGGCGGTGGACCTTCTCGGCCAACTCCAGCCATCGCTCTCCCGAGGTCTTGTGCGCACAAATCTGACTGCGAGTAGGATCGCGAAATATCTCAGCGCCGCCGCCCGGGCAACTATCCAGCCCGGCGGCTATCAGCCCCTCAATAACTTCTTCATCTGTCATTCTGCATATGCGAGTTAGATGGTCCAGTTCGACCATAGTGAAAGCCTTCAAGTGCATATCCGGAAACAATCGTTTGAGCTCGGTTAGCAACGACGTGTAATAATCGAACTGAAGCCGTGGGTGCAGCCCTCCCACGATGTGTAGCTCGCGCGCTCCTTCCCGATAAGCCTTTCGCGCAATCTCCACGCACTCCTCAACCGACCATTCGTAAGCTTCGGGATGATGCACCCTTCGATAGAACCCGCAAAACGCGCAATCAGAGATACACACGTTTGTATAGTTCATGTGTCGGTTTACATTGTAATAAGTGAGATCGCCGTTGATTCGTTCGCGCACCTGATTCGCGAGCGCCCCAATCGCAATCAAGTCGTTGCTTCTGAACAAGGTCATACCGTCTTGGAACGATAACCGCTCTTGGTTCTCAACCTTTTCACCTATTTCGAACAAGTCTTTGGGAAGGGGAGTCGTGCGCATCGAGCCTCCTCACTGGTGTCAGCTTCGGTCTGCCAGTGAGATTATACAAATAATGCCGAGCAGCAACAAACTTTGCAGTGCGTCTCGAGAAAAAAGCGCGCCCATTGTGAGCGCGCTTTGGCACGATCGTGGTGTTAAGATCAACCTGAGCGTT
>CAZOOE010000389.1:0-6605 GCA_964581275.1 uncultured Clostridia bacterium
CTTCGCAGATCAATTCGACGTCTGCCAGGAACTGCATTTCTTTTATCTCGACGCCGTTGCCCTCGCAGCGTTCGCAACGTCCGCCCGGAACGTTGAAACTGAAGTGCGACGAATCGAAGCCGTGCGCCTGAGCTTCGCGAGTCGAGGCGAACAGATCTCGAATCGCATCATAGACCTTGATATAGGTGACTGGATTCGATCGTGGCGTGCGGCCTATCGGCGATTGATCTACCAGAACCACATCATCCACGTAGTTCGCTCCGTCGATCCTTCTGAAGGTACCGACCGGACCGGTCCAGTCACCACGCTGTTTCTTGATCCCGGCGTAGATGATGTCGTGCACCAGCGTGGATTTTCCCGAACCCGATACGCCGGTGATGCATACCATCATCCCGAGCGGGATGTCGACGTCAATTCCTTTCAGGTTGTGCTCGCTCGCGCCTCGGATCTCGAGGGACCGGGGCCCGATCAAACGGCGGTTCTTTGGTGGTTTGATCTCGAGCTCTCCGCGCAAATACTTAGCGGTGAGCGATTGACCTCGCTTGATCATTTCCTGGGTGGTTCCCTGAAAGACCACTTCGCCCCCGAGTTCGCCCGCGCCCGGACCGATGTCGATAAGCTTATCGGATGAGAGCATCATTTCGGGTTCGTGCTCGACGACAAGGACGGTGTTACCAATATCGCGCAGGTTCTTAAGAATGCGAATCAGCTTTGCGTTATCACGCGGATGCAGACCAATTGACGGCTCATCCAGGACGTACAGCGCGCCAACAAGCGAAGCTCCCAGGTTTGTCGCGAGTTGTATGCGCTGTGCTTCGCCGCCTGAAAGCGTTGAGGCCAATCGGTCAAGCGTCAGGTACTGCAGTCCGACGTCGATCAGAAATCTCAACCGGCTTCGAATCTCTTGAAGTAGCCGTCCGGCTACTTCCATCTCCGCTCCGGTTAGAGTCGGGTTATTGAAAAAGGCCGCCGCCTCGGCCGCGCTCATCGCCGAGACCTCGGGAAGAGTCTTGCCGCAGACTCGAACCAGCCGCGCCTCGAGCCTCAAGCGTGAGCCTCCGCAGTCGGGACACAGCGTGTAGCCGCGATACTTCGAGAGGAACACCCGCACGTGCAGTTTGTACTTTTTCGTTTCGAGCCAGTCAAAGAATCCCTTCACTCCGTCAAAACCGTTGCGGCCTTGAACGATCGTCTTCTGGTGTTCACGAGTCAACTGGCGGAAAGGCACTGTGGTCGGGATTCCCGCCTGCTTGGAGAATCGGAGGAGTTCTTTTTGGGCCCACTCGTACTGGGGTTTCATCCAGGGTTCGATCGCGCCCTGGGCAAGAGTCAATTCGCGATTGGGGATCACGAGGTTCAGGTCGAGCCCGATCGTATTGCCGAATCCCTGACAGGTCGGGCAAGCGCCAAACGGGTTGTTGAAGCTGAAGAGTTGGGGCTCGGGAGTAGCGTATCGCAATGAACAGCGTTTGCACTCGAAGCCTTCCGAAAACTCCAGCCGAGCGCGAGGCTCGCTGGCCACTTCGATGACCGCCTGGCCGTGACCTTCCCGATAGCAGACTTCTAGCGAGTCTACCAGACGGGCCCTGGTATCCGGCTTTGCGGTCAATCGATCCACCAGCACAAAGGTGTCTTTGAAGTCGGCGCCGGTATAGCTGTCCGGAGTCGCCAGCTCGATCGTGTTTCCATCTTTGTAGAGCCGCGTGAAACCACGCTGCATGAGACTCATCAAATGAGCGTCGATGCGAGTGCGCTCGCTCAAGGCAGCCTGTCGCGCGCTTCGCTTCTTCTGTTTGCCCCCGCCGTTGGAGGCGGCTGCCGTTTCATCAAAGCCGGCCGCAGTAGGGAACAAAACGTGGAACCGTGTGCCTTCAGGAAGCCTTAACACTTCATCGGCAGCCGATTCCGGAGTGTCGCGCCTCACTTCTTTACTGCAGTTTGCACAGAAGGTCTTGCCGATCCGCGCGAACAACAGCCGCAGATAGTCGTAGATTTCAGTCTGGGTCGCAACGGTCGACCGAGGGTTTCGGGTCGCGTTTTTTTGACGAATGGAAATCGCCGGACAGATGCCCAGGATCTCGTCTACGTCTGGCTTGTCCATACGTTCGAGGAACTGTCTCGCATACGCGGACAGGCTCTCGACATATCTGCGTTGGCCTTCGGCGTAGATGGTGTCGAAAGCGAGGCTTGATTTGCCGGAGCCACTCACTCCAGTGAGTACGGTGAGCTTGCCGTGCGGAACATCGACACTGACGTTCTTAAGATTGTGGACTCGCGCGCCTCTGACGCTGATGACTTCTTCTGGCATTTCCCTGCTCGTTATCGATGCTGCGAATTGCATGTGAGCGCGAGGTCTCCCATGCGAATCCTAGATACTATCACCGAGCAACGGGAAGGATCAATTTGGAAGGCAAGCCGGGATCATTCGTCGTACTTAAGCAGCGAAGAAATCTTGTAGCCGGGAAATCGGTCGCGGCCTTTTAAGAAACTCAACTCGACCACGAAAGCGAGTCCCGCGACTATCCCTCCGAGCCTTTCTACCAGGTCGACCACGGCGCGCGCCGTGCCTCCGGTAGCCAGCAGGTCGTCGGCGATGAGCACGCGGTTTCCTTCGCCAATCGCGTCTCTATGGATCTCGAGCGTATCCGTTCCGTATTCCAGATCATAGGTTATCGACTCGGTCGCGGCGGGCAACTTGCGCGGCTTGCGCACCGGCACAAAGCCCGCCTTCAGCCGATAAGCGAGCGCCGGCGCGAAGATGAAACCGCGGGCTTCCATGCCGATCACGGTGTCGATGTTCGGATCGTCTATCAACTCAACCAGGCGGTCGATGGTGGTCCTCAAGCCGTAAGGATTCTTGAGCAGCGTGGTTATGTCGTAAAACTGGATTCCCGGTTTTGGAAAATCGCGCACCGTACGAATCATTTCTTTAAGATTGTCCACGAAAATCTCTCCAGTTGGGCTGGTAGTAGTCTTCATCAGGCGGAAATTCGTAGTAGCGCCGACTCAAGTTCTTATCAAACTCCGCCTGAAGGCCGTACTACTAACCCTTACCTTTCAGGTTGTCAAAACACGACCTCGAAGCCGGTGTATCGTCCGGTCGGTTCCAGCTCGGTCTCGTCCACTCGCGTGACATGCCCGTGCGACGGTCCGCGCTCGAGTGCGGCGCGGAACTCGGCGACCTCGGTATCCCGGCCCTCCGCGATTGCCTCGACTGTCCCGTCGGGGAGATTGCGAACAGTCCCGGCGACTCCAACCTGACGCGCGGCTCGAATCGCGAAATAGCGAAAGCCCACGCCCTGAACTCTACCGCTGACTATGAATCGCCGAGCTACCGTCATACGCAACGAGACCCAAGTCTCAAAAGCCGGATCGTGATGTGTGATCGGTGAGTCGACCTCGCTCACGCATCACGTTCTGTCGAGTCTTGGGTCTAAGAAAAAGTGGTCGGGGCGATTGGATTTGAACCAACGACCTCTCGGTCCCGAACCGAGCGCTCTACCAGGCTGAGCCACGCCCCGTTTTTGGCGAAGTCGTATGATAGCTGCCCGATAGCCGGATTGTCAAAGCTGCCATCAGTCCAGCTTTTCATGCGGAGTCGGCTGACCTTCAGTCAGCATCTCGATAAACTTTCGCGCTGCCCCGCTAAGAATCTTCCCTTTGCGATAGATGATGCCGATCGGACGTGCGAAGCTTTCGGTGAAATTCACCGCGCGCAAGGTGCCACTTCGCACTTCGTTTTGAACGGTGGCCCGGGGAACGATCGTAAGACCAAGGTCGGCTTCGACCGATTGCTTGACGGTCTCAATGTTATCGAGTTCCATCACGAATTGCACGGTTATGCCGCGGTCACGGAGTATCTTGTCGACTGCCTTCCGGGTCGGGATGTCGCGCTCGAACCCAATAAACCGTTGCCCATCCAGAACGCTGATATCGATTCGCTTCTTTACCGCAAGCTCGTGTTCCGGACTGCATACCAGAACCAGGGGGTCCCTTCCAGGGTGAATTATTTCGATCTGCGGGCGGGCTGTTGGATAAGCGACGATTCCCATGTCGATCACGTGATTGATCACATCCTCATAGACCTTGTTCGGCCGGCTGTATTCAATATGCACGTTGACCTGGGGATAGGACTTTATGAAGCGCTTCAGCACCGGCGACAGCTCGTGGATACCAACCGAATAGATGGTTGCCACTCGCACCTGTCCACTGACGATGTTGCCGAGCCCCTTCATCTCTTCGGTGAGCGCGTTGAATCGATCCATAATCTCGCGGCACCCCTGATAGAACGTCATTCCAGCGGCGGTCGGAACCATGGTGCCCCCACGGCTTCGCTCCACCAGTCTGCGATTAAACTTATCTTCCAAGGCGCGAATCTGCTGGCTTACTGCTGACTGGGAGATGAAGTTCTTGGTCGCCGCTTTCGAGAAGCTGCGTGTGTCGATTAGATCGCAGAAGACCTTGAGTGACTCAATGTGCATAATCCCACCTTATTAGCTGAGTCTTGCTGCTCTGGGTTACTTATACCACAATTTGGGGAAGAACCAGATGGGTTGATCCGTCTAAGGGTTGAGGACGTTAGAAATCGCAAGAAAAGCGGGACGGTTATGGACAGCGTATCGCAAGACCTCCGGTATGCAATTCGGCTGCTGGTCAAGAATCCGAGCGTCACGGCAATTACGGTGCTCGCGCTCGCCTTGGGGATCGGAGCAAACACCGCGATCTTCAGCCTGGTGAATGGGGCGCTGCTCCGTCCGTTGCCCGGCGTAGAAGACCCCAGCCAACTCGTCACGCTCGAGCGCACCCAGAACGGGAGGGTGCAGTACAGCTTTGGCTATCCGGATTATGTCGACTACCGCGACCACAATAGTTCTCTGGTTGGGTTGGCTGCTCATTGCGGAACGCCGTTGAGTTTCAACAACGGCGTGACCGAGAGACTGCGTGGCGACCTGGTCAGCGGCAACTACTTCTCGGTACTCGGGGTAACGCCCGCGGTGGGTCGACTGATTGGTCTCGACGACGATGATCAGCCTGGCGGAAACCCTGTGGCCGTGCTTAGCCACCGCTTCTGGCTCCGCGCATTCGGAGCCGATCCGGACGTAGTGGGGCGCGGAATTACGCTAAACGGGTACGACTTTACGATCGTCGGCGTTGTACCCCAGGACTTCAACGGAACAGAAACTGGTGGCTCATACGACGTCTGGATCCCGATTAAGATGCAGGCTCAGGCTATGCCGAGAACAATGGGGAGGCACTGGTTCAGCGATCGATCCGCCGGCTGGCTGGGCCTCTTCGGGAGACTCAAGCGAGACGCCTCGATTGAACAAGCGCAAGTCGAGCTGACCACACTCGCTCGGGGACTCGAGCAAAGCTATCCCGATACAAACACCGGTCGAAGCGTCTCGTTGTTTGCGGGGGTTGGGATGAATTCAGACGACCGAGTCGGTCTTCGCGACTTTCTGACGCTGCTCCTTGGGGCGGTCTTGCTATTACTCCTGATAGCTTGCAGCAACGTCGCAAATCTTCTCCTGCTGCGTGCGACGTCGCGCCGAAAAGAGATCGCGGTCAGACTTGCTTTGGGGGCCACTCGTGGACGATTGATCCGACAGTTATACACCGAAAGTTTGCTGCTCTCGTTGCTGGGAGGGGGTTTGGGATTGATACTCGCCCCGTGGTGCGCTCAGTTGATTCTCGCCTTGCAGCAACCTCCTTATGGGATTGGAGGCATCAACATTGGTCCGGATGCGCGGGTACTCATGTTCACCGCATTGCTTGCGGTGGTTACTGCAGTCGCATTTGGGCTTGTGCCGGCGCTGCAAGCCTCGAATACCGATCTGGTCACGTCTCTAAAAGACGGAGCGCCCAGCTTCGGACATCGCAAGATGCGGCTGCAAAGCAATCTCGTCGTCGCACAGGTTGCACTCTCGCTGGTGCTGCTGACCGGTGCGGGTCTCGCTGTAAGAACGATGCGAAAAGCCTTGACGATGGATCGCGGCTTCGAAAGCGCGAACATGATGCTGATGTCGATGGACCTCACCATTCGAGGTTACAGTGAATCGCAAGGTCGAGCGTTCTACGAGGAGTTGATCAAGCGAGTGGATGCGCTGCCCGGGATCATCTCTTCGAGCCTCGCAAAAACTGTCCCGCCAAATGACTGGAGCGATCGACTCTCGATTTTCCTACCAGGCGAGGAACCGCCGCCGGAAGTCTTACGAGCACGAGACGATCTTGGCTTGAGAGTCGATGCGAACCGAATCGCGCCCGACTACTTTCGAACCCTCGGTATCCCAATTCTCGAGGGGCGTGAGTTCAGCGATCGGGACAGAGTGGGTACGCCGCCGGTTGCGGTCATAAACGAAAAGTTGGCGAAGCGCCTATGGCCCGGCGAGAGTGCCATCGGGAAGCTTCTTGCAGTGCCCTTTTGGCATGAGCCCAGGCCGCCGGTTCAGATAATCGGGGTAGCGAGAGACACCAAGCATCGCTCCCTGTTGGAGGATATGCCGCTGCTTGTTTATCTTCCGGAGCTCCAGGTTTACGGCGGAAGAGCAACGCTTGTAGCGCGTTAGGCCGGCTATCCCTTGCAGCCTGTTTCGGCGGTTCGTTGG
>CAZOOE010000390.1:0-5760 GCA_964581275.1 uncultured Clostridia bacterium
ACATCGCCTGCTTTGTGGAGCCGTTCCGGGGCGGTTACTGTCGTCGCCATGTCTATGTCCGACAAACTTCAGTTTGTCGCTGCCGCAATTGGAGTAACCCGACAAACTGAAGTTTGCCGGACTATCCTTCCTCTTTTATGAGGCCTGCCTCGCGGTAGGCCTTTAGTTTGTTATGAAGCGTCTTTAGGCTGATGTGCAACGTCTCAGCGGTTCGCGTCTTATTGTGCTCGGTTCGCGCGAGTGTGCTGAGAATCACACGCCGCTTAACTTCTTCGAGGGGCATCCCGATCGGTATCAGAACGGCGTCGGTGGAAGGTGAGGGTTCCTGACCGGTTATGTGAAAGGGGAGATGGCGCTTCTCTATTTGTTCTCCTTCACAAATCACAACTGCGCGTTCGATCACGTTTCGCAACTCGCGAACATTGCCGGGCCAAGGACAACTTAGTAAGACCTCTATCGCGTCAGGCGATATGAGCCGCGCCGTCTTGTTATGGCGCTTGCTCAGCTCTTCGATCATGTGTTGAACCAGCAATGGAATGTCATCGCGGTGATCACGCAAAGCGGGAAGCTTGATTGTAATAACGTTCAATCGGTACAGCAAGTCCTCCCTAAGAGCCCCCTGCTGCACAGCCTTCAACGGATCTTTGTTGGTGGCTGCTATCACTCGCACGTCGATACCAGTCTCTTTAGTCGAGCCGAGCCGCCGCAGCTTGCCATCTTCAAGTACACGCAACAACTTCGCCTGAAGGAGGATGGGCATCTCGGCGATCTCATCGAGCAACAGCGTACCGTTGTTCGCCAGCTCGAAGCAGCCTATGCGCCGGTTGGCGGCCCCGGTAAACGCGCCCTTCTCGTGTCCGAACAACTCGGATTCCATCAGGGTCTCAGGAACCGCTGCGCAGTTGATGGCAATAAATGGCTGGTTAGCTCGCGGACTGAGCTTATGAATCGTCCGGGCCACCATTTCCTTGCCGGTCCCGGATTCGCCGGTGACCAGCACCGACACCGCGCTTGGCGCAACCTGCTCGACAACAGTATAGACCTCGCGCATCGCGTCTGTGGCGCCGACCATATCGCCAAACGCGCCGTACTGCCGAAGTTGCCTACGAAGGAGCTCGTTCTCGCGCCGCGCGCTGCTGTACTCGGCTGCCTTTCGGAGCACAAGCTGAAGTCTGCGCATGTCAATAGGTTTTTCGAAGTAGTAAAAGGCGCCTTCGTCTTTGACCGACCGGATCGCCGCGTCGACTGAGCCCTGGCCGGTCAGCAAAATCACCGAGACTTCGGAGTGTTCGGTTCTGAGATAGCCGAGCAGCTTTAAGCCGTCGAGGTTCGGCATGACCACGTCGGTGATGACAACGTGCGGAGCAAAGCCCTCCACGCGCTCGACAGCCTGGCGGCCGTCAGCGGCGGTCTCCGTCACGTAACCCCAGCCAGCCACTACTTCGCTGAGACCCTGCCGCGCGGGTTCTTCATCGTCTACTATGAGCACGCGCTGGTCGGACATATTCGAAACTCTAGCACAGGGGAGCAAGATGAAACGTATTGAGGCGGGTGAGGTCCGCGAGTGTTTTTTGGAACCAACGCCAGCAGCTTCATTGGCGTGCGTTGTACAACCTAATCGTCGTCACGGGTCCATCGCTCGATGAGCACATCCATCTGGCCTCCACAGACCATGCCTTCGGCGTCTTCGTACTCGTCGTTCAAGTTGAAATGATAGATGTCCGTCTTTCCGGTCCGCAACACGTCGCGGGCCTCGGCCCAAATATCTGCCTCTACGCAGCCGCCGCCCACTGTGCCGATGAACGAACCATCGTCGAAAATCACCATCTTTGCGCCGACCTGTTGAGGCGTTGACCCGCGCGTCTTTACTACGGTCGCCATCGCGGCGCGTGCGCCGAGTTCGAGCCGCCGCTTCATTTCAATATAGATCTCTCCCGCGCTCAGTGAGCGTCCAGAAAGAGTGTCGGCTTGTTCAACGTTCTGCACGTCTGGGCTCGTTAGTGGATTATGGAAATCGATGACCCTGTTAGAATAGCACAGATAACCACGTCTTGATCATCGAGTCTTGTTGACTGCCCCGTTTCGGATCGCATTCAGGCTTTCATTTGCAGCTTGCTGAGCCTGAGTAAACCTGGGATTCAAGACGAGCGACTGCTTGAAAGCGTCAATCGCCTGTTCGTGTCGTCCATTGATTGCAAGATAACGGCCCCGATTGTACAGCATAGTCACGTAAACCGGCAGTACTTTCAACACAACCACGTCATCCGCTTCGAACTTGATCGTCCCATCGGCAAGGCCTCGCGTGATAAGTTGAATATCAGCGGGCTGCCGAGTTTCTCGATCGTTCGTCATTTGGAAAACCAGACCTTGGGGAACGAACTGATAAGTGGCTACAAGGGATTTAGTCAGCTCCGCGTCGGGCCCCTCGCGATTTCCTGCGATGTCCAAAGTTACATATACCGGCGCTGTCCGTATGTGAGTGGTCACGAACGCGAGGATCATTTCGTAGAACCGCGAGTTGATTCGTTGATTGAGCATCAGATCACGCTGGTAAAGATCCGGGTCATGCTCCCAATGCCTAAGATCTTCGAGAAAGGCATCGACCTGGTCTCCGGTCTGCTCGATAGTCGCTGGGTATGCCCGACGTAAGTAATCAAAGTACCACGAACGCCGCAGCTGATTGATGTCGATGGTGACTACGTCATTGCGGCGATGCTCAACCTCGTGAAAGTACAGCATCGGCGAGTACACCTGCCAATCCCGTGTGAGCAACATGCCACCGGGTTCAATCGTCGAGAGAATGTTGTCGACGTAGTCTTGCGCGATGAAATAGCGGCTTCGGTTGTTATAAGAGACGTTTCCCGCCAGTGCGACGAGCGGCACCGACAAAACAAGCGCTGCAGCGACGAACCGTGCCGGTTTCGCAGCGATACCCGTCGCGATCACTTTGTTGATCAACCACTCCGCACCGAACCCGGCGGCGATCGTCATCGCAATAAAGGTGGGCAGGTAATAGGCGTCTTTGTCTTCGGCAATTTCGTAGCCCAGAGAATATGCAAGATCGGCCGCAATGACCAACACCAGAAACCAGAACGTCGCTCGGTCGCGTCGAAAGACTGCCACCAGCCCTGCGATAGTCAGCGCCGGTGTTGCGGGCAGCCACCACGGACCGAACTCGCGGGCAACAAGCGTGATGAAATCACCGAATTGGATCGCCATCGTCCTAAGGGAAAATGATAGGAAGACCTGGTACTGTTTCCCGGTCACGTGCCACCAAATCCGCTCGAACGTTCGCGGGTCGCCCCAGTTGAGGATCGGCGAGCGCGAAGCCGCGAGCGGAAGATAAGCGTAAACCATGAACAGTCCTGCAAATGCGAACAATGCCGCGTAGATTAGTCGTCTGCTCGTAAAAAAGGTGAGCCCTTCTGTTGCCCAAACGAGCACGGCGAACGCCGGTAACATCAACCCGACGCTCACGTGATGCACACCGAGCGCGAGGCCAAATACGAACGCGGCGCCATAGAGCGAGCGCGATGGGCGTGACGCGGGCACCGGGCGAGCCGATGCACCAGAGGCGATCGGGTCGGGACTAGCGGCGGATTTACCTTGCTCAACCCGCGACGCCGCGTCGTCCTTTATCCGGGTCGCTTCAAAGGATCCGCGGCGCCAGTAAAACATCAGCAAGAAGATGACTAGGATCAGCAACGAGTTGAGAGTATAGACCTCCGCTATCGTCGCGTAACTCCAGACGGTACGTGAAAAGGCGAGCAAAAACCCGGACAATACGCACGAAACGGCAAGTAAGAATGAACTCTGCGGTGGGTCGTCGCCGTTTGACCGCGCGGTGGCCGCAGCCTTTCTCCTTCTCTTGGCGCGGTCTCCTTTCTTCGCCGCTCTCCGTGCCGAAATCGTTAGCCCTGTGGTAATCCTTGCTTCTAGGACAACCAGCACCACGAGTGATGAAGCCAGAGCGGCAAAGAGTGCCGATGCGAAGTTCACTCTGACTGAGACGCTGGCTATCGGGACCAGTGTCGCTAGATGGGCAAGCAGAACATAAAGCGGGAATCCCGGTGGGTGAGCTACGCCAAGCGAACTGGCCGCTACAATCAGCTCGCCGCTGTCGACGAGGGTGACGGTTGGTGCGAGTGTCCAGCCGTAAACCCCAAGCGATGCGAGGAACACGACCAGCGCGCACGCGATACGTTTCGAAGCCCGCAAACCGCCGTTTGTTTGGGCCACCACACTCATCGCTTGACGGTCACTTTCTTGTAGCCAGTGAATCGTACATTCACGACAGCTCGGGTGAAGTATCGCCCGACTCGAATCCGGTCGTCGGCAGTCGTATATGCCGGGAACCAGTGATAGTACTTGCCGGTGATAGTGTCCGACTGGCTTACGGTCTGGATCGTGAGCTCGGCATAATAGCTGTAGTCGCGCAGCACGGCCAGCAGTTCTATACCACGGTCGGCGGCGGCCGATAGCATTTCAGCCGAGGAGGGTTTTTGAAGCGCCCGGTACGCTGACAGCGGAGGGACCGCCGCCGCGATGGTAAGGGATGCGACGATCGTCCGAGCAATGTCGAGCATCATGCATTATGGCTTCTTTGGCGGCTTCTTCGGCTCCTGCTTGGATTGTTGAGGATCGGGCGGTTTGACGGGTGTACCTGGCTTGTTCTTTTCTGCCGCTTTCACTTCTTCTTCGCTTGCCGCCTCGCCTTCGTCTGCTACCCGAATCCTGCCCGTGAACTTCTTGTAGTTCGTAAACCGCACTACCATGCGCAAGTGAACTGAAGGGCCTTTCTTGAAGTCAAGCACATCATCAACGTAGATGTAGGTTGGGAACCAGAAGCGGCCGTCGATATTCTCACGATAGCTTTCAAAGTGCGGGAATTTCTGCTTATCGACCTCAGGAACAGCTTGCCCTTTCACCTTCACGATCTGCAGATCCTGATCGTCGACCAAGATGCGGCCCTGCAGGTAGCGCTCACCCTTTTGCATCGATTTCGGCTTCACGTCAAAGACATAGGTGTTTAGCTCGTCGATCTTCTCTTTGTCGACGAAATCTATCTGATACTTGGCAAGGTCCTCGGCCGCAAGCGCAAACGGCTGCACGCCAGCTAGGTCTTGCATGTCCTCGTTAGTAATCTGAAGCTCAGTCAACGTTGGGGCAGGGAAGAAGGTTATTTTTTCGAATCGGTTGCCGCGGTCGTCGAAGACGATGTCAGAAACCCGATGAAAGCGTCCGGTGACCGAGCCGGCTTCGCCGATCGTCAGCACATCGAAGTCCTGAGTGAAAGTGTAATTGTTTCTTGCGGCCCTGTTTTGACTCTCCGCAGCAGCGAAACGCCTGACAATCTCGCTAATCCCAGGCTGAGTTGTTTGGGAAGACTTGGTTTGAAAGGCAAAACCACATGAGCACGCGATTGCTAGAATCAGAGCTAGACAAAATATTCTGGACCGCATTTGCATCCCCCTGTCAATGCATTAATTCTACTGTTCACCGGGCAACTCCACAAGCTGGCGCACCCGCGTTGGATGATTCGCGGCCGCCCTCGTGTTCGCCTCGACAGCTTCATGAATCGAGAGCGGCTGTTATATGATCGTTGGCTTGAAGCATTGCACCCTATCGTCTCTTCGGCTGGAGCGGGTAGGTTAGATGGAAAACAAACCCTCGCACACGTTCAGGGCATTTCTAATTGAGCTCCTGGTCTATGGCTCGCTGGTACTCGTCTACGTCTTCTTCGTTGTTGCGCTCTTAGAC
>CAZOOE010000390.1:5770-6581 GCA_964581275.1 uncultured Clostridia bacterium
GTGGCGCCAGGCGCTCTACGATCACAGCAAACCGCAGTATGCGGTTGTCGCTCTGGTTCTAATCATAGGGCAGGGGGTTGTGTTGGAGATGGTGACCAGCTTCCTATTGAGGCTCGTGCGACCTCGAACCTAGTGAACGGATCATGGACTTCCTCATCTCTCACACTCAGATCAGCCCGTACTACCTGATTATTATCGGGTTCATCATCGGGATCCTGGGAGGGTTCTTCGGCGTAGGAGGGAGCTTTCTCGCCGGGCCCGCGCTTTTTGCTGTGGGCGTTCCGATGAACTTTGTGGTCGGCACGGATCTTGCGCACATCGTTGGCAAATCAATCGTCGCCGCGAAGAAACATCGGGCGATGGGAAACGTAGATTTGAAGCTAGGCTTCATAATGGTGATTGGAACGATAGCCGGCGTAGAAGTGGGGGCCCAGGGAATCGAGTGGCTCAAGCGCTTCGGGCAGGCAAACGTCGACCAGGTTGTGGGGATCACCTTTGTCATCGTGCTGATTTCTATCTCGGCTTTCGTCGGGTGGGAAAGTTGGCAGACGATCAAGATGCAGCGAGACCGCGAACTAGAGGCGGAGCTCTCCGGCATAAGTGCCCGAAAGCTACATGCCAAGGAAGACGAGTCTGCCTTCGATCACATTGCCACGAAGGTCCAGGGCATCAAGCTTCCGCCGATGATCAATTTGCGGGTGTCCGGCATCAAGCGCGTCTCGCTTTGGGCGATCCTGATGGTTGCTTTCGTAGGCGGTGTCTTACGCGGGGTTCTTGGCGGCGGCGCGGGCTACATTCGGAAGCCCACGAA
>CAZOOE010000391.1:0-6550 GCA_964581275.1 uncultured Clostridia bacterium
TGATCTTCTCGATCCTCGTCGAGAACTTCAGCCACCGCCGGGTCGCCGAGGTGCCGGGATGTAAGAGCTGGCTCGCCAGTCGGGCGTTCGATGCCACGGGCTTGCTGGCGCACCAGGTCCGCCGCTTCTACCACTGTATGGCTCTCAGCCGCCTGAATTGCGGTCGAGTCAGCGATCAGCCTTATTCGGTCGGATGCGGCGTTGGTCTTGTCTCGAATCTCGGCGAGCAGTGCCGCAGCGCGCGACGCGAGATCAACGCCCGCGTCCGCGCGCTGCCCGCCCACCGCGACGCGCTCGATTGTTTCGGTTACATCTTCACGGACTGCTTTGATGACCTCTTCGATCTCTCGAGTCGAGGCCGACGTGCGCTCGCTCAACTCTTTGATCTCATCGGCAACAATGCGGAAGCCGCGTCCCTGAGTGCCCGCCTGCGCCGCGAGTATCGCCGCGTTCAACGCCAGCAGGTGAGTCCTATCGGCTATTTCGTTGATGACGTGAGTGACTTCTCCAATCTGATCGGATCTCTTCCCCAGCCGTGTAATTGTCTCGGTTGCGGCGTCGATGGCGTCCTTTATTTTGGACATGCTTGTCGCCGTCTCCGCGACAAGCTCGCTGCCGGAGTCAGCCGAACGCGCGACCTCGTCGGCAAGCATTGTCGTTTCGTTAACCGAATCGCCGATGCTCCGGGTCGAATTGTCTATCGCCTCCATTGCGCGTGCGGTTTTCTCGGCGGATTCGGCCAGTGCTTCGGTAGAATCAGCTACTTTGCGTACAGTGTTCGCCATGTCCTCAATGGCGAACGCCGTCTCCTCAACAAACTGGGCGAGCTCATCCGCGTTCTCGGAAACCTGATTAATCGAGGTCGCCATCCTCATTACCGAGCTCGACGTCGATTGGGAGAGGTTCGAGAGGGTTTGCAGACTTTCGCCAACGGAATGCATCGAAGCGTTGATTTCAGCAATCGAGCGTGACGTTTCTTCAACCGATTTTGCTTCATCGAGCACACCCGCCGACAGCATTTGAGTCCCACGCAGCACCTCACCGACCACGGTATCGATCGAGTCAGCCGCGCGTTGAAGTCTTCCGACTATGTAGCGCAAGCGGCGGGCTAGCAAATCGAGATTCAGAAGCAGATGCCGATCCTTCCCAGCCAACGCCAGTTGCTTGCCATTGGCGAGTGCACTGAGGTCCCCTTGAGCTATCAGAGCCAGCGCTTCCAGAACTCGTTCGCTGGAGACTTGTGGGTCGCCTTCACCTGAGTTGCGATCTGTGGCTGCGTCGCGCACGTCGATAGTTGTCTGGCGCGGGTCGTTCATAATCAGTTTTTGCTTGGGATGAGCCAATATCGTACCGGCTGGGATGGGGCGAGTCAATCAAGCGCCCATCGCCGCAGTCGGCCGCGCTCCGCACCGGCAAAATCTGAGGTCAATTCTGGGAGTAATTGTTGTATGATCCGCAACCAAGTAAACTAGCAGACCGATTTGGGTATGACGAGGAGGACAACTTGAACAAAATTGAACGCGTCAACCGCGCGCTCAAGGGTGATGAGGTTGACCGGCCGCCGTTTAGCTTCTGGTATCACTTCGGTCTACAGCATATGCCCGGACGCAAACACGCCGAGGCAGAGATTGACTTCTATCGCGCTTACGATTTGGATTTTCTGAAGGTGATGAGCGACTACTCCTATCCATTGCCTGCCGGTCTTGAAGCGGTTAGCACCGAAGAGGATTGGAAAAGAATCGAGCCCCTCGATCCGGAAAACGAATGCTGGGGAGAACAGCTTTCGGCCCTATCGAAGATCAACGACGAAATAGGCAAAGAAGCGCTGTTCATCGAGACGATCTTTAGCACCTGGACCACTGCTAGAAGGCTTTCGCGATCCGGGACGTTGACCGCTGGGCGACAGCGGTATCCCGAGATCCTGCTTTCGGCGATGGAAGCCATTTCAACGTCGCTCGCCGCCTACGCCAAACGAGCTCTGGATCAAGGCGCCGCAGGCATTTTTCTTTCCCTCGGGGCGGCTACCGATGAGGTTATGACCGCCGAGGAATATGAAATCTGGGGCCGGCCGTTCGATCTCAAGATCCTCGAAGCCGTTCGCGATGCGCCTTTCAACGTGCTGCACATTCACGGCAAGCGAATACACTTCAATTCGCTATTGGACTATCCCATCAGCGCAATCAACTGGTCCCATTTCGCTACCGAACCAACGCTCAGCGAAGGCAAGGTACGATCAGGTAAAACGGTTCTAGGCGGGATCGAAGAGGGCGACGCCAGTCACGTCTCGGCGCCCGAGATCGGCGAACAGATCGACAGCGCGATTGGCGAAGTCGGGACAAGAGGCTTGATCGTGACTCCGGGTTGTTCGATTCCAACCGACACTCGAGAACAGAGCCTTAGAGAGATAAAGGCGGCCGTCGAGCGCGCTTGCAAATCAGCGGTCTGAAGCCTGTTTGAGCAGGAATAAGAACTGGCCGAAGGCGGCCCCGAAAGACATTCGAATCCGACGGCTATGGAGCCATCGCGGTGCCGTCGAGGAACGCGCGGAGTCTCCGCGATCGAGATGGGTGCCGAAGCTTCGCCAGCGCTTTCGCCTCGATCTGGCGTATTCGCTCGCGGGTGACGTTGAAATGTTTTCCCACCTCCTCGAGCGTCCGCTCCTCACCCGACTGATCAAGGCCAAAACGCATCTTTATGATCTCTTTCTCGCGGGGCGTCAGTGTCGAGAGCACGTCTTCAGTCAACTCGCGCAGGTTGTTGGTAATCGCAGTCTCCGCGGGATTGGCCGAACGCCGGTCCTCGATAAAGCTCGCGATCGTAGTCTCGCCGTCATCTCCGATCGGTGTTTCGAGCGAAATGGGTTGTTGGGCGATCTTCAACGCTTTGCGCACCTTCCAGGCAGGCATGTCCACTCGCCGGGCAAGCTCTTCGTGAGTAGGTTCGCGCCCGAGCTCCTGAACCATTAATCGCTGCGTACGGAGAATCTTGTTGATAACTTCGACCATATGCACCGGGACGCGAATCGTACGGCCCTGATCGGCGATCGCGCGGGTCACCGCCTGGCGAATCCACCAGGTGGCATAAGTAGAAAACTTGTATCCGCGCCTCCAGTCGAACTTCTCAACCGCGCGCATCAAGCCGATGTTTCCCTCCTGGATCAGATCGAGAAAGTGCAACCCTCGATTGATGTAATTCTTCGCAATTGAAATGACCAGCCGGAGGTTGGCTTCGATCATTTCGCGCTTGGCCTGTTCAACTTCGGCTTCGGCAGCAATTATGGTTTGCTGGGTGCGTTTTATGTCCACGGCAGAGGCGGAATACCGTCGCTCTGTCTCGCGGATAGTTTTGCGAAGCGCCCGCTGCTGACGTTTGAGATCGTCAAAGTCCTTTCGGCGTTTGGACTCGAGCGCACGCTCTACCCGGTTGAGATCAGCCTCGACAGAGCGAATCTGCTTAACCACGACATCGATGGCCTCCATGAAGCGCCTACGCGTCTCGGCGGTGAAAGTAAACTTCCGAACGCGTTTCGACATATTGATAAGCTGGTGGGCGTACTGGCGCCGCAATCTCTTGAGTTTCTTGGAAGACTTTGGTTCTTGGTCGATTTTGGCCGCGACCTTTATGAGCTTGTCGTGGGCTTTGACTATCTCTTCGAACTCGGCCATGACGTGCAGCCGAATTTCTTCGCGCTGCTCTTCCAGAGCCTCTTCAGCTTCAGGGTCGGTGGCTACGTCGACGATATCCTGTGAATTGATCTCTCCTTCGACGAGCTGGCTATTGAGCGCGTCTATCTCCTCGATTGTAATGAACGATCTCGAGAGGGCCTTGTAGATGCGCTTATTGCCACGTTCGATCCGTTTGGCTATCCGGATTTCATCCTCACGAGTCAGTAAGGGGACCGAACTCATCTCGCGTAGGTACAGCCGCATCGGATCTAGAGATTCATCCTTGCCAGGTTCCAAATCGACGTCTACATCTTCGGTCGCTTCCTCGACTACCTCCGGTGTTTCCTCTTCCTCAACCGCAACCGCTTCCCAAAGCGACTCAGCTTCGTCCTCATCAATCTCGGCGACGATGCGTTCAATGCCGCCTGCCGGCGCAAAGTCCTCTTGCGCCTCATCCGGGGAGGTTATGAGGATATCCTTGTCCATTCTGGTTTTCATCTTGTTTTCCGTTGTTCGCCGCTATTAGACCGAACTAAAAGGCGCCCCATACCAGCGGCGCCTCTGTGCAGCAACCAAATAATGGTTGACATCCTGCGATGCAATACATAATATGATGTGTTTCCAAACTCGTATAATACAACATAATTAGCTAATTATCTAGATGCAATAGCGAGGGCGCAGGATGTCCACAGTCGGTACCATAAGTCAAAAGCACAGTGGCATTTACGAGCATTTTAATATCGCTCGGAACTATATTAGGCGACTGGACGACTTTTATGCAAAGGCCGCCGCCGCACATAGCACCACTTTCGAGCACTACCTTGTGCTGCTGGCCGTGCATTGCCTGGAAGCTTCGCACTTGCCGCTCAGGACCCTTGCTGAGCATCTTGTGAGAGATAGGACCGCTACGGGCCAGTTGTGTAAGCGCATGCAGCAGCTCGGCCTCTTGGAACTTACCTATGAGTCCAACTCCCACCGGCCCCAATTGCTGGTTTCACTGAGCGAACGAGGCGGTGAGGCGCTTAAGTCCATCACCGAAGACGGGCTCAGAAACCGCGATCTGTACCTTAAATCTTTGTCTGAGGAGAAGCGAGTTAGCCTGGCGGCAGCCGCTCGGCGCTGGCTTGAGGGGTTGGAATCAGGACCTTCCTTTTAGAAAACCTCAGGTCGTTAGAGGCTTCCCATTTAGGATTCTCAGTGCGAATCTACGAAATAAACACCCGGCTACATTGCCGCAGCTTTGATCAGGTCACTGACTACGAATTGGCCGAGCTCTCTCAACTCGGATTCAATGTCGTGTGGATGATGGGAGTATGGCAGATAAGTGAGGGCGCCAGGAAGATATCGAAGATCAGCTCAGAGGACTTCGAGGGTTCCCCTTATGCAGTGCCCGCATATGAAATCAATCGAGAGGTAGGCGGAAGCGGTCAGTTTAAACGTCTTGTAAAACGTGCCAATGCTGCTGGACTGTCTGTGATAGTTGACTTCGTTTCAAATCATATGGCGCTGGATTCGCCATGGATCGGCGAGCGGCCGGACTTTTTCATACGCAGCGATACAAAGGCACGAAATCAGTCTACAAGTGAGTTCTTTCTGCATCGGACCAATGAAGTCGTCGCTTTTGGCCGCGATCCTTATTTTGCTCCTTGGAATGACACCGCGCAGCTCGACTATGCGAACGAGGCCTTGAGGAAGCGAATGATCGAGGTGTTAAAGAGAATCAGCAGCTATGCAGACGGGGTTCGATGCGACATGGCGATGCTCGTGCTTAGGGACTGCTTTCGACGACTGTGGTATCCGTTAGCACCCGACGCGACGTTCGATCAGATGATGCCCGGAGAGTTCTGGGACCGGGCTATTGAGAATGTAAAGAGACTCCGTCCGGACTTCAAGTTCATCGCCGAGGCATATTGGGACAAAGAGCACGAACTCCGCACCCTCGGTTTTGATCTTTGCTACGAAAAGAAACTGTATGACGGATTAGTCAATCGGGATCTAGGGCGCACTCTAGAATGTCTACAAAGGGATTCGCAGGCGCTGCGTGGCTCGCTTTATTTCATTGAGAATCACGATGAGCCAAGGGCCGCGTCGGTGTTTGGAAAGTCGGAGAATCTTGCGGCACTTGCTTTGATTTTAGCCCTTCCTGGCTCAGTGTTGATCCACGAAGGGCAGATGGAAGGTAAACGTGAACGGATGCCAGTTCAGCGAATCAGGCCGCTCACCGAGGAACCGGCTGACGCTGCGTTGAGAGAATCTTATGTTCAGCTGTTGAGGGTCACTGCCGATGACGTTTTCGAGAAGGGTGAGTTACACCTGTTCGACCCCGGCGTCTATGGTGCACTCGGGTTCGTCAGGAAGGACGGGCGCCGGGTGGTTGCATATCTCGGTCAGATCTCGGATTGCTGGCACAAATTCAATTCACCGCAAATGGACATTTCCGCGGTCGCCCACGAAGCCGGCGCGCAACGAGAGTTGCGCCTGACGAACCTGCTCAACTCCGCGTCCACAACGATTCAAGAAAACAACGGCTTTCGTGTGGAGATGAACAGGTTAGGTGTCGATGATGACTCGAAGTTCTGCCTGTTCGAAGCTTCTTTTGTCTGATTTAATCACACCGCGCGAAGACACTGGGAAGGCACGTTTCTTGACATTGCAAGGAGCGCGGACTATATTCGCTTTCTATGTCAGTTCAGCGTTCCCGCCCCCGGACGCGACCGAGGGTCCGTAGTACAACAATACTTGCAGTACGCCGAAACAATCACGTCGCGGTAGCGGGCGATGGCCAGGTAACGTTTGACAAGACAATCATGAAATCGGGCGCGCGGAAGGTCCGGCGCCTCTACAATGACAAGATCATCGCGGGCTTCGCTGGCTCGACTGCCGAC
>CAZOOE010000392.1:0-6504 GCA_964581275.1 uncultured Clostridia bacterium
GGAGCGCTAGGATGCCCACTGAAGTCAGCCGTGGGTGCATCACGTTCCAACCTACTAGCGGAGAGAAGGGAGCGCTAGGATGCCCACTGAAGTCAGCCGTGGGTGCATCACGTTCCAACCTACAGCGGAGAGAAGGGAGCGCTAGGATGCCCAGGCGTCAGAGCCCGAGCAAAAAGTTCGCGACTATCCCCCAACCGGAAAGGTTGGGGTTTTCGCAGTCTCTGCCGCGTTCGGGCATCCGCAAAAACCTGCTGCGCACCCAGCAGGCCTCCAGCCATTGACATCACGCCGAATAAAGACTAGCGTCACCTCACGGTCACCAGGTTTAGCGGTAGCGCTGTTCTGATGTTGATCAATGTGAGGGCCGGTTTATGCACAACGAAGACGAATCGCGGCGGTTGTTTCTGATCAAATCGTTTACTGGAGTGAGTTCGGCGTGGCTCGCGCTGCGGCTGCCGGAAATCATCTCCGCTCAGGAGCACGCTCACCAGGCGAGTCAGTCCGCCGTTCCAACAAAGTTCGAGTTTCTTACTCCCGAACAAGCCACCGAGATCGAAGCCGTCGCCGCGCAAATCATACCGACCGATGACTCGCCGGGCGCTCGGGAGGCGCGGGTAATCTACTTCATCGACCGCGCGCTCACGACTTTCGATAAAGAGAGGCAGCCGCGATACGTAAAAGGTCTGAAGGAGCTTCAGGCGAAACAGAAGAAGATGTTCAAAAACTCGGCGAAGTTCTCCGATTTGAACGCGGAACAGCAGATCAAGGTGCTGAAGGCCTTCGAGAAGAATGGATTCTTCGAGATGGTGCGCGCTCACACGATCATGGGGTTCCTTGCCGATCCGTCATACGGCGGCAACTACGACAAGATTGGCTGGAAGCTGATCGGCTTTCAAGACGACTTCAACTTCAAATCACCGTATGGTTACTATGATCGCGAGTACAAGGAGACGTAGTAACGAAGAGAGGGGCAACAAGGCGACGAGGTGACCGGGCGAATTCTTATGAATATACAGACTCCTAGATTTGAGCCTCAGACGCAGGTGGATTTCGTGGTTATCGGAGCGGGCGCGGCGGGCGGAGTCATCGCCAAGGAGCTATCGACCGCCGGGTTTCAAGTTGTAGTGCTCGAGCAGGGACCTTACCTGAAAGAGAAGGACTTCGATCACGATGAGATAAAACAGTTTTGGCAGGCCGCGCTTGTCAACGACTGGAAGAAGCAGCCAACTACTTTTCGCAAGACCCCAAACGCCAAAGCGAAGGTTCAGCCGGCAGTCATGTACGGACGAATGGTAGGCGGCGGGACCGCGCATTTCACAGCAAACTATTGGCGCTTTCACGAGATTGACTTTATAGAGCGCAGCAAGCTCGGTTCGATATCGGGAACCGGCTTCGACGATTGGCCCATTACCTACGCCGATCTCGAGCCCTATTACACCAAGGCCGAGTGGGACCTCGGAATTTCGGGTGTACCGGGTCCCTTTGATCCGCCCCGCTCGAGGCCTTACCCGCTCCCGCCACTTCCGATCAAGTCGGCGGGAGCGCTGCTGGCAAACGGTGCTCGCAAGCTCGGCTGGCATCCGCAGCCGTCTCCGATGGCGATCATCTCACAGCCCTATCGCGGGCGCAGCGCGTGTTCGCATTGCGGCTTCTGTGAGGGCTTTGGTTGTGAGATGAAGGCAAAGTCGAGCACCCTCGCCACCGTCATCCCGGAGGCGGAAAAGACCGGCCGTTGCGAAATCCGCACCGGCAGCTACGTGCGGAAGATCGAGACCGATGCGGCGGGCCGCGTGACTGGCGTCATCTACTTCGACGAGAAGAAGACCGAGATTCACCAACGAGCCAAGGCGGTAGTGCTGTGCGCTAACGGCGCCGAGACCGCGAGGCTGCTGCTGATTTCCAAGTCCAATCTGTTTCAGAACGGGCTCGCCAATTCAAGCGGCGTTGTCGGCAAGTATCTGATGTTCAACGGGGGCGGCTTTGCGACGGGAGTCTTCGAACACGAGCTAAACGAATTCAAGAGCGTCGTGGTCACCCGGATAATACACGACTTTTATGATTCGGATCCGAAACGCGGGTTTTATGGCGGTGGCGGGATCGATACTCGATTCGATGTCTACCCGATGGGATGGGCTCTGGGCGGGTTGCCGCGCGAAACCCCGCGTTGGGGCGCCGAGTATAAAAAGGCCCTCAAAGAATACTACACGCGGACGATGTATACGTTTGGCCACACGACATCGCTGGCGGTCGAGCGCAACAGCATCTCGCTCGATCCGGATGCGAAAGATGCGTGGGGATTGCCAGCGATGCGGGTGACGTACAGGGATCACCCAGATGATCTCAAGATAATGAAATTCTTTTCAGACCGAGGCATGGAGTTGCTCGATGCCGCCGGCGCCAAAAAGAAGTGGGCGGGTCCGGTCGAGGAGTCGACTTTTGGGGTTCATTTATTGGGGACTTGCCGGATGGGGAACGATCCGAAGAAATCAGTGGTGAACAAATATCATCGAGCCCACGACGTGGGTAATCTCTTCATCTGCGACGGCAGCAGCTTCGTGACATCGGGACGTGGACAGCCTACCTGCACTATTCAGGCGCTTGCGTATCGCGCCGCCGATCACATCGCGCGAATGGCGAAGAGCGGCGAGATCAAGAGCGCGTGAGCGACCCGCCCGACCTCGAGCTTGTTTAGGCGGAGGATCGTCATGAATACACAAAAGGAGGCTGAACAAGCCGCAACGACCGTTGCTGAGAAATGGTTGCCCCTAATCGATGCCGGTGATTACGCTGAAAGCTGGAGTCAGGCCTCGTCACTCTTCAAGACTGGTTTTCAAAGCTCATCTCTCTTCAGAGCCGGTATTTCCGCGCGGCAATGGCAATCTTCGTTAACCGCCTCGCGCGGCGAGCTTGGTCGGGCGGCGACGCGCAAGCTGCAATCCGCACGGTATACTGAGGAATTGACCGGCGAGCCAGACGGCGAGTTTGTCATCTTGGAGTATGCGACATCTTTTGAGCGAGGGAATGCAATTTGCGAGACGCTTGTCCTTCTGAAGGAGAGTGATGGGCAGTGGAGAGTTTCCGAATATCGTGTCAGGTTGGGCGAATCCAACAAGGGGCGTGCGGTGCGTTTCTGAGTAGGATCAGACCCAGAAATAATTTCCGCAGCACATAGCTCACTAGCCAACCGGATGCCGGCGCGCATAACGATAAGCCGTGTAAGCTGAGATGATGTGGCATACCCAGCCGAACAATCCGCCCGTTCCAATCCAGATTCCCGGAGTGACGATCAGCCAGAAGATCCCGCGAAGTATCTTGCCGTTGTAGATCTGCCCAATACCGGGGATAAAGAAGCTCAGAACCGCAGCTACGCCAGGGTCTCTCATTTTGCCTCCGCTTGATGATACGATGCCGTTGCGGCAGGAAGTTCAGCGGCTCTGAGCGGAAAATCTAATACAACCGAGAAACCAATGAAAGAGTACATCGCATCAACTTACGGCGATCATCTGGCTGATGTGTACGACGAATGGTTCGCAAGCTATGACGCCGCCGCAATAGATACTCTTGAAGAGCTGGCACAAGGCGGGCGAGTCTTGGAACTGGGAATAGGCACGGGACGAATTGCACTTCCGCTTGTTGCAAGGGGTATCGATGTTCACGGCATAGACGCTTCTGAGGCGATGGTCTCCAAGCTGCAGGCGAAGGCCGGCGGAGAATCGAGGAGTGACGATGGGGAACTTCGCCGATGTTGGCGTTGAGGGCGAGTTCTCGCTGGTGTTTATCGTGTTCAATACCTTTTTTGGATTGCTGACCCAGGAAGAACAGGTGCGATGCTTTCGCAACGTAGCTGCGCGTCTCAAACCAGGCGGGACATTTGTGATTGACGCGTTTGTGCCCGACATGAAGCGCTTCACCGGCGGTCAAGAGGTGCGAGCCCACGCGGTAACAACCGACCAGGTTAGCATCCAGGTTTCACAGCATGATCCAGCGCGCCAGAGGGTCAAGGGACAATTCATCGTCCTCAGAAATGATCAAGTGAAGCTGTACCCGGTCGAGATTCGTTACTGTTGGCCGTCGGAGTTAGATCTTATGGCGGAGCTCGCCGGTTTGCGGCTGTGTCATCGGTGGGGCGACTGGACGCAGGGGGAATTCAACTCGAGCAGCGAAAAGCATATCTCGGTGTATGAGCGAGCGAGTTAGCCTGTGAGCGCAGGCTGCTTCCTGCGAGCGCACGCATCCCTGCCTGCCTGGTTTTGGGAGGGAAATGCCTGTATGGTGCGCCCGCAAAGCAGGCAAGGATGCCTGCTCCCCCAGGCGGGTTTGTTTCCAAAAACTTGCATTCGATCAGCAAATCTTGTGCGTACTAGAGTATGGTGGGGTGGGAAGGAACAATCGCATTGGATAAGGGGACGGCAGCCCGGCTCGATGATCGGCTTGAACGGTCGGCTCTCGGCGATCAGTTTGCCTTCGAGGAGATCGTCCGGCAGCACCAGGGAATGGTCTTCAGTATGGCGTGCCACTTCCTTCGGGACCGCGCGCTTGCAGAGGAACTGGCCCAGGAAGTTTTTCTGAATCTGCACCAGAACCTTCACTCGATCAAGTCGCCGGAGCACTTGATCTTCTGGCTGCGCAAGGTCACAAGCCATCGCTGCATCGACCAGACGCGGCGGCAGAAAGTCCGTCCGCACGTGAGCCTTGAAGACGCGCCGGAGCCGGCGGTTGATGCAACCGAGAATGATCTGTTCCTTTCTGAGATGCTCCGGCGGGTGGTGAACACGCTGCCGGAGAAGGCCCGAATGGTCGTGATACTTCGCTATCAGGAAGATCTCGATCCGGGGGAAATTGCCGGCGTGCTGGATATGCCGCTCAACACCGTCAAGAGTCACTTGCGGCGTTCGCTGTCGGTCCTGAGAGATAAGCTGAGCCGCACGTTGGGGGAGGTATCGATATGAGCCGCCTTGATGATGAGTTGCGAAAGGCCTTTAGACGAGAGCAGCCGCCGGTTGATTTCACCGTGCGCCTGCTCGAGAGAATGGCACTGCAGCCGGCGCCGAAAGCCCGCTGGTGGCAGAGGCTTGCGACGTTGCTCGATCCGCCAAAGCTGCGATGGGTGGCGATCGGTGTCACTGCGTCGCTGTTGCTGGCAATAGGCGCGGCTCAATACAACAAAATGCATCAGGTCGCGGTCAGCGATAACAGCAAGGAAGCGAACGTTGTTCCTCCTCCAGAACCGATCGACAAAGACACAGAGCATCCTGGTAAGGCTCAACCTCAGCAGGCGGCCACAGAACCGGGGCAACCTGTCAAACACGCCGCCCCTTCTTCAGCGAATCATCGGCTTGCGGTGGCCCGCGTTCAAAAAGAACGCGAGCTGAGGGTTGAAGGCGAAGCCGCGAAGGAAAAACTAATGCTTGCGCTTTCAATTGCAAGCTCAGCGCTCAGTGATGCGCAGAAGGCGGTGCACGACGACGGCCTTAACCCTTAGCTTTTTGAAATGGTACCAACCGAGAGAGTTCGTAGTTCGGCCTTCAGGCGAAAGTTTGTAGACCACGCATGCCAAAAGCGAATTACGAACTTCCGCCTGAAGGCCGAACTACGAACGCGTTCATAGGAGAGAGAGTTATGAAATTACTTCTTACCAAATCATTGAGAGCGGTTGCACTGTGCTCGGCGCTCTCGGTTTTCGCGGTGGCCCCGGCTTACGCGCAGGAAAACGCGAAGATAGATATGAGCCACCTGGACAAGTTTGCCGACCGGGCCGACAAAGTTATCAATGTGACGGTTGACGGGCAGCTCTTGCGACTCGCCGCCTCGTTCCTCAGCGACAAGAAACCCGATGAGGCAAAGATCAAGGAACTCATCCTCGGCTTGAAGGGCGTCTTCGTTAAACGATTCGAGTTCGAGAAGGAAGGCGAATTCACGATGACCGACGTCGAGTCCATCCGCTCGCAGTTGAGCGCGCCCGGCTGGTCAAGCGTCGCCAATGTACGCAGCAAACGAGAAGGGAATTACGATGTCGCAATCATGAGCGAAGGCAGCGTCATCAAGGGGCTGGCGGTGCTCGCCGCCGAAGCGAGGGCCTTCACCGTTGTGAACATCGTCGGGCCAATTGATCTTGCGAAGCTCGCAGAACTGGAAGGAAAGTTCGGCATCCCACATTTTGGCCTCGAGCAAATCCCGGGTGTAACCGTCACGGAAAAGAAGAAGGACAAAGATCCAGACAAACAGCAAGAACAACAGCCGACCGAGGCCGGCAAACGAACCGAGAAGAAACCACCTACCCTGATACGCGGCGAGAAGCCCCCGACGGAGTAACCAGCAATGACTACCTCAAAGAGATTGTTCACTCGATTCTCGATCACAGTAGCGCTGCTGACGCTCGCGCCGTCGGTTTCATTAGCGGGCGATGAGAGCTTCAGCTCGGTGGTCAAGCACATTAAGTCAAACTATCACGCCAAACAGCAGGGCTTCTTTGGCGCGATGATGATTGCAAGATTCGCGGTCAAG
>CAZOOE010000393.1:0-6500 GCA_964581275.1 uncultured Clostridia bacterium
GGTGTCGCCGACGGAGTGCCGCCTTGTCATCGCGGGTGGGCGGGTAAAGGCTGGGGGCTTTCGGAAGCCCCGCCAGCAGGGCCGACTCTTCAAGCGTCAGGTCCTTGAGCGATTTTGAAAAGTAATACTGGGCGGCGGCTTCGAAGCCGTAAGCCCCCCCACCCAGGAAGATGTAGTTACAATACATCTCCATTATTTGCTCTTTCGTGTAGTAGCGCTCAATTTGCAGCGCGAAGAGTATTTCCCTGATCTTTCTCGTGTAGGTCTTTTCGGGGGTCAGATAAAGCGACCGAGCGAGCTGCTGAGTGAGTGTGGAGGCGCCCTCTGCTTTGCGGCTTTTGAGGACGTTCTTGAATGCCGCAGTCACGATGCGAATCGGGTCGACGCCGATGTGTTGAAAGAACCGGTCGTCTTCAATCGCAAAGATGGCGTTCTTCATCGTATCGGGGATCTGATCATAGGTGACCGGAATCCTGCGCTCGAGCGAGAACTCGCCCACTACTGTTTTGCCGTCATCAGCGATAACTCGAGTGACGAGGTTCGGCCGGTAGTTGGCAAGCCCCGCGACTTCTTGCGCCTGCTCGGTCATGCTCGCCTGGTAGGCGACGGTTGCTCCGAACATCATCCCCGCGACGACCGAAAGCGCGACGAGCGACAGGAACGTGTAGCGCCGGAAGAACTCCTGAAGCCAATTAGGCGAAAGGCCCAATCCTGGCCCTCGGGATCTGAAGTTGATGAATGACGGCATTGTTTTCCTCACTGATAGCAAGGTTAAGGTTAACGATGGAGGCCTTGACCCTCGGCATCAAGGGTACCGCAGCCTCGCTTGCGTTGTAAAGCAGCGGCGTTTTGGATGCAGTATTCGACCTTTCGGTTTGTCAGCGGTACGAGAGAAATAGCTTTTTACTATCCGTTCGAATCCGACGAATCATTGTGCGGTCTAAGCGATGTTGTTGCATCTGATAGACTACGGACGACACCGATTCGCCGGATTGACAAGTATTCTCATCTGTCGAGCAAAATCTGACTCCAGGAATATGACACTAGATGTCTCTTATCGTTGGTAAGCTAGCGATAAAAGAATGGAGGCTTATTATGAAATATGGATTCGTGATCGAAGGTGGCGACGCAAATTCAATCAGCGAGCTCTCACAGAAGGCGGAAGCCGCAGGATGGGACGGCGTGTTTATTGCAGATGCGATGGACATCGGAATCCCAAACTCTCCACCGTTTCCGTGGTTTGATCCCTGGATCGTTCTGGCGGCGATGGCGATGCGCACCGAACGCATCCGTATCGGCACGATGATAACCCCTGTACCGCGCCGGCGACCGTGGAAGCTGGCTCGTGAAACGGTCACGCTCGACCAACTTTCAAAGGGCCGGCTGATTCTCGGAGTCGGGCTGGGGGCGGCGGAACACGACGGCGGGTTCTACAAGGTAGGTGAGGCGATGGATATCAAGGTTCGCGCGCAGAAACTGGATGAGGGTCTGGCGATTTTGGCCGGGCTCTGGAGCGGTCAACCATTCACGTTCAGCGGTGAGCACTACCGGATTCAGGAAATGACCATGCTGCCAACTCCAGTTCAGTTGCCCAGAATCCCGGTGTGGATACCAGGCGTTTGGCCAAAAGAAAAGTCTATGCAGCGCGCGATCAGATGGGATGGGATCATTCCGCAAAAGTACAAGTCGATGGCCCGAATGACGGCGGTCGAGATCAAGAAACTCAAACAATTCGTTGAAAGGCGACGTTCGAGCGCGCCATTCGACATCGTCGTCGGAGGGACGACGCCCGGCGGCAATCGCAAGCGATCTGAGGCAGCCGTCCGACCGTTCGCGGACGCAGGCGCTACCTGGGGGTTGGAAGGCCGGATGGAGGCTTCCTGGGACAACCTAGGTAAGCGAGTGAGACAAGGGCCGCCGCGCGTGGAATAGCGCGGCGTGACGCGGGTATTGACCAATTCAATCAAGTCTACCAAACGACGGTGGAATGAAATCCTCGCGGGACCCTTCGCGATGCAAGGACGGTGCGCCCGGCCTGAGCGGCCCAAACTCACGTTATCGCATCATCCGGCGTGCTCACTGGCTGGGTAGTGTTTTCCTCGCCCCAATATGCATTCCATCCTCGGCCTTCATCCCTTAACAGGCCGAGCAGTGTAATCGTGACGGCGAGAATTACTGGACCCATGAACAGACCGAGAAAGCCAAATGCGTTAACGCCTCCGAATACTGCTAAGAAGATCAGCAATGTATGCATCTGCACTCGACCGCTTATCAAATAGGGTCTTAGTACATTATCTATCGTGCCGACTACGAAAGCTCCCCAGGCAGCCAGGCCCAACGCCCACGGCCATCTTCCGATCGCGAGCAGATATAGGGATGCAGGAACCCAAACCGCGGCTGTGCCAACCACCGGAAGCAACGCAAAAAAAGATGCGATCACGCCCCAAAGCACCGGCGAGGGAATACCGCAGGCCCATAACGCCAATCCGAGCAGCGTCCCCTGGACCGCTGCTACAACCAATCCTCCATATACCGTGCCGATGATCGTGTTCTCGATGCCGTTAAACAGCTTTTCAACCTGCCCGCTGCTGAGCGGCAAAACAGCGGCGGCCCGCCTGCGCATCGAGCGCCCTTCGCGAAACAAAAAGAAAAGCGTGAACAGAGTGATGGCCGCGTTCACCAGGAATGTGGTCAGTCCACCTACGATCATCCAGCCTTCCGTAACAAGAAACGAACTCAGTTCCCGAAGCCTCCCGAGCAACGACGCGCGCAGGTCGAACTGCGACAAGTCGACGTAGCGGCCGATCCACTGCATAGGACGCTCCAGAAGCTGGCTCAGGTACGGGCTCAGTCCGCCGCTCTCGCTGCTCTTCTGATCGATCAGAGCGTACAAATCCGCGACTTCTCCCTTGATTGCCAGTACTATGGCGACCGCCGGGACGATGATCAGAAGAACTACGATGACCGTCGACGCGAGTGCCGCCAGCGACTGACTCCGAAGCAGCCGTTGGATATTCACGTGGACCGGAAAGAAGACGACCGCGATCACGACCGCCGCGAGAAGTGGGTTTAGGAACGGGCGAAAAAGGAGATAACAAAAATAGAGTGCGACAGCAGTCACCGTAAGCAGAAAGATGATTGTGACGCGTTTTTTCACCAGCCCTGCGAACAGACGTTCATGAAGTGTTGCCCAATCTCGTTGACGGCCGGACCGGGCCATCAACCGGACGTTGACCCGGTGCTATGGTTCTACTTCTCCCGGTGCGCTTTCAGTTCGACAAGAATACTGTGGCCCTCGGTACCACCAACCTGGGCAGCATGGGCTTCAGATTCATTCCAAGTCACGCTGCCCGCGACGGCGTCACGCTCTGCGGTTTTGCCATCAGGAAAAGTGAAGATCGTTTTACCGCCCCCAATATTGTAGGTGATATAGCTCGGATGCGAATGCATCGGCACCTTGTCGCCTGGCTTGGCGCGAAATTCGAGAACTCGAACGCTTGCGTTGTTCAGCAACACTTTGAAATGGCTTGGGTCTGCTTTCACCGGGTCGGGGCCGCTTGCCGCCTTTCCGTGCTTGCCCAGCGTCTTGAACTCGAAAATCACAACGTGAGCCTCGGTGGTTCCAGTGTTGACGGTTGCATGGGTTTCTGGCGGGGCCCAGATAGCCGAGCCAGCCTTCATGGTACGCACCGTACCCTTGCCACCAGCGGGAGTGAACTTTGTTTTGCTGTCAGTGAGGGAGTAGACAACGTTAGCTGGATGCGAGTGCATTGCTGTTTTCTCGCCTGGCCTTAAGTGAGCTTCAAGCACCCTTACTCGATCATTTTCCAGAACGACTTTGTATTGCTCAGGAGCAATCTTAACCGGGTCCTGCGCCATGGCCGGCTTCGTCGCGAGCGCCAAGAAAAACATCCCCAACACAGCTCCCATTCTCAAACCGATGACGCTTCTCATAGTGAATCCTCCTTCCAATTCTTTGTCTCGCGCGCCTCAACTAAGCCCAGCGCGCGGCCGAGCTGGGCTCGGCGGCCGTGCTCGTTCTAATGCGTAGCAGCTGATTTGTCAATGTAGACCAAGGTCGCGCTGCCTCGAGAATTCGTTGGACTAAGGCTTCAGGTGCTAAGTGTTGGTTGACTCGATTTATGCCGTCAAACGCGAGGCATCATTTTCGGAGTCGTTAGCGGCCACGTCGGGTATAGGCTCTTTGTATTTACAGCCTTCTGCACGGCATTGGAGCTCGCGCGAGGCATCCTTCTTGACCTTCTCAACGAGGAAGCGCGCGCCGCATTCGGGACATGACTGTGGGATCGGCTTATCCCAAAGTGTGAACTTGCATTTCGGGTATTTGGAGCAGCCGTAAAAGGCACCGCGTTTGCTCTTCTTGACTACTAATTCGCCGACACCGCACTCCGGGCAGCTAACCCCCGTGGTCTCCTGCTTGACGTATTTGCACTTTGGATAATTGGAGCAGGCGGTGAACGGACCATAACGGCCTTGCTTGAGCACCAGCTGCGTGCCGCATTGCGGACACAGTTCGTCGAGCATCACATCCGGCGCGGCAAACTTTCCGCCCTTTTGAATCTTCCTCGTCGTCTTGCATTCGGGGTAGCCGGTACACGCCAGAAACTGTCCGAACCGGCCGCGCTTCATCGCCATCGGCTTTCCGCAGTTATCGCAAATCTCCTCCGCAGCCTCGGCGTGAGCTTCTTCGCCGGCCTCGTCGTGTACCTTCGGAATGTCGCGAGTCGTCTTGCACTCGGGGTAGTTCGTGCAAGCCATAAACTCACCGTAGCGGCCGAACTTCTTTGCCATCGGCGACCCGCAGTTCTCGCACTTTTCGTCGGTGATGATCTCCTGTCGCTTCACATCGCGCATATGAAGCTTTGCGACCTCGAGGTCCTTTGTGAACTTCTCGTAGAATTCTGCCAGCGTTGCCGTCCACACCATCTTTCCAACTTCGATCTCGTCCAGCTCCTCTTCCATATGCGCGGTGTAGGCAACGTTGAATAAATCATCGAAGCTCTCGACCAGCAGGTCATTGACTATGATTCCAAGCTCGGTCGGATAGAAGCGCCCTTCCTTGCGTTGTGCGTATTCTCGGTCTTGAATCACAGTCATTATCGAGGCATAAGTCGAGGGTCGTCCGATTCCTTTCTCTTCAAGCGCCTTCACCAGCGTCGCTTCCGTGTACCTCGGAGGCGGCTCAGTGAAGTGCTGCTCGTCGGTCAGCCCGTTGAGCGTCAGTCGTTCGCCCTTTTCCACCAAAGGCAGTTTGCGGGATTGCTCGTCGTCGTCTTCGTCCTTCTCGTCTTTGCCTTCCTCGTAAACCGCCAGAAACCCGTTAAACTTCATCACCGAGCCGGTCGCACGGAACAGATAACGCGGCCCCGCGCTGATGTCGATCGTCGTTTGATCCAGAAGCGCCGGCATCATCTGGGACGCAACGAACCGCTGCCAGATCAGCTTGTACAGCGCAAGCTCGTCTTTGCCGAGAAAGGACGCGACCGAATCCGGCGTGCGCATGGACGACGTCGGTCGGATCGCTTCGTGAGCATCCTGCGCATCTTTCTTCGAACGGTAGAACACAGCCTTCTCGGGCAAATACTCGGGCCCGAATTGGGTAGTGATCAGGTCTCGCACTTCCGCGAGAGCCGAGTCCGCAACCCGAGTCGAGTCAGTCCGCATGTAGGTAATTAATCCGACCAGTCCTTCGTCACCGATTTCGATGCCTTCGTAAAGCCGCTGCGCAAGCTGCATCGTTTTCTTAACCGGAAAGCGCAACTTTCTAGAAGCCTCCTGCTGGAGCTTCGACGTTATGAACGGCGGAACCGGATTGCGTTTCTTCTCTTTGGTCGCGACCGAAGCAACTATGAACTGCTGCCGCTCGATTTCGGCGAGCAGATCCTTCGCTTGTTTCTCTTCCTTGATGTGAATCTCGGACGCCTTGACTTCATCTCCAAAATCCGAAGCCTTGACCGATTTCTCGTCGATTCGCAGCAGCCGGGCGTCGAACGCTGGTGACAGCTTAGCGGCGAGGTTCGCGATGATCGTCCAGTACTCAGTTGTGGTGAACGCTTGAATCTCGCGCTCACGCTCTACGACGAGGCGCAACGCTACTGATTGAACGCGCCCGGCCGAGAGTCCTCGGCGTACCTTGTCCCACAGCAGTGGGCTGACTTGATAGCCGACGATCCGGTCGAGCAGCCGGCGCGCTTGCTGAGCGTTGACAAGGTTCTCATCGATATCAATAGGATGCTTGAACGAGTCCTGAATCGCGGTCTTGGTAATTTCGTTGAACATCACGCGGCGGACGGTTTTTCGGCTTTTGCCACGGCCTTCAAGCTCTTCTTTGATGTGCCAGCCGATCGCTTCACCTTCACGGTCAGGGTCAGTCGCGACATAGATCGTGTCGGCATCTTTCGCGGCTGCCTTCAACTCCTTGATAACTTTCTCTTTGCCCGGGATCACCTCATAGGTAGGCTCGAAGTTGTTGTCGAAAT
>CAZOOE010000394.1:0-6487 GCA_964581275.1 uncultured Clostridia bacterium
GGTTCCTCTGGAGGGGGTTGAGCAAGTAGCGTCGCGGTTGAAGGTTCGACTCGCTGTGCTAAACTGCATCGAAAACAACCTGTGAGGGAAGCTCAACGATGAGAAAAACACTCATTGCCTGGCTGCTTGGTGCTTTCCCCGCAGCTCATCTGCCATCGGTATCCGCCCAACAGGTCCCTTTCTTATCCGAACTCTTCTCGCGCTATGAAGAGTTCAATCGAATCTACGCGGAAAAGCGACGCGAGGGCGGAAGCGTCTCCTCTATCCAAGTGCTGCGCAAAAGGGCCGAGGAAGCGTTCAAACGCGGCAGCATCCCCGACATTCTCGAAGTGATTGGCGAAGCTAAAGCGCTCGCCGGCGGAAGGAAGTGGGACGAACGACAGAAGTTCATCGCTTCGGTCACGATTGAAACCGATCGCCTCGTCATCGAGCCCAACCAGATTCTGCAGGTCTCGCTCACCAGAATGTTCCCGGCGAATATCGAGAAGGCATTCGCCTCCGGAGCACCAACCGTGACCTTTCAAGTCGTGTCAAACGACACGGGTTCGAAACCAGGCGAAGGCCAATCAGCTCGTCCGCTTACCGCGCCACTGGTGATCGCCGAACAACTGAGTATCGCCGAGACCAGCAGCAATGCAGCACGCAAGCTGTTGCTCCCGGATGGCGCTTACGACGTCGTCGCAAGGGTCGAGGCCCGCGGTCAGAACATCGCCGAGATCAAGCGCTCCATTTATGCAATCAGCGACTTCAGCGATACCATCAAGCAGATGACCAAAACGATCGCCGGAATCAAGCAATCATCTGACCCGAAGGTTAAGGCCATCGCGGCGTTTGTCCTCACTCCAGAGTTTCAACTCCGGCGTCTCGCGCAATTGAACAGAACCCGAGGCGACGTCGATCTCAACCCAAGCAAGGAAATTGATCGGATAGAAGCGGAATTGTCGGCGCTTGCCGGAGGACGCAATCCGTTCGCCCGCGAGCGCGGCGAAGTCGAACGCGCCTACCAAGCGACGGACGGCGAGTTGGTGCCATATCGCTTGTACATACCAAGGACCTACGACAATGCGAATGCCGCGCCGTTGGTGGTGATGCTCCACGGCGCCCTGGGCGACGAGCGCTACTACTTCAGCGGTCCATTCGATCCCGACTTGATCAAGGCAGAGGCTGACCGGCGCGGCTGCATTCTGGTTGGTGTAAACGGCCGGGGCCGTTTTTCGATGAAGCCGGAGGATGTGTTTGAAGTTATCAACGCGGTGATTCGCGACTACAAGATTGATGGGTCGCGAATCTATTTGACCGGACACTCGCTCGGTGGATTCGCCACCTGGCTGGTGGCCTCAGACAAGCCTGATTTGTTCGCCGCCATCGCACCCGTTTCAGGCGGTCCTCCTGCGCAAGGCGATGCGCTGACTGCGCTACTGGCAAAGTTGAAAGGAACTCCGGCGATGATCGTTCACGGCGCGCTGGACAGCATCGCTCCTGTTCAGCTTTCACGTACGATGTCCGCAGCGGCTGAGAAAGCGGGTCTGAAAGTCAGCACGCTGGAGGTTCCTGATGGCGATCACCTCAGCGTAGTGGCCTCGACCTTTCCCGCGATCTTGGATTTTTTTGAGAGGAACGCGAGGAGCACCACCAAGTGATTATTAAATGGTTGGAACGATCCACCAAATCTCCTATCCCCGCCGGCGACCTGCGCTAAAACATGAACTGAACAGATGGGTTTGACGGTACACCTTTCGAGCGCGCGCTGCCCAGTAATTTCAACATGCGAACAAGCCGATGAGACTCCTGCAGCGCTCGGGGGGTGTGGCTCCAAAGAACGCGCTTGCAACAGTTTGCACAGTGGGTTACACTACGTCGCGTTGCGTTTGAAAACTGGCCGTCGTCGCTGCATAGAGCGACTCCCTTAATAAGGTTTTACATTTACGGACGTCAGAAACGCGTCCGAGCACTCCGCGAGCGCCAGATAGTGGAGGCCACAATGGTGGATAAAGGTATCTCGATCCTCATCGTCGAAGATGAACAACCGATTCGAGCGCTCCTCACCGAGATACTCAGTCCCAGGTTCCAATGCTCAAGCGCTGAAAGCGCAAGTGAAGCGATGATTCTGATGGAGTCACAGTTCTTCCACCTTGCCCTGATAGACATCGGGCTGGTGGGCATGTCAGGTCTAGCGTTGTGCAGACTCATCGTCCTCGGAAGCCCGAAGACCGTCGTCGTCGTCGTCTCCGGGAGCACCGACGACGAATCGGTCGCCGAGGCGATGAAGGCTGGGGCTGCGGACTACATACCAAAGCCTTTCAACCTTCCGCAGGTGGTGGCGACCATCGAGCAAGCCCTCGGACGGCACCTGGACGGGGCGGTCGCCTAATACCAACAAAAGTCATCATCACATCGTCGGCTCGATCGATTGACCGCAGTCAGTCTCTGATTCAAAATCCTCTTGTGGGCAAAAACCGATATGAGATCTACGTGGACGGTTCGTTCATAAACGGGGCGACTGGCTACGGCGCGGTCGTGCTCAAAGACGGCGAAGTTGTCGATGAACTGGCGGGCGCGGTGGCCGCGTCCGAAGTCAACGATACCCGCCAGGTAGCCGGTGAACTGGTCGCGGTGAAAGAAGCCTTGAAGTGGTGCCGCGAGCATTCGGTCGGCGAAGTATCGATCTATTACGACTACCTCGGCATTGAGAAATGGGCTACGCGCCAATGGAAAACAAAGCAACCCTTGACAAAGGAGTACGCCCTGTTCGTGAGTGAGTGTCCGGTCACCGTTCATTGGCATAAGGTTGATAGCCACACCGGGAATCGCTGGAACGATCGCGCCGACGCGTTAGCCAAGAAGGGAGCCGGGTCGATTCAGCATTCTGCCGGAGACAGCGACCCGGCGGGCGAACTAATCGAGAAGACCAAAGCATGGATCGAGTCACTGATGGTGCACGGAGTCGATGCCCGATTTGATCGAGTCTTCAACGACCAATTCGCAAGGGTTCACATTATGCGTGGAGACGCAGCGGTCGGAACGTTCGACTTGTATAACACCAGGAAGAAGAGATTGTCTCCGTACCTGCACAGTTTTCGAGACGAAGACTTGAAGCAACGAATCGAGACTCTATGGAAGGAGTTTCGCTCATCCGAAGGCTACTAGTCGGCTTCAACTGGATTTCAATGATCGGTGTCACTCCTCAAAACGAGCGTCATCCGTGTTCCACCAATAACAAAGTCGCGGTGTCTCACGAGGCAGGCAGGGATGCCTACGCTCGCAGGCATCTCCCGGTTCTCAGCCTATGAGCGCTGCATACTTGTCGAGTAGCGGCAACACTATGTCTCGCTCCGCAGCCGGCAGCATAAAAATCGCACGCTCAACCCCAGCGCTCTTGAACGCCTCGAGAGCGGCAGGGTCAGGATTCGCTCCGAATACGGTCACCGAAATCGACTTGGGGTCACGTCCCGCGGCCTCGGCCCTCTGGTGCAGGGCTGCGATCCTCTCCGCCAGGTTTGACAGCCGGTATCCGATTGGCATCCAGCCGTCACAGAACTCGATCACTCGGTCAAAAGTGGTGGCACCGTCGCCGCCCATCAAGATCGGCGGGTGAGGCTTCTGCGCAGGCTTGGGGTATGACCATATCTTATCGAAGTTGACGAGCTCCCCGTGGAACTCGGCCTCATCCCCCTTGGTCCAGATCTGTTTCATCGCAAGCACACGTTCGCGAAGCAGCCGCCATCGCGTCTTGTACTCCGTACCGTGGTTTTCCATCTCTTCGGCGTTCCATCCGCCGCCGATCCCAAAAATGAACCGGCCGCCCGAAAGGACGTCGAGACTGGCTACTTCCTTGGCGGTGGTGATCGGATCGCGCTCGATGATGAGGCAAATGCCAGTCGCGACGCGAAGGGTTGTGGTAACCATCGCGGCTGCAGTCAAGGCGACGAACGGATCGTGACTGTGCCAGTACTCTTTGGGCAGGTCACCGCCGCCAGGATAAGGCGTTCGCCGATTTGCCGGAATGTGAGTGTGCTCCGGAAGCCACAACGATTCGAACCCACGCTGTTCAAGCTCGCGAGCCAGATCGTCCGGTCGTATCGCGTAGTCGGTTGCAAACATCGCTGCTCCAAAATGCATGAGCCCTCCTGGTCTGAAGTGTGAGAAGCGAGCCCATGATACAGCGGCCCGCGGGTCGCTCGCCAGCGCGTATCTGACACGTTTCGCAGCGTGACCGCGGGCGCCCCGAACCGTCACCAAGGCCATAGCCCAACTTCTCTGTACGTGGCAACATCTAGTACCCACCCCTGACCGCGTGTGGTATGCGCAAAATCTTGACGCGCACCCGCCTTGAATCGTCGCGTAGACACGACCCTCGCCCTCTCGCTAATATGACGACGCTTACTGCGGCGGTGGTTGGAACGCGTATCGCTGGGAGGGAAAGGTGGACGAGACATTTCAGTTTCTCATTCGTCATGGTTACTCGGTTCTGTTTGTTTGGGTGCTGGCCGAGCAACTGGGGCTGCCCCTGCCTGCCACTCCACTGTTGCTCGCAGCGGGAGCGTTGGCTGGGGCAGGCCAGATGAATCTGTGGCTTGCGATCACACTAGCAGTCCTCGCTTCGATCTTGGGTGATGTGAGCTGGTTCGAGTTCGGAAGACTCCGAGGTGGCAAGGTGTTGAACCTGCTTTGCCGCATATCGCTTGAACCCGACTCGTGTGTTCGCAAGACGGAGAATGCATTTGTACATAACGGGCCGCGCTCGCTGCTTATCGCCAAATTCGTGCCCGGGTTGAATACCATGGCGCCGCCGCTCGCCGGAATAATCGGGATGCGGCTCGGGCGCTTCTTGATCTTCGACGCGCTTGGGGCGTTGCTCTACATCGGCTCGTTCGTCGGTCTCGGATTTGTGTTCAGCGACCAGCTTGAATCGGTGGCGTCGCGCGTCGCAAGCCTGGGCTTCTCGGTGGCTGTGATTCTTGGTGGAGCTCTGGGCGCTTACATCTTGTGGAAGTACATTCAGCGCCGGCGGTTCATCCGTAGCTTGCGAATAGCGCGCATCACTCCCGACGAGCTAAAGCAAAAGATCGAAGCGGGCGAACAGGTGGTAGTTGTCGATTTGCGGGGATCTCTCGATTTCGAGGCGGACCCGCAAACAATTCCAGGCGCTATACGTCTCGCGCCCGACAAAGTTGAGGAAGGCCACAGTCAGATTCCGCGCGACCGCGAAATCATTTTGTTTTGCACCTGACCGAACGAAGCGACCAGCGCCCGTGTGGCGTTGTTATTGAAGCGCCGAGGCATCGAAAAAGTGCGGCCCCTCGAAGGCGGATTCGGGGCGTGGTACGACCGAGGCTATCCGGTCGAGGGACCAACCGTTGTTGATGCTAGTTAATCGTCTTAGCTGTCGCGCGCCATTTTGGAGTGACAATCAGGCACCCTAGGCACCCAAATAAGCTTCACGCACGCGCTGGTCATTCAGAAGCTCGCTGCCCGCGCCTTCAAGCACTATCCTGCCGTTCTCAAGCACATAAGCGCGGTTCGCAAGCTTCAGGCTCTGGTGAACATTCTGCTCCACCAGCAGCACAGTGATGCCTTCCCGATTGATCGTTTGAATGATCTCGAACATTTCTCGCACGATGATCGGTGCAAGACCGAGGCTGGGCTCGTCTAGAATCAACAGCCGCGGGAGAGCCAATAGCCCGCGCGCGATCGCTACCATCTGCTGCTCGCCACCGGAGAGAGTACCTGCCATCTGTCCCTCGCGTTCCCTTAGTTTCGGGAAAAGCGCAAACACCCGCTCGAATGTGCTTGCGCGCAGCCGACGAGCTTCCTTGCTGATCGCTCCGAGCTCCAGATTCTCTTTGACGCTCATCAACGGAAAGAGCCGGCGTCCTTCGGGAACGTGAGCGATGCCGCGCGCGGCGATCTCGTGCGCACGCAGCCGGTCGATGCGCTCACCCGCAAAAGTGATATGTCCACCGGTCGCTCGCACTACGCCTGAAATTGTCTTTAGCGGAGTGGTCTTGCCCGCACCGTTGGCGCCGACAAGCGTGGTTATCTCGCCTTGTTGAACCGAGAGCGTTACTCCCCATAAGACCTCAACATCGCCGTAGCGCGCGGTTACATCCTCCAGAGCGAGCAGTGTGTTGTTCGTCAAATTGATCTCCGAAGTGAAGTGCCGGCTTGCCGGAATGGACTGAATATAAGGCCAACGTAGTATGCTGACAAGTGGACCCCTCAAAATCGGACGTAGGGAGACGAGTTTGTAATTCGCCCTTCAGTCAGGTGGAAGTTTGTAACTGCCTACAACAAACGGCCGACGACCGGTCAATAGTCAGCGGGCTTCGGCCGCTACAAACTTCCACCTTGAAGACCGGACTACGAACGCTTGATCGTTTCTTCGCCGGCACCGAGAAGATCGACTCTCTTCTAGCGACTTAGCGGCATTGCTGGAGCGCCAGCAAGACTTGAGAATTCAACGATCCACTAGGGGCATCGGGAGAGA
>CAZOOE010000395.1:0-6480 GCA_964581275.1 uncultured Clostridia bacterium
CAAGCTATCGAGCGAGAACTGGGCAGTGGATGAGTCAAGCGAGCCGTTTTCGTTTCCGACATGCGTGGGATCAGCGCCGTCAACGGTCATCAGAACGCCGAGACTGACCGCGGACTTTACCTGCTCGGATCTGGCGAGGTAATAGGCGAAGTCTTCGCCGATCTCGCCCGATACGATCGGCACCATCCCTCGATAGGGCTCTTTCATCAACCCGATTTCAAAGCCGGCGTCGCGCGTGACGTAAAGCTTGCCTCCGCGGACTACTGCACGCACATCGAGCTTGCCACGCTCATTCATCTCGGTGGCATCGGCTTCAGGATTTGAGACGTAACCGCGCACGTTCCCAAGGGGATCTGCCTGGGCAATTATGTCGCCGATCGGACCGTCGCAATCGAAATGCACGGTCAGCTTCTCGAGGCCCTTGACGCCGCTTCCCAACAACAACCCGCCGGTCAGCGTGCGGCCGAGTGCGGCAGAAGCCGTTGGAAAGGTGCGGTGGCGACGACAAGCTTCGCCGACGAGGTTGGTGGTTACCGCGGCCATACACCGAAGTTGATTGTCGGCGGCAGTCGCGTGAATGAGTTTGTCAGTAGTCATTGGTTGGAGGTCTCCTGGGAGCGCGGGCATGCCTGCTTGCCTCTCCCCTCGCGCATCGACAGGCAGGCAGTGATGGCTGCGCTCCCAGGGATGGTTAAGTCGCACATTTCTTAGATTGTTCAGTCAGAAGACCAATCGCGTGTGGTAACGAGCTGCGAATCGCGGTGAAATTCTGAACCGCGCCGCGCGTGCTCCCCGGCAGGTTAACGATCAGCGTGCTGCCTCGTATTCCGCACACCGCGCGCGACAGCGGCGCAAGCGGGGTCTCGTCCAGGCTCCGAAACCGCATCAACTCCGCCAGCCCTGGCGCTTCGCGCTCGATCACGCTTCGTGTGGCCTCCGGGGTGTTGTCTCGCGGCGCAAAACCGGTCCCGCCGGTTGTTAATATCAGATTCACATCGCCTCGGTCCGCATACTCTCGAAGCTTGATGGCGATCCGTTCGCGATCGTCCGAAACAATTTCAATCGCGGCAACCCTGGCGCCCAGCTTTTCGAGTTCGGCGACAACGGCAGGACCGGACCGATCCTCGCGCTCCCCACGCGAAGCCGAGTCGCTTATGGTGAGCACCGCCGCTACGATTTCAACTCTTGCCATTGATGTTTTCCCGTGGAAGTCCCGGCAACGCCGAACAGGTTGCTTTATAGTATCGCAGCGTCGCTCGACGTTTGTAAACTGCGATGGATTCTAGTGGTACGGTCTCGAATCAAAGTCCAAAACCTTCTTACCGGGTTGGAGAGTCGCCCGTTTGCGTTTTGAGTCACGAGCCGGCCTTCAGACACGTCCCAATTGAATCACGCCCTTTGTCGACATTGACAAGCTAAAGCTTATCGGACATCGGCCGCCTTCTCATCACTGGAGTTGAATGACGGTTTGCGGTGTGTAGATCGAACCGGTCGGCTTCAGATCACTCCGCATCACGATGACTTCCGTTGCTGTGAACCGTTTCAGCTCGAAGCCGCCGGCGATCAATGTACCGGCCAGGCTACTCGCGTTGTGTTGCGTTCGCACGCGGCCGATCGTTAGATGAGGCGAGAACTTTCTCCTCTCACGAGGGAAGCCTTCTCTCGCGAGTTCTTCTTCGATGTTTGCGTGAAGTTGATTGAGCGCTTCAGTCGCGTTCGAAAAGCCCACCCACAAAACGCGAGGGCTTCGACGGGAAGGGAAGCATCCGGCGCCGCTAACCTCGATTTCAAACGGACTGACTCTCGCTGAGGCGCGATCGACAGCGCTGCTGACGCGGTCGATTCGTGACGCCTCGACATCACCGAGGAACTTCAGGGTCAGGTGCATGTTCGACGGTTTAGTCCAGCTGACTTGCGCGTCAATCGTTCGCAGCTTCTCTTGGAGACATCCGATGCACTCTTTGATCGCCTCAGGGATCTCGATACAGATGAAAGTGCGAACGACAGCTGCGGCGCGTGCTGTGATTCCTGTCTTCGGCTCAAGTCCCATCCTTGGTTCAGGGTTCAGGGTTCGTGGTTCAGGGTTAAGCCGTCGCCTACTGTTTCGGGACCAGCTTGAGGCTCATGCCTGGTCCCTGCTCTATGGTCAGGTTTTTCACTTTGCCGTCAGCCATTTCGAACTGCACGAAAAAGCCCGCGGGCGCGCCCTCGATTCTGAATCGCGCAGGGGCAACGGGCGTCAGCGTGTAGACGGGCTGCCCGGGCACGACGGCCTTCAACAGTCCTCCAACCATTTCGAGGCTGATCTCGATCGGCGGAACCTTTGCTTCGTACTTACCGGCGAACTTGCTCAGATCAGCTTCGCTAAGCTTTACCGCCGCGGTCGTGTCAGCCGGATCAGGCCCGCGTTTGAAGCTGATTTCCAAGGTGGGGAGCTTCATCTCGTCCACCTGGCCGCGTGAATTCAGGGTGAATGTCACGAGTGCCTTCCCAAGCGAGCGCGCACGCCAAGTAACTTGAAACGTATCGTAGTTCCAATGATCGAGGTCGCCGACAAACCCGGGGGTAGTTAGGACCAACTTGCCGTTCTCAAGCGCGACCTTTGCGTCGCCGTACATCTCGTCCTTGTAAGCCCCGGCATACTTATCAAGGGCCAGCGTCGGAGACGTTCCCTTGACTCGCGCTTCATCAGCCTTTTTTTGCGCCTGCTTACCTTGTTCGAGCAGCGCGTTGTAGCTCTTCAACAAATCCGCGCTGTAGTCACGCGGCTGGACTCCCAGGTAAAGGTCGTAAACACGGCTGGCGACCGCGCCGGTTACAGGTGTGCCGTTCAAGTTTGTGAGTATCACCAGCCCTATTTTTTCCTCAGGGATCATGGCCACCAGCGCGCTCATGCCGTCGATGTTGCCGCCGTGTTCGATCACCTTGCGCCCGCGATGATCGTGCAGGAACCACCCAAGCCCGTAGTTCAGGAAATGAGCATCCGGATAAAAGAGTGTCCACGGCGGCTCCATGCGGATGACGGTTTGCGCGGTGTGCATCTCCTTCGCTCCACCAGAGCTGATCAAACGCTGGCCCTTGTATACGCCTTCGCCGAGCTGGAGCCTCACCCACTGCGCCATGTCGACGACGTTGGAGTTGATCGAACCGGCCGGGGCGATATTGTCGATGTTACGCCAAGGGATGATCTCGACCTTATCGTCGAGCTTCGCGTGTGGGGTCGCGACGTCGGTCGCGTTCTTCAGATCACTGATGCTCGTACTACTCGAAGTCATTCCGAGCGGGTTGAAGATTCGATCCCGAATAAAGTCGTCCCAAGACTTGCCCGAGACGCCGGCCACGATCTGACCAGCGGTCAGATACATGATGTTCTGATAGCCGAACCTGGCGCGAAAGCTCCACGTCGGTTTCAGAAAGCGAACGCGCCGGACGATTTCATCGCGGCTGTATGAGGTGCCGTACCACAGGAAGTCTCCGCGCTCGAGCCCGCTGCGGTGACAAAGAAGATCGCGGACAGTCATTTCGCGTGTGACGTACGGGTCGAAGAGTTGAAACCCGGGAAGATATTTCGTCGCCGGGTCGTCCAGTTTGATCTTGCCTTCATCCACCAGCATGGCGATCGACGCCGAGGTGAAAGCCTTCGAGGACGAGCCGATCGCGAAGATAGTCTTCTCGTCAACCGGAGTCGGATCGCCGAGCTTGCGTACGCCGTAACCCCTGGCGAAGACGATTTGATCGTTCTTAACTATTGCGATCGCGAGCCCGGGAACGTCCCAGTCCTTGAGGGCTTTGTTGATGTACTCGTCAAAATCCTTTGAGGGTACTTCCTGCGAATACGCAGCCGGGCATGCAGTCAGCACCAGCATCGCCAGAATGATGAATTGTAGGGCCTTCATTCGTTTCATAGTCGCTCTCCTCCTTAAGCGCTAAGGGTTCTTCAGTAACCGGTATTTGTAGGGCCACGACTCTTCCTCCGGTCGCTGAGCTATACTGACCATATCTGAGACAGTACCCGCTTGAAGTTACCGCCCAGAATTCCTTCGATGTCCTTGTCGTTATACTTCCGCCGAATCAGTCCCTCAGTCAGGTCGAACATGCGCTTCGGGTGATCGAGACCTTCGATATCGATCTTCTCACGAAACCCGTAGCTCCCCTTGTATCCCGCTCGCAACTGCCGGTTCAGCTCCGGTGGCATCGCGTCGTAACCGTACAGATCGATGTCGCTGCCGACGCCGAGATGCTCCGGACCTACAAGTTTCGCAACGTGATCGAAGTGATCGAGCACGTGCTCGATCGTTGTCGGCTCATCGACTTTTACAAACATACGAACGCCGGTTATGCCCATAACGCTTCCGGCGGCTCCCATCTTCTTGATCGCTTCGTCAGTCTTGCAGCGCGGATGCCCGGAGACGAGCGCCCGACAGTTCGAGTGCGTAATCAGCACCGGCTTTTTGGAAACCTCGAAGGCATCGAGCGTCGTTCGATCGCCGCAGTGCGAAACGTCCACCGCCATACCAACCGAGTTCATTCGTTCGATGATGGCGACACCGAAATCACTGATCCCTTCATCGCGGCGCTCGGTTGAGCCGTTTCCGATCATGTTTCGCGAGTTGTAAGTCAGTTGGGAGACTCGCTGACCGATGCCATGAAAGAAGTTGACGTCGGCGGTCGTACGGAACTGCTCTGAGTTCTGAAGCCCAAGCATAACTCCGATCTTGCCTGATCGCTTAACGCGCTCAAGGTCGCTTGCGCTGTCGATGCGCATAAGATGATCTGTGTGATCGGCGATAAGTCCATTCCAGGCCGCGAAGAATTTCAGCACTTCCAAGTAGGCTTCGGGTCCGCCCATACCGACACCGATATGGAATACGTTGATGCCCGAATCCTTAAGCGGTCTTAAGTCCGAGGCGGTGAAGCTCTCGGGGTTGGTAAACCACTGTGCTTGCTTCGGAAAGTTGAGAGTAAACGGGCTGAGCATGTCGATGACCGTTGATCTGGTCACCAGCTCGATTGCTCGGGCCGAGTACTCTTTGAGTGACTCAGCGAACAATCGGTATCGCCCGCTATTGATCATCGGAGCAGCAAGCGCCACGAAACCGGCTCCTGCGGCCGATTTCATCAAATCTCTGCGAGTTAGCTTTTTCATAGTTGAACTTTCGACTGTGCTGTTATTGACGATCGCACACGATGATTTGTTCGAACTGCGCTCCGCTCGCGTCGCTCCCGCTGATCTTTGCCGTTAGCGTCTTTCCATCTTCGGAGATTTCGTAGGAGCTGTGACCGACCACATTCGCTCCCTGTTTGGCCGCTGTCTCCAGAATACGAGGGCTGGCCCATCGCGACACCTCGACAAGCCCCGGAGCGTCGGGAATCGGGTGTTCCTTGCCATCCGGATGGATCTTGAACGTCCCCGTCTCTTCGGCTCCCGACATGTTGACGCCTTTGTAAGTGAGCGAAACCACTTCCCCCGAAACCTCAAAGTGAAGCGTGGCGCTTTTGAAGAGGTGGTTCGGGTGCCGCTGCGATTTCGAGATGTTGGCGGTCCAAGTACCCGCTAACGGATGTTTCTCTTGCGAGAGAACAGCCGGCGTCAAAACAGCTACAAGGATACCCGCTAGTATCAGCAAAAGAGACGTTCTCGGGAGAGTTCGTTTCAATATGTGGACTCCTTTGCTTTGCCCCGGCGCAACGGAAGGTGCGTGGACAGCTAAGCAGAGCTGTAATAGTTAATAAGGTGACTCTGCGAGTCCACCGTGTCTTCGCCCGGTGAAACTCGCAGGGGCTCATAGCTTCCATCCGGCTGCAACCGCCGCGCTTTCACATTATCTCGCAGGCATACGTCGAGCACTTCTTCTTTCAAGTGCTTCCGCAATTTCGGATCTTCGATTGGCGCGAGGAGCTCGACGCGGCGATCAAGATTCCGTTGCATCCAGTCCGCGCTGCCGATATAGACATCCTCTTCGCCGCCGTTCAGGAAATAGAAAATCCGGCTGTGTTCCAGGAAGCGGCCGACTATGCTCGTGACGGTGATAGTATCCGATAGTCCCGGCACTCCGGGTCTCAACGCGCAGACACCGCGGACTAGTAAATCGATCGGCACGCCGGACTGCGAGGCTTCATAAAGCACACGGACGAGCTTTGTGTCGGTGAGGCTGTTGATCTTGGCGATGATCCGCGCAGGCCGCCCATTCCTATGATGTTCGATCTCGCGTTCGATCAGAGCGGCCACTCGGTCGCGCAGGTTCACCGGAGCAACCAGCAATCGCCGATATTCAATTTGCTTCGAATAGCCGGTCAAATAGTTGAACAGCTCAGTCGCGTCCGCGCCGAAGTGTTCATCCGCGGTAAACAGGCCGATATCGGTGTAGATTCGGGCGGTCGTCGGATTGTAATTGCCGGTGCCGACGTGCATATAACGCCGGAGCGAATCCCCTTCACGACGCACCACCAGCGCGAGCTTGCAATGAGTCTTCAAACCGA
>CAZOOE010000396.1:0-6467 GCA_964581275.1 uncultured Clostridia bacterium
AGTGTTTTCCATTTGTTATTTGCCATTTTCAATTCTCGGTGCAGCTCCGCAAATGATCAAAGACAAATGACAAATGACAAATGTGAAACGGAAGACAATGTTTCCTCCATCCTCGATCCTCCATCCTCGATCCTCGATCCTCAATCCTCGACTCTCCCTTCAACTCTTACCCTCTGACCTTGAGCTTATAAATCGACCACCAGTGCTGAAGGTCGTGATTCGCAATTGCCGTTATCCGAAGAAATCTGGTGCGCACCGGATTGAAGCTCGCTACAGAGCGACCTCGTTCGCCCTGGCCTTGCCAGATACTCTCCCAACGCCGGCCGTCATCGCTGACTTCAATGCGATAGCGACCGGGAAAGTCGCGCTCGTCGGGATCGTGAATCTGAACCACTCGGGCGACGGTATAACTTCCGCCCAGATCCACCTCAATCCAACTGCCGGCATAATTCACCGTCTTCGTAGTGGCGCGTGTGGTGTTATTACCGTCACTCACCGCCGAGGCGTCCGATATTCCTTGTGCGTTAACGTGGCGTATCTCACGGCCGACGAGTTGGTCGTCTTCGTCGCGGTCAACTTCGTCACGGTCTCGGTTGGTTCGAAGTTCGGCTATCGACCACCAGTGATATCGGTCGCGGCCGCGAAGAGCGGTGATGCGCACGTATCGTGTGACCACTGGAGCGAACTGCGCGATGCTGCGACCGCGCTCCCCTGCGCCGCGCCATACCTCGCGGAACCTGCTCTCGTTCCGATCCCTGCTGACCTCGATCTTGTACTCCGCCGGGTAGTCGTCGGGCCATTGCCCGTGCAGTTGAACCACTCGTGAAAGCTCATACTCGCCCTCGAGATCAAAAGTAAAGGAAGCGCCGGCATAGTCATAGACGCCGGTGGTGGCTCGAGTGGTCAGGTTCCTGTCGAAAGCAAAGTTGACGTCCCGCAATCCGCGATCGTTGCGCGTCTCAGGAAAGCGATCTCGATCGCGAGCGCGATCTGGATCTCGGTCGCGATCTGGATCTCGGTCGCGGTCGCCCAAGGGCGGGCGCCGAGGCGTTGCTCCCGGATCGACGACCGCGCGCACTTCAGCAATCGACCAGTCGTCGCCGCCCCGGCGAGTTTCGGTCGCGGTGATCCGGACGAACCGCCCGCGGACCGCCTCGAAGATCGCCTTGCTCTCGCCGCGCTCGCCCGGGCCTTCGAAGGCGTTTTGCCAACGGCCCGATAGTGACGAAGCGACCTCAACTCTGTAAGTGCCTGGGTACTGCAATGGCCAGCGTCCGTGATCTTGAATCACGCCGATGATGTTGTGCTCTCCGCCAAGATCGAGCGTGATACTCAGGCGAGCGTAGTTAGAGGTGCCGGCATTCGCTCTTGTGAAATCCCGCTCATCGTTCGCTCTGCTTATGTCGATCAGGTCTCCGACGACCGACACGGGTCTAACGGTGCGCGCTTGCGGGCTTTGTGCGGAAGCGGTTTGGGCTTGGAACACACAGACAACTATGAACGCGATGCTCGCAGTCAGTGCGAGCTGTCTAGTCGTTGAAACCATGATATTGCCTCCAATTCATCCACCCCCTATGCGCCCGGAGACACACGGGGTGTCAAATGATTGTCAGACCGTTTGGTGAGCCTACGGGATTTGTACTGGTCCCACTACTCGGAAGCTATCACGCCCCGACACCTAATTGCCAGATGCCGATGGAATAGACTGCTATTCGTATCTAAGAGCGATCATCGGATCGACCCTGGTGGCCCGGCGCGTCGGCACAAAACATGCCAGCATCGCTACCCCGCCGAGCACCAGCGAAATGCCTATGAACGTCAGCGGATCGGTGGTTGTTACACCGTAAAGAAGCTGTGACATCGCACGGGTCATCGCGTAGGCTCCGATCAGTCCGATGACGATGCCGACCAGAGTCAATACCAATCCCTGAGCGACGACCAGCTTGAAAATGTCACGCGGCTGCGCGCCCAGTGCCATCCGAATGCCGACCTCGTGAGTGCGTTGCGACACGGTATAACTCATGACCGCGTAAATTCCCACACCTGCGAGCGCCAACGCGACGATTGCGAAGACCGCCATCATCGCCGTTGCTAATCGCTTGGGGGACATGCGCTCAGCGACGAGTCGCTCCATCGACTTTACGTTGAACAACGGAAGCGTCTTGTCCAGTCCACTGACTTCGCCCCGCACGGCAGGGGTAAGCTGAGTCGGGTCAGAACCAGCGCGTATCACCAGGTACATCGACCGCCAGGTCTCCTGCGTGTATGGGGTGTAGATCTGTGACTGATGTCTGTCCTCAAAGTCGTCGTTCATCACATCAGCGGTTATACCGATGATCGTAACCGGCGGAGCGCCGGGTTGGTTGAATTGCTGGCCAATGGGATCCTGCCCGGACAGAAACTCCTTGCCGAAAGTCTCGTTGACCATCGCGACCAGTGGAGCATTGCTGAGATCCTGCTCCGTCAAGTTGCGCCCTCTTATGAGCCGCGTGCCGACGGCATCGAGATAGCCTGGGGTGACCGGCGTGCACAGGATGTTGGGTTGCTTACCCTGCTGAAAAATAGTCTGACCGATTTTCTCAAAGCCGTGACTGTTGTTGGAACCGCCCATCGGCAAATTGCCGATTCCGCCGGCTTGCGTGACGCCGGGCAAGCCGTCGACGCGAGCCAAGAGCTGGTTGTAGAAACCCATTCGTTTCTCGACCGTTGGGTATTTCTCATTCGGGAGCGAGACTTCCATCGTGAGAACGTTTGCCGGATTGATCCCGAAATCCGAGCGGAGCAATTCGACAAAGCTGCGAATCATCAATCCAGCACCGATCAGCAGCACCAGCGACAACGCGACCTCCGCAACCACGAGCACGTTGCGCGCCCGATTGTGCGATGCTTTGCCCGACGTTCCTTTACCCCCTTCTTTCAACCCTTCATTGAAGCTTGTCTTCGTAGATTGGATCGCTGGAACCAGCCCGAATAGCAGGCCGGTTATGATGGACGCGATCAGCGTAAAGATAAACGCCGTTCTATTGATAACCAGGTTGTGCCAGCCGGGAATAAACTTGGAAAACTCATCGGGGATCGCTCGCGACAAAGCGCCGACGCCCCACACTGACAACAGCAGGCCGAGAGCCCCACCAATAAAACTAAGCAGGAGGCTTTCAGTGAGCAGCTGGCGCACCAGCCGCCAACGGCTTGCGCCCATCGCCAACCGGATTGCCATTTCTTTCTGGCGCGAAGCGCCGCGCACCAGCAAAAGATTGGCGACGTTCGCGCACGCGATCAGCAGCACGAACCCCACGGCTGCCAGCATTACCGGCGCGTACATACGCGAGCCTCGGGTCGAGTCTTCAGTAAGCGTCACTATGCTGACCCCTCGGCCCGCGTTGGTTTCCGGAAACTGCTCCGCTGCTCGCGCGGCAATCCCGTTGAGGTCTTCACGGGCCTGTTGGATGGTAACGCTCGGCTTGAGCAATCCCATTACTTGTAAATAGTGACCGCCGCGATTCGTCAGATCTTTGGGCTCAAAAACCAGCGGCGCCCACATCTCACCGCCGTTGAACGGGTAGTTAAAGTCCTGCGGCATCACCCCGATCACTGTGACGCTCTTTCCGTCGAGCCGGATGGTTTGGTTGATGATGTTTGGATCCCCTGCGAAGCGGCGTTGCCAGAGGTTGTACTTGAGCACAACAACGTCTTGCTTGCCTGGCAGGCCTTCATCGGCCGCAAAGGTTCGACCATACAGGGCGCGGGTGCCAAGCGCGTCAAAGAACCTCGCCGACACCAAGTAGCCGAAGAATCGCTCGGGCTCATCGCGCTCGGTCAGATCGAAGTAGCGATTGCTGATTTGCACCACTTGCTCAAGGGTTTGATTCTGCTCGCTCCAGTCTTTGGCGTTGGCCGGGGCAACCGAGCCGCGCCAAAAGCCACGCTCCAAACCACGTTCCCACAGCATCACCAGCCTTTCCTGATTGGGAAACGCAAACGGATGGAACAGCGTTGCGTCGATGGCGCTGAAAGTCGTCGTGTTGGCGCCTATGCCCAGAGTGATCGCAAGCAGCGCAACCGCGGTGAAGCCTGGATTGCGGAACAGCATTCGAACGCCGTAGCCCAGGTCTTTGAGGATCGTTTCCATTGTGAGCCTCGATTTGTGATGGAGGTTAACCACTAGCGACTACGGTAGGGCTCACGCTACGGTTCCCGGATCTTTGGTGTATTTATGACTGGCCGCTCACTCATATCTGAGCGAGACCATCGGATCGACTCTAGTTGCCTTGCGAGCAGGCACGAAACAGGCTCCCAGAGCCACTCCTGTCAGCAGCACCGCGGTGCCGGCGAATGTGACCGTGTCGGTCGGAGTCACCCCGAACAAGAGCGTCGATAGCAAACGGGTCAGCCCGTATGCTCCGCCCAGCCCTATCAAAACGCCAGTCAAGGCGGGTAGCATCCCCTGTGCCACAACCATCCTCAGGACATCCCCAGATCTCGCGCCCAACGCGATGCGAATCCCGATCTCGCGGGTCCGCTGCATCACCGAATACGCCACAACTCCATAAATGCCGATCACCGCGAGCAACAGCCCGATCCCCGCGAACAAACCGAGTAACAAGGTATTGAACCGATCCTGTGCCAGCGAGAGCGAAACGATCTGCTCGAGCGATTTGACGTTGGTGACCGGGAGCGACGGATCAATCTCGAGCATCTCGTGCTTGACCGTGGCCGCTAGAGTGAGCGGGTCAACACCAGTTCGAATCGCGAACTTCATCGTTACAAACTGGCGGGCGATGAGCAGGACGTCGTCGGGCACTTGCGCCAGTGGGACAAACACCGCTGCCGGCGCGAGCGAGTTCAACCCGAATTGTTTCAGATCGCTTACGACACCGACGATCCGGCTGGATCGCGCGTTGTTCTTGGTACGCTGAACGATCAAGCGCTGACCTAGGGGATCAATACCCTTGAACACCTGTTGGGCATAGGAGTCGTTGACGACGACCACCGGTTCTGAGTTGGCCGTGTCGCTCTCATCGAACTGGCGGCCTTTGAGCAACGACATCCGCAGCGCGTCGAAATACTCCTGCGTAATCATCCGAATCTCGGTTGAGCGCTCCGAATTGGGGCGGCCATCGACCTCGACCGTGAGATTGAGCCAGCGACTGAGCGGCAAGTTCGTAGTTACCGCAGCGGCCTCGACGCCGGGGATGCTTTTGATCCGTTCGAGCGCTCGCTGCGAATAATCGAAGTGCTTCGCGGTTGTGTTGTACTGCTCGCCGTTGGGCGCGACTTCAAACGTCAGCACGTGGCGAGGATCGAAGCCCGGATCGACGTGGCTCAGACCGACAAAGGTGCGAATCAATAAACCGGCGCCGATCAGCAACACGAGCGCGAGTGCAGTCTCTGTTACCACCAGCGCGCTGCGCATATGACTGCGATCCTCGCCGATCGCCCCTTTTCCGGCGCCTTGCTTGAGCGCGTGGTTGACATCCACTCGAGCAGCCTTTACCGCAGGCGCCAATGCGAAGATCAACCCGGTCAGCACTGCAGCACCTAACCCAAACGCCAGCACTCGCCAATCGATACTTATCTCGCCGGTGCGCGGAATCAGATCTGCGGGAATAAGCGCCGCTAGTCCCGAGGTGCCCCACGACGCCAACAACACTCCCGCCAGACCCCCAACAACCGCGAGCAAAACACCTTCCGTGAGCAACTGCCTTGCGATACGCCACCAGCTTGCGCCAAGCGCCTGACGCACGGCCATCTCCGAGGCCCGACCGGCGGCTTGGATGAGCAACAGATTCGCAACATTGGCGCAGGCGATCAAAAGCACAAAGCCGACCGCGCCAAGCATGATCAACAACAGCGGTCGCGCGTCGGTGGTCAGGCTTGCAAGATAGGGCTCGACACGGATCCCTTCCTCCTGTCGCCACAGCATTTTTGGATAGGCGTCTTTGAATCTCTCGAAGACAATCTGCATATCCGCCGCGGCCTGGGCCTGTGATACGTCCGGCTTGATCCGCGCAAGGACGGTGTAATTGTGCCCTTCTTCACGGCTCGCGGGATTTGTCCGCATTGGGACTAGCAGGTCGACGTTTTGGCCGTAACGAAAACCCGGGGGCATAACCCCTACAACGGTGTAATCTTTCGAGTTGATCGCAACTGTCCTGCCGAGCAGCGCTCGATCACCACCGAACCGTCTGCGCCACAAACCATCTGTGAGGATTGTCACTCGCTCGCCGCTCGGCGAGTCCTCCTGCTGGGTGAAGTCCCGCCCGATCGCCGGGTGCACGCCCAACACTCGGAAGAAGTCGACTGAGGCCCTGACTCCGCTTACGAACTCTGGGTCATTTCCCCCTGACAGGTTAACAACCGAGCCGATTCCAGAAGTCCCGGCCACCCCCTCGAACGACTGCCCCCGCCCCCCCCAAAAAACGAACTTTTCATCGCGCGCGGTTTAAAACCGGTTTCCCGCAAAGTTT
>CAZOOE010000397.1:0-6404 GCA_964581275.1 uncultured Clostridia bacterium
CATCCGTGTCGCGAAGTCGATTAAGACTTCCCCACATTCGACAAACCCGCCTAAAGCTGCGACTGAGGCCGAGCGCCAAATCGTCGCCAATCTGAGAATGAAAATAGTCATCAAGATCAACGTAGTACTTGCGCTCAGCTTTCTTGTTCTTAGGCCGGTTTCCGCACAAGGGCCAAGGCAATCCTCAGAAGTTGTCAACGGCGAAGTCGCACATCAAATGGACGACTACTTGATGGGAATAGAAAAGCAAGGCTTTGCCGGCGCCATACTTTTGGTAAAGGGCGATACTGTGCTTCTCCGCAAGGGTTATGGCTTCGCAGATTGTGATAAGAGGAAACGCAAAGTTACAGCAGATATGGCTTTTGATATGGGTTCAATCACCAAGACCATTACTGCCATCTCGATTCTCAAACTGATGGCCGAAGGGGAGCTGGATATCAACGATCCGATCAGACGTTTCCTCAACGGCGTGCCTCCTGATAAATCGGAAATTACGATCGTCCAACTACTAAAACATACCTCAGGGTTACAGGATTCCTTCGGGATGGACGAGGATTATGTATCGAAAGATTGGTTGGTAAAGAAAGCTCTCGGCTCAACGCTGATTTCCAAACCCGGCGAGAAGGACAACTATTCAAACTCCGGCTACAGTCTCCTCGGAGCGATTATCGAGAAGGCGTCGGGGCAATCATACGAGACATATGTCAAAGAACACGTCCTGAAACCGGCTGGGCTCACACGGACGGGGTACATTCTAACGGATTGGGTTAAGGAGCATTTAGCCTGCGGCATGAAACAGGGAAGGCCCTATGGAACAGTTAAGGACTACTACGGGAAAGATGGCCCATCATGGCATTTGATGGCAAACGGCGGGATGATCTCAACAGTTACCGAACTATCAGATTTGTTCTCCGCACTAATGCAAAACAAGATCCTGCCGGAACCGCTCAAAAAAGTTTACGTTGAGAACACTAGCCACCTGACTCCGCGCGGCACTCGTTATCTCAGCGCCTCCGGAGCCAACAACATCTTCAGCTCGGTTATTGTGAAATGGATTGACGACGATGCGACGCTTGTTCTCTTCACGAACAATAGCGAGTGGGAGCAAAGAAAAGTAACGCCGAAACTGATGGAAGAAATCGGTAAGCTGATGGTCAGGAAATGACGGCGGCGAGGACCAATGCAACCGTCGGGCGTACTTGGGCCTCGCTGCTAAAGATCCGATTCGGCTTCATAGTTAATTACTGTGCGTTGTAGCGATAGTATAGCTTCTGGCGCACAATAGTGGAGGAGTGATGAGCTTGAGAGCAATTACACAATCTCTGATTGTTTTCTTAATAACCTGTAGCGTTATCGTGGCGCAGCGCGCTCCCGGCTCAGCACCACAGGATCGAGAGCTGTACACGCTCGCTCGGACTGATCTTAAAGCTTTCGCGCAGCAAGTTTCCAAAGACGCAACATCCGAACTGGTCCGCGCTCAAGCCATCGTTCGTTGGCTGGCAAAGAACTTTGAGTGGACGGCAACCGATTATCAAAAGCGCACGGTGCCGGAGATCATCGAGCGGCGCGGCGGTAACTGCAACGAGCTGGCGATGGTCGCGCTTGCCGCGATGAAAGAACTGGGAATCACCTTGCGTCGCGTACATGAAGTCAACATCTACACCAACACGCCGCGCCGAGGTGAAACAGCTCAGGCAATGGTGAAGGAAAAGGGAAACACATATTCAGTCTTTGGCCGGCATCACAACGATCATGTGTGGCTCGAGCTGTTCGATTCGGCGGCCAACGAATGGTTTCCGGCCGATCCTTCGAGTGGCCTCGTCGGCGTAGAAGAATGGCTGAAAGGAAGAGTGTGGTTTGGCAAACGTTCAACTCTCAATCCGATTACCGAAGACATGATCGTTCCGTTCGCCGTCTTTGCCGCCGATGAAGATGGCAAGTTCACCATCAGCCGTACGCAGCATTACTTAGTGGATGAATTCGACCGGCTATATGATGGTGAGTTGCACAACCGACCGTCCTGGAGGAACTGGATCGCCGGGCTCGCGATGCTGGATGACAAAGTCGAAGGCGCCTTTGCAGGTAAGATCAACTTGCACGAGTATGAAGCGCAGATCGATTCGCTAGCCGAGACGTACAAACAGCTACGAGCGGCGCCTCAGAACTCAAACTCAGCCGATGCCGATAATGCTGGGACGCTGCAGCGACGCGAAGCACTCAAGATATTCAATTTCCATAGTAACGAGTTTTGGTTGAACCTGCATCATTTCCTCTATGTTTTGGGCCGTGCTGAGAACAAGACGCGAGACTCGTCGCGCGATGCCGTTGTAAACGCACCCAAAGATCAGGAACAAGGTCTCGCGAAACTGACTTCCGCGGAACAAGCGATTTGGCGCGAAGCAGTGTCTTCTTATGCGAGGGGTCTAAGCACTAAGGACGCGATCTTCGATGAGCCGCTGCCAACTATGACGAAAGCTCTTGCGCAGGCAAGTGATGCGTCATCCTTAACGGCAGCCAATATCGATCCGGCGACCAAAGCAGTTCTGGAACGTGCTGCGCCAATCTATCGCAAAGCATGGTGGCCGCAACATCACGCCGCAAATGTCGAATGGCGCCGGATAGTTCAGAGACTGGCGGACGAACATGGCGCGGTGATCCTCGACTTCATTAGCAAGGCTTATCAAATGAAGTGGGCTGCGAATGGTTTTGATGTGCATCTCTCGGCCTATGCGAATTGGGCCGGCGCCTATTCCACCACTGGCGAACTGCTGGTCTTATCGAGCTTGGCGGAGGACATAAAAGGCGTCTACGGCCTAGAGACCGTATTCCACGAAGGCATGCATCAGTGGGACAACCAAATCTCTGAGGCTCTGCGCGAGCAAGCCCGAAAACGGAACAAACTAACGCCCGACGCGTTGTCTCATGCCATGATTTTCTTTACCGCTGGTGAAGCGGTTCGCCGAGTATTCGCTGACCATATTCCTTACGCGGAAAACTTTGGTGTGTGGAATAGGGGATTCGCTTCGTTCAAGGCGCCGCTCGAGGAAATTTGGAAGCCGTATCTCGATGGCCACGGAAGTCGAGACGAGGCGCTTGCTGAATTGACAAAGCGCATCGGCAGAAATGTTCCATGAAAGACGGGAAGCGTTAGACCGGATAGAGGTTATGAGCGGTCCGTCGGCCCGGGCTCGATCATGGTCGAACGCGGCTATCGCGGTTGGCGTGTGATCGAGCACGTCATCCTTCACTTCAATCTCATCGATGGGTCGCCAAGCAGTATCCAGGTCTTGCGGATATCGCGGTCACTTGTCGCCGCTTTGGCTCTTCTCGCGGCCTCTCCCAGCGGAAGCAGGCGGTTGCCAAAGACCAGCCGATAGAACTCCTGATTCATGACCGCCTGATCGGCCGGCTGAGTCAGCCCGGAAGAAGCCCACACTGCTACCGCGCCTCCGTTTTCAACCTTCATCAACGATTCAGCCAGGCTGTCGCCGGTCGCGTCGTGGAAGTAACCGTTTAAGCATGTCATCATCAGAAAGACCGAATAGCGTCCCGCGCCCTCGAGCAGGGCCGCATCTTGCCCAGTGAGGAGGTTGCCCCGCCAGACGTTGGTGGAACCGTGGCCAGTGTAGTTGACGATCTTCTGTCCTCGCTGTATGCCGTCTAACAGGGTCTTCTTCGCAATGATCGGGTCCAACCCGCTGCGATAGATTCGATTGACTTTGATCTCAGCCGGCACAAGCGATGCCAGCTGATTGCTAGCCTGCTCGAAGTCGTAGCCTTCGTTTGCGTCTGCTGCCAGTGACAATTCTTCTGAGGAGCTGGACTGCTCATAGGCGATGAGCTTGTTGACCATGGTTCCAGCTTCTGCTGCGGAGCGGATTGGCAAACGTCCCACCGCAATCTCTGGTAAGCCATCGTCGTTTTTATCGGCAAACCAATCATCCGAGGCGGCTTCCATGTAAACAGTGTCAATCAATCTGGTCGGTACGAAATCGTGATCGCCGAGTCCCAGGTAGTTGTGCGGATCGAAACTGGCATCGCCTGCAAATAAAACGAACGCCGGTTTGCGCTTGGAGTTGGCCGCGGCGAACACAAGCAAATCTCTGATGGCGTGCGGAGTCTTGTTGCCGAAGCTGAACTCGTCGTAGATGTCTTCTGCGTCAATCAAGGCAACAGACAGACCCTGCCTCTGCCGCAGCAGGACGAGCGGACTTAGACTATCTGCAAACTCCGACCTGGTAATGATCAGGAAGTCCGCGTTTGTTTTGCGTAGGTCCGACGCCCGGTTCATTGCCATGACAGCAGGCCGCTCGGGGGACACAAACGCCAGCAAGGTTCGGTTGCCGGTTTCAGGCGCCACGAGAGTAACAGTGTAGCCCGATGGCTGTTCGCTTACCGCACCGATTACTTCCATTGGGGAGACTGAATCAGTGACATCAAAGACGCGGATGGACGGGGAGGCGAAGCCGTCAATAATAATTCTCTGGCCGCCGGTTGCGCTGAGCTTGAGCGCGCCATTGTCGGCGCTGAAGGCGCGCGGATAAGAGACGCGAAGGTAATCCACGAGGCTGATGTCCGACGGTCCGCCGAGCGAGGTGAGCCGCACGATATTTCGCCCGTCCAGAAGCAGAGAAGACGGGATCGAAAAGCTTGCGGACCCCTGTTGTTGACTGTTGAAAGTGACTTGACCGAGATAGGCGCCGTTGAGGTCAATTCTGAAGCGATGATCGGTGACCGTGACCCCTTGGAGTGAAACATCCACTGAAGCAGCAGGCGAATCCAGCGAAGCAAGATGAGAGAGGGTGAGCTGCTGGTCAACGCCGGTTGCGGTGATAACAGCCCCGAAGAAATTCTCGCGCTCTCCGTTGAGAAGTGCGGCGAAGTAAATTGAACGGTCGCGACGTTCGACCGCATAGGCGAAACTGGAAGCGGCAGGCAGCAAGGCATCCGCCTTGACTTGTCTGACGCGCAGTCCTGGTCGGCTCCCGACTGTCAGCCAGTAGACGCGAGAGTCGCTGAAAGGTGAGTCTAGACCAATCCCATAGAACTCTACTGAATCCACAGGGTCAAAGGAGCCGTCATCCTCGCCTTGAACCGTGATGGGCAGCTCGCGACCGTCGACAAACAATTGCAGCATGCGCGGGTCGATGTTAGTGCTGAAGCCGGCGCGCGATAAATCGGCCTGAGATAAGTGGTACCACGCTTCATGATTGACCGAGATCTTCGCGGCGGGTTGGGAGGCGAGGGTTTTAACACCGCCGGGAACGTCCGCGACTCGCAGCAAGGGCGCTGCGGCTGAAAGCGGGTGCGTTGCGCTCGCTTCGGACGCGGGCCGACCAAGCTCAGCAAGCAGCGCAGCATTACTAGCGGAGGAGCGCGCTGGTGGAACGCCTCCAACATACCTGGAATAGAAAGGCCCGTGCCAGGTTGATCCACCGTTCAGGTCGATGTCCTCGAGCCAGTACGCTACATTCTCGGAACCCTCGCGGTCCCACCAGCGGTAAGTTTGACCGGAGCGCAGTTCGGAACCGGTTGTGAGAGCCGATCCCGCGACCAGTTGCGGATTGACAATCTTGCGTCGGCCAGCCTGTTCTCGATAAAGATTGAAGCCAAGGTTGTTTGATTCAAATCCGGTTTGCCATTCGAGAAACACTCCGCGGTCGCAGCCGGTTGCAGAGAATGAGATCAACTCGACAAGGGTCGGGCCTGTCGGGCCAGCGATGGCCCAGGGGGAGAAAGCAGCGATTCCGGTCTCCTCGACCCAGTTCGCCGAGGTGTCTCGCGTTGCCGCCCCTGCAGGCGACTGCCAGGTCGATCCGTTGAACCGCCACAACTCCAGACTGGATTCGCTCAGACCATTAAGCTCTGAATCCTTGTAGCGGAGGCGAAGCGTAGCCGAGAAACCTGAGCCTCCATGTGGAGTGATAGTGTAGGTGCGCGAAACTGTGTTCGAGGGAAAACCCCCAGGTGTGGACTTCACCAGGTTTACGGTGACATCGTTTGGAGGCGAGCCCGAGTCGAATCTAATAGTGTTCAATGTGTTCCCGAAGCTGAGCGCTGAGCCGTTGGTGAACCCGACGCGCTTTACATTTCCAATTACGTCTCCGTCACCCGTCGACGTGCCGGTGATGGGCATAATGAGAACGGCCGATCCGGTTGTCAGATCGGTGAGCAGGTTGAGCTGACCGTTGACGGTCGTGTCGGCAGCAAGCGAGACACCGGCTGCGTTGTTGACAGTCAGGTTGTTGTAGGCGATGTTGGCGGTGACGACCTGTGAGACAGAGCCTTCATAGATCAGCGTGCTGCCGGTCGCAGTGAAGGTGTCGCTGTTGAAAATCGGCGTGCCCGCCGCGGTCAGCGTCAGTGTTTGATTGGTCGCATCAAACGCCCCACCGCTGTTGCTG
>CAZOOE010000398.1:0-6390 GCA_964581275.1 uncultured Clostridia bacterium
CTGCTTAAGCCCTTCCTCTACGAGCCACACCACCGGTTCGAGCCCGAAGTACCGTTGATTCGAACCGGTGACTTCAAGGAAGAAGTCAAGCTGAATACTGCCCGCTTCACAAAAGTGATTGAGCAGTACGCCCGCGGTTATCCCGGACAGTGGCTTTGGGTGCATAAGCGATGGCACACACGGCCGACCGGCGAGCCGGATCTCTACGGCAGGGAAGAAGGCGACCGGGATAGAAGCTCATCGGTGAAGATCGAAGTACAGGCTTAACCAGGAAGAGGCCGTTTCAAGCGGCTCACCGGTTGTCAGGTTTGCGGGTCCGGTTGTAATCATCTTCGAATCGAGTGATGTCATCCTCACCTAGATAAGCACCGCACTGCACCTCGATAAAGATCAGAGGATTTGGTCCGGGATTGGCGACCCGATGCTTAGTCTGCGGCGGAATGAAGGCGTCCTGGTTAGCGCCCAACCGGACCTCGAGGTCCCCTAAAGTTACGAGCGCTTCACCAGTAACGACCACCCAGTGCTCGCTGCGGCTCCGATGCATTTGCAAGCTGAGGCGGTGACCGGGCTTGATCTCGATGCGCTTGACCTTATAGCCGTCGCCTTCGGTAAGGACTTCATACATACCCCAGGGTCGTTCGTCTCGTTCGAAAGACATGACGTCGATCAGTTTACACCAGCTGCTCGGATCAGATCACCAAGAGTTCAGAGACAATTGCGACATCAAAAGAAAAAGGGGATGGTCGCCCATCCCCGCGTTCTCACACAGAGAACCCCCGTTTTGCGTAGCGGCGTTATACTATCTCTTCTTCGCGCCCTTCTTAGCCGCCTTTTTTGGAGCGGCCTTCTTCTTGGCGCCGCCTTTCTTTGCTGTTGCCATATTGTGCTTCTCCTTTCGTTAATTTTTTACCTCGTACACAAGATACTGTAGCGTCGCTACTCTTGTATACTAACGTAAATGTTATACAACATATTGTTGTATATATTTGCTTAACCGATTCTTGTCAACGTTTTTTTTTGCAAAGAAGCAGACGAAAACAACGGTTGATCGACAGATCCTTGAAAGTGGCTGCCAGAGCCAGTTTCAAGACTGGACCACCGAAGCTGTGTTTGTGCGCGGTACAATTTCCCGCGATATGCTTGATTAATATAAGCACTCAGGTTTTGAAATTGTGATGAGGACGTAACGGGCTCCCAGAGCCAGTTGTGTGACCGCGGCCGTGAAAGTGGCTCTGGGAGCCTATTCTGTGACACTGTCACGAAAGTGGCTCCAGTCGCGAGTTTCGCGGTCGACGCGAGCAGTGTCGAATCAATTGACTGAGTTCATCAGCGACGGATAATATCGTGTGCGATGTCAGCCGGCACGATCGATCTGCATACTCACACGACGTACTCGGACGGCAGCGCGACCCCGGAAGAGGTGATCGCGCTCGCCAGCTCGAAACGAGCGCGCGCCGTTGCGATCACCGATCACGATACGGTTGACGCAATCGGCGAAGCGCGAACGGCGGCCGACCGTTTCGGGATTGAGTTCGTGGCGGGAATCGAGATCAGCGCGGACTATTCTCCCGGAACCATGCACATACTTGGCTATTGCATTGATCCGGAATCAGTCGGTCTCGCGAAGACGCTTGGCCACCTGAGGGAATCGCGTGAGACGAGAAATCCACAGATCGCAGCGCGGTTGCGATCGCTTGGATTTGATATCAGCTACGATGAAGTTGCCGCCGTGGCAGGAAACCAGGTCGTCGGGAGACCACATTTCGCGCGGGTGATGATCGAGAAGGGCTACGTCGCAAGCATGCAGGAGGCGTTCGATCGTTTTCTGAAGAAGGATGCGGCGGCGTATGTTGAAAAGGCGCGGCTCTCCCCTGCTGAGTCCATTATCCTGATCCACGAAGCCGGTGGAGTTGCGGTTCTGGCGCATCCTTACCAGTTGAAGCTCGCGTCATACGAAGAAGCCGACCGGCTTGTGGGAGAACTTGCGGGCCTCGGTTTGGATGGCATAGAAGCTGTCTATAGCAGGCACAGCGAGGCCGAACGCGCCAGCTACTCCCAGATCGCCGCGCGACATGGTTTGTTAGTAACCGGGGGCAGCGACTATCACGGGAGCTACAAACCAGATATCAACATAGTTACCGGACTCGGCGATCTGGCAGTGCCTTACGAATTGTTACAGGCCCTGAAGGCACGAGCGGCTTCCCAGTCTCGACCACTACACGTCGGCGAGGTTGCGCAAGGCCTTTCGTAGAGCGCTCGATCGTACGACCCTTTTCGTTTGGCTCACCATAGTCGCTCTGTTTTTTGTCGAGGACCTGGCTCAAATGCAAGATGACCCGAACATTGAAGACCTTGTCTCGCAAATCACCGACGTTATCCTGTCGCGGCTCGGTGTCTCTGCAGCAAGCGAATGCCGTTTGCAGCACGACGAGTGTTTTGTCAAATGCCCCGATCGCATGCGTTCGTTGATTGATGAAGGCGGAGTACGTTTCGGGCTCACGGGTGCGGAAAGCGAGGCCGCTCGCGAGGTGGCGCGCTACATCGATCACACGTTGCTCAAAGCGGATGCGACACGGGAAGAAATATTGAAAGTGTGTGAAGAGGGTGTTCGCTATGGGTTTGCATCGGTGTGCATAAATCCAATCTGGGTGCGCGAGGCGGCCTGCGCTCTACGAGGAAGCGGTGTCAAGGTTTGCACTGTGATTGGCTTTCCGCTGGGTGCAAACGCGCCGGACACGAAATCCTACGAAGCCAGGCGCGCCATCTTTGACGGCGCCAGCGAGCTCGATATGGTGATCAACGTCGGCGCGTTAAAGTCCGGCGATCATGACCTCGCCTCGCGAGACATCAAGGGTATCGTCGAGGTTGCTCACGAGGTTGGATACATCTGCAAGGTTATTATTGAAACGGCGCTCCTGACTGACGATGAAAAAGTCAGCGCCTGTCTGATCGCAAAAGAGGCGGGCGCTGATTTCGTGAAGACCTCGACCGGGTTTAGTTCGGGAGGAGCTACGGTGGCGGACGTTGCCTTAATGCGTCGGGTAGTCGGCGGCCAGATGGGAGTGAAGGCTTCGGGTGGAGTGCGCGACTTGAAGCAGGCCCAGGAGATGATAAGAGCGGGAGCGACGAGAATCGGGGCAAGCGTCGGCGTCAAGATCATTCAGGAAGCCGCAGGCTCGCCGGTCTCCTCGGGAGGCCAATCATCGCACAGCTATTGAGTGATTGCTGCTCGCTCGAGTAGCAACAAACAAAACGAGGCGGCTGAGAATCGCGAGCCGCCCCGTCTGCTGTTTCTGGAGCCCTTTCTCCCTCAGTAAGCCCAACGCGTGAGTACTGCGCCCACAGTATAGCCCGCGCCTACCGCGGCGAACACCACGAGCTTACCTTTCTTCAACCTGCCGTCGTCTATCGCGTCGCCGATCGCGAGAGGGATCGTCGCGGCGGTCGTGTTCCCGAACCTATTGATGTTCCTGACCACCTTGTTTTCATCGAGACCCAGTTTTTCGGCCGCAGCGTTTATGATGCGCAGGTTGGCTTGATGCGCGATAAACAGGTCAAGGTCGGTGCTTTTAAGACCGTTGCGCCCAAGTATTCCGCGGCTGATCTCGCCCATCTTCCTCACGGCGTATTTGAAAACCGGCTGCCCTTCCTGATGGACGTAATGCATCTTCTTATCAACCGTCTCGTGCGAAGCAGGGTTCAGGCTGCCGCCGCCTGGCATGTATAAAAATTCGCCGCCCGACCCGTCCACTTCGTGCAGGTAATCGAGTATTCCGAATTCCTCATCGGCGCTCGGTTCGAGGAGCACGGCTCCAGCGGCGTCGCCAAACAGCACGCACGTTGAGCGGTCATCGGGGTTTGTTATCGAAGACATCACGTCCGCGCCGACCACCACGACTTTATCGTGTGCGCCCGAGGCGATGAACTGTGTGCCGACTGTCACGGCATAAAGGAAGCCCGAGCAGGCGGCGGAAACATCGAACCCCCACGCGCGAGTTGCACGCACTTTGTCTTGTACGATGCAGGCGGTTGCCGGGAAAAACATGTCCGGCGTGACTGTGGCGACTATTATCAGCTCGATCTCGTCTGCCTCGATTCCCCGATTCCTGAGGAGATCGCCGACTGCCTGCGCCGCGAGTTCAGAGGTGGGGGTCCCCGGCTCCACGTAATGGCGCTCGACGATGCCCGTTCGTGAGACTACCCAATCGTGATTCGTGTCGACCCGCTTTGCGAGGTCATGATTTGTGACAACCTTTGGCGGCACGTAGCGGCCCAGCGCGGTTATCTTGGCTCTGCGCGTTGCTCTCATCTCGCTCCCATCCTCCGCTCTGCTTGCCGGGCGCGACGCCCTGGTCATCCGGGTAAATGGTCATCGATTCCGGCCTCGATACTAGCACTCGCATGTTTTCCGTCGCAAGCATGTGAACGGAAGGTGTGAAGGAAGGGCAGCACCGAAGTGACCCGGGCAATTGTTAGCCGGTTTCGGTTGTGATATAGGGTAAGCCCAAGGTTTTAGCGAGCGTTTGAGACCCCGATGCGATCGTATGCGCTGAGCTTGAATGTAATGTTATTGGTTCTGCCGTCCAACTTCCGGATGACCGGCGGAAACACCCTGGTGGACCGTTCGGGAGACTCGCTGCCTCATCACAAAAAGTGAACGAAAACCCGAGCGAAGGAGAAGATGCTCATGGCTGAAAGGAATTCTGACAGACAGATAAACACTCTGCAGCTCATTGCAATGCCGGCCGTGATAACTCTGGGAATCACGGTTCTGCGGTTGATCGGCGAGATGCAAGGCTGGTCCAAGGTTTGGTTTAACCCGAGCGCTGGCGGCGGCGTGGCGCCAATCGGAATCGTCTGGCTCGTTTTCATCTTCGGAGTCTACTTCGCAATAAAGCTGGCGGATGCAGGCGAGGGCCCGTCGAGCAACGGCCGGGTGATCGGGTTCGCGCTACTTGGGCTGGCCGTAGTCGTGGTTGGATTGGTTGCGGCCTTTAAGCTCTCGCAACCCGGAATGCCTGTGGCACAGGCGATAGCCGCGGTCGCGTCCATCACGGCTATCGTGCTGCAGCGGGGCGCCTGGCCGTCACTGTTCCGCGCGCTGCTTGCGTATGGCTTCGCGGCGAGGATTCCGGTGACTATCATCATGTTCTTTGCGATTCGCGGGAACTGGGGTACTCACTATGACGGACCGCCTCCGGGTTTTCCTGAGGGGGTCCCCTGGTTCACGAAATTCATTCTGATCGGCGCAATCCCGCAGTTGTTTGTTTGGATCGCGTTCACGGTAGTAATTGGCACGCTTTTCGGCGCGATCGCGGTCGCGATTACACGCCGCGGTCGTCATCCCAGCACGGCGCAGGCCTAGCGACAAGCGACGCTTCAAAAATTCTCGCGCTGAAGTTGATCGAGTCTGCATAGTGGCTTCAAGCTTTGAAGGAGGAACCTCATGACAAATGGCGAGGGTTCAATTAACAGCATTCCACGAGGGATAGCAGTCGCTCTTGCCCGACGCGGCAAGCCGGCTGCACAGCCGGCGTAGCCACTGATAATGTCGCAGCTAATAATTAATGATGGCCGCCGAGCAAGCTCTGCGGGCGGCCGCCGACCTCTTCTATCCTAACTGCTCAGTCGTAATACTCGAGCCCGAGGTGGGTGATCAACTCCTCACCCTTGAGATGACGTAACGTGTTTTTCAGTTTCATCAACTGAATGAAAAGGTCATGCTCGGGATACAACCCGGGCGCGGTCATCGGACTCTTGAAGTAAAACGATAGCCACTCTTGAACTCCTCGCATTCCGGCGCGCTTCGCAAGATCCATGAACAGCGCAAGATCGAGCACTATCGGTGCGGCCAGGATCGAGTCGCGGCACAGAAAGTCGATCTTGATCTGCATCGGATAACCAAGCCAGCCGAAGATATCAATATTGTCCCAGCCTTCTTTGTTGTCACCGCGCGGCGGATAGTAGTTGATGCGCACGATGTGGCTGAAATCCTTGTAGAGCGCCGGGTAGACGTCCGGCTGCAGGATGTATTCGAGGACTGATAGCTTCGACTCCTCCTTGGTTTTGAATGACTCCGGATCGTCAAGGACTTCGCCGTCGCGGTTTCCGAGAATATTGGTGGAGAACCAGCCGTGAAGCCCAAGCAGTCGCGACTTCAACCCGGGCGCGATGATGGTCTTCATTAGCGTCTGACCGGTCTTGAAGTCTTTGCCACACACTGGGAGCCCCTGTTCGACAGCGAGCCTGGTCAAAGCTGGGACGTCGAGGGTGAGGTTAGGCGCGCCGCTCGCGAAGGGCACGCCCGTTTGACGCGCCCCGTAAGCCTTGATTATCAAGGGCCGAATTCGCTCGTTTTTCTCGTGCTGCCGTGCTCCGAATGACGCCAAA
>CAZOOE010000399.1:0-639 GCA_964581275.1 uncultured Clostridia bacterium
TCCTGATGATGCTGCCGCTGCTGGTGTTCGCCGCGCTGGCGGCGCTGTTCTGGCTGCGGCTCGGCGACGGCGATCCATCGCGCATCCCCTCCGCCCTGATCGGCCATCCGGCGCCGCAGATTGCATTGCCTGCGCTCGCCGGCCTCAACGACGCGGGCAAGGAAGTGCCCGGGCTCGACCCCGCAATGTTCAAGGGCAAGGTCACGCTCGTCAATGTCTGGGCGTCCTGGTGCGTGAACTGACGAACGCCGGTAGTCCCGCCGCTCTCGCAGGACTACAAAGCGGCGATGTGATCACCAGCATCAACGGCCAGAAGGTCAAGAATGTCCGCGAACTGATACGCCGGATCGCTTCGCTACCTGTTGGCAGCATCGCCAACATTGAGTACGTAAGAGCGGGAGAGCGGCGAACTGCCGGTGTAAAACTCGAGGAGCGGAGAGACGATACTGATGATCGCGTGGATTCCCGACCGCCTCTCGATCCGCGAAGTCCGCGCCGCGTTCCTGAAAAACAAAACGGAACCCCGGCGGAAGTCATACCTAAGCAGGACACAGCGCCCCGCGCCAAATCCGGTCTGGGAATCAACGTGAAGACGCTCACTCCAGAATTGGCGAAAACGCTCGGGCTGGATGGAGCTCG
>CAZOOE010000399.1:649-6388 GCA_964581275.1 uncultured Clostridia bacterium
CCGTCGTTGTCGGTGTCGAGCCCGGAAGCATCGCCGACGAAAACGGTATGACAGCGGATGATCTGATCCTCGAGATCAACAACAGGTCCGTCGCAAACCAGGACGATTTTGTGCGGGCAACGCGTGATCTCAAGAGCGGCGACGATGTTGTAATCAAGGTATTGCGCAAGGAGCGCGGTCCGCTGCGGCGCGCGTGGATTGTGTCGTTCACCATGCAGTAAGTAAAGCGTCGCTCATGATGTAAGCCCATCGTGGGCAGCGCAACCGGGGCTGGGCCGGATGCTCGATCATCAAGTCCCGGATCACTTCGAGATGAGTAAGCGGGGAGCGAGGGTGGGCGCGCTCCATCGGTCACGAATCACTCATCATTCTTTACCGATCTTCGCTTGACCCATTTCTATCCGCTACGGTAAACTTCGAGCTGGGTAGATGAGCAAGCTGGGAAGGGCAGGGTCAGCGGTTCTAAAACCAAACTTGCCCAACGGATCACGCACCCTCGGACGAGTTCAGTTCGCGGCTCGTCGTCAATAACTGAGTAATTTCGATATGTCGATGGATAGGTCACTGCTGAGTCCTCAGTCCGAGGCACACTTCCGTTCAAATGGTCACAAGGAGGTATCTGTGAGCTTCAAAATAGGCGAGAAAGTTGTCTATCCTAATCACGGTATAGGCGTAATCGAGAAGATCACGACTACCGAAATCGCAGGCATGCCGAACAGCTTTTACCTGCTCAGGCTGAAAGCGACCGAATCGACCGTTATGGTTCCAATCGCCAATGCCGTTGAGATAGGTCTAAGGTCGCCGATCAACAACAATCAGTGCGACAGGCTCCTAAAAGCGCTCTCGGCGGATTTCACGAACCCCCCAATCGATTGGAAAGACCGCTACAAAGAGTTCCTTGAGAGAATGAAGACCGGGGACATCTTTCACGTCGCGGAGGTGCTCAAGAATCTCACATATCTCTCCATGAGCAAGCCCCTCTCATTTCGTGAGAAGAGGATGCTCGAACGCGCGCGATACCTGGTAATAAGCGAACTGTCTACGGTATGCCGCAAGTCGGAGTGTGTGGTGGAACCGTTGGTGGATGACGCGCTTCGACAGTCTTGCACCAAGCATACTCGTACCGCGCCCTCGAGGCCCCTTTCAAGGTCCTCGCGTGCTGCGTTGGCGCAGTGGACCGGCGGCGCTAGCCTGACTTCGGCCGGGAGCGGGCCCGCTCCCTATTCTGACATCAGAACTCAAAACAACGGCAAAACGCGAGTCAGGTCGCGCCTGGACGAGTGTGCGATCAGGTTGAGCCGGGGTGTGTGTCGGGAAAAGGGCGTTGATCTCTTATCATGACTATTCAGTCAGAACTGCGGGGAATTGCGCTTGTATTGTTGATAGGTCACGTGGTCGATGCGCAGGAGGCTTGGAAATCAAAGCCGTATCAGCAGTGGAATAAGCAGGACGTTGCAAAGCTCGGCAGCGACTCGCCGTGGGCGCAAGTACAACAGGCTGATGTAAAAATTGGCAAAATCGGAACGCCTGCAAATTACATGAGGGCAGTTACGATACAATTACGGTCGGCTCTGCGCATGCGCCAGGCGCTCGTGAGACTCAAGCAGCTTGAACAGAAGTATGACAAGATGAACGAGAGCCAGCGCGCCGAGTTTGACGCAAGGATGCGAGCGACGCTTGAGTGTTCAGTGTGTGGCGACAAGTATATCATTGCGATAGGCCGGGCCATCTCGGGACCGGGCGGAAATCCGGTCAACACTTTGGAAGAAGCCACGCTTGGTCTACTTCAAAAGCGAGTGTACATAGCCAATGAACGAGGTGAGCGGCGCGAGCTTGTCCACTTCAACGCTCCAAAGTTCATGGAGGATGAAGCCGTATTCTTTTTCCCTCGTCTGGACGAGCAAGGTCGTCCGCTGCTGACTCCTGAAAACAAGAAGCTGTTTTTCTTTTTTGACTCTACGGACTTGCGCACCGGCTACGGCGTGGTCTCAATGCCCAAACGGGTAGAGTTCAATGTTTCTCGGCTAATCGTAGATGGTAAGGTTGATTTCTGAGGCCGAGATGGCGCGCTGGAAGATTTCATTAGCGATCGGTCCAATATCCCAGCCTGGTTGCTTGCTTTCAACACGCACCGAAGCAAATACTATCACTTTGATCGGGAAGACAATTTGATCGCACAGAGATGGGCACAGCAATACGACAGGGAACGAGCGCGCTTGGTCAGGTCATCACGCAGCCGCTTGCCGAGCGTACCGACTGGCCACTCGATCGCGCATATGAGTACTGCGAGCGGTTGACGCGTTCGCACTACGAGAACTTTCCGGTCGGCTCAATCCTCATTCCGAGGCGACTCCGAAAACACTTTTACTCGATCTACGCGTTTGCCAGAATCGCCGATGACTTCGCAGATGAGGGCTATGGTCAAGGCTATAGCGAACGCGAGCGGCTGGAGTTGCTCGACGAATGGCGACGAATGCTGATGGAGTCCTTCGCTGGGCGCGCCCGTCATCCGGTCTTTGTCGCGCTCGCCCGAACCTCGGCGGAATTCGGACTGCCCGCGGTGCTGTTTGAAGACCTGCTCTCGGCGTTCGCGCAGGATGTGACGGTCCGAGGTTACGAAAGATTCGATCACTTGCGCGACTATTGCCGGCGGTCGGCCAACCCGATCGGCAGGCTGGTCCTCCTGTTGTTCGGACACCGAGAGGAGCAGTTTCATCAGTGGTCGGATGACATTTGTACGGCGCTTCAACTCGCCAACCACTGGCAAGATGTTGCCGTAGACCTGGACAAAGATCGCATCTACCTGCCGGAAGAAGATCTCTTGCAATTTGAACTCTCATTCGATGATTTGAGACAGCGCAACGCGAGCGATAAATTTAAGGGCCTCATGAAGTTTGAAGTTGAGAGGGCACGCGCGATGTTCCTTCACGGCAAACCGCTGTGCGTAACTGTAAGCGGGAGGCTGGGTCTTGAGCTGAGGTCGGTGTGGCTCGGGGGGATGCGCATACTGGATCGCATCGAACGGAACGGCTACGATGTCTTTGCCAGGAGGCCAGTGATTACCTCGACAGACAAACTAAAGATTTTACTCGTTGCGGCGAGCAAGGGGTCCTTTCAGCGTTTTTGATGAGCTCGACTGTCTCTTCAACTGTGTCTCGAATGCTCGGCGTGCGGCGCAAGCTAGCCCGCGCGGCGGGGTCAAACTTCTACTACTCATTTCTGCTGCTGCCCGCTGCCCAGCGACGCGCGATCAAGGACGTCTATGCGTTCTGCCGCCTGCTGGACGACGTGGTCGACGAAGATCAGACCGGACGGAACCCTTACGCCGAGCTCGACGATTGGCGCGGCGAGGTGGAAGCTATTTATCAGGGAAGTCCCACGAGCGCGCTCGGCGAGCAACTCCTCAACGCGATCGAGGAGTTTGACCTACCCAAGCAACCGTTTCTCGACTTGATCGACGGAATGGAGATGGACTTGAAGTGGCACAGCTATCAGACCTTCGCCGACCTTCGCGAATACTGCTATCGCGCGGCCTCGGCGGTCGGGCTGATATGCATCGAAATATTCGGCTATGAGTCTGCGCGTACCCGCGAGTACGCGGTGAATCTTGGACTCGCTTTGCAACTCACCAATATCCTGCGAGACCTGAAGGAGGATACAACTCGAGGAAGAATCTATATTCCGATCGAAGACCTTGAACGATTCGGGTATTCGGAGCGCGAGCTTAGAGCGAATCTCTATAATGCGCCATTCATCGAGTTGATGAAGTATGAACATTTCCGGGCGAGTTCTTATTTTGAAAAGGCCGCGGCTTCCCTTCCCGATCAGGATCGCCCTTCGATGTTCGCCGCCGAGATCATGGGCGCGATTTACAAGGAACTGGTTGCTCAAATCGCCGCCGTACAGTTCGACGTTTTTCGCAATCGCCTCACGGTCTCAAAAGCCCGGCGACTGCAAATCGCACTCAGCATCTGGCTGAAGGCCAAGTTCCAGAGATAACGTGTCTAGTCGCGTGGTAATAATCGGGGGCGGATTCGCAGGGCTTGCCGCCGGAGTAGGGCTTAGCGAGAGCGGCCTCAAAGTGCTGCTGCTCGAGAGGCGAAGCCATCTCGGCGGTCGAGCGTATTCATTCATCGACTCGAAGACCGGCGACGTCGTGGATAACGGCCAACACCTTTTCATGGGCTGCTATCGGCACACGATCGAGTTTCTTGAACGAATCGGCAGGCTCGATAGGGTGCAGTTCCAAGACCGAACGCGGGTCGACTTTCTTGACCGCTCAGGCTTCACCAGCTTCGATTGCCCTCCGCTTCCAGCTCCGTTGCACGTGCTGGCCGGACTCTTCAGAATGAAAGGTCTCGGTATCGCCGACAAGCTCCGGGCATTGAATCTTCGGCACGCGATTAAGAGCAACGGCCGGTTCTCGCCAAATTCACTCACAGTTGACAAATGGCTCGACCAGCTTGGCCAGTCCAACAGACTCAAGACACGATTCTGGAATCCAATGGTGATCGCTACCCTGAATCAAAGGCCGGAAATCGCCGCAGCTCGAATGCTTCAGGTAGTTATACGTCAGGCGTTCGGCGGCGGCACAAAAAATTCCAGCATTGGGATCTCTCGCGTTGGGTTGAGCGATCTGTACACCGACGGCGCCGCCGGATTTATCGAATCAAGTGGCGGTGACGTGCGAACGGGCGCACAGGTTCGAAGGATAATAGTCGAGCAAGAAGTCGTCGTCGCCGTCGAGTTGAGAGACGGTGAGCGAATCGAAGCGGACTACTTTATAAGCGCGGTACCACCTGATGCGCTGCTTGCGATTCTGCCAGATGAGCTGAGAAACAGCGAGTTCGCTTCGCTCGAACGGCTGGGATCATCGCCGATAGTTTCGATCAATCTCTGGTTTGACAGGTCCATCATCGATCGTGAGTTCGTCGGACTGCTTGGGACTCGCAGTCAGTGGATCTTCAACAAGGATCTCATTCTGAAACCCGGTAAGCGGTCCAATCAAGTGGCAGTGATCATAAGTGCCGCACGTGACTTCGTGGATTGGACAAAGAACGATCTGGTTGAGATGGCCATCAGCGAACTGCACGAGCTTCTGCCGGAGAGCCGAGCGGCTGAGTTGGTTCATAGCGTGATCGTAAAAGAACGCGACGCGACGCTGTCACACACGGTCGAGTCCGATAGTTTGAGACCCGCCCCACGAACATCGATTCCGAATTTGATTCTTGCGGGCGACTGGACCGATACCGGGCTACCGGCGACGATCGAGAGCGCAGTGATGAGCGGCGAGATCGCGGCCAAGGCGATAACCGACCTCTGTGCGCCCTAAGCCCACTTTGGGCTGTCGAACGTCGGGAAACAAAGCCCCACTGCTCTGGGCAATTCAAGGCATGATGCCGAGCTATTAAGGGAATTGACATAAGCGCTCGCGAGATATAGCGAGCCGCCATCGGGATCTTGCGGCCGTCAGTTGTTCAGTAACTGAGTAATCTCACCTTCCAAGACGTCCTTCGCGGTAATGCCGACATGGCGGAAACGTATTCGACCCTGCCTGTCGATCAACAGGGTGACGGGTAAGCTCGAGTCATCTACGTTGAAGGCTGCTGCTGTGCCTCGATCGCCGATGACCTGGGTGTAGTCCATCGGGTGAGCCTTCAAAAACGGCCTAACTTTGGCAGCGCCTTCTTCATCGAGCGATATGGCGATAACCTCGACGCCGCGTGGTTGATAATCCTT
>CAZOOE010000400.1:0-6384 GCA_964581275.1 uncultured Clostridia bacterium
AAGCCGTGATCGCACGATGCCTGAGGAGATTAATCGAGTTGTCACGGACGCTCTTGCAGACCTGTTGCTCACACCTTCTCGTGATGCAAACGAAAACCTGATTCGGGAAGGCATCGCGCCTGAGAAGATTCGCTTCGTTGGCAACGTGATGATCGACACGCTCTACCGGAACCTCGAGCGGGCACGCGCCTCGCAGGTACTTCAACGCCTGAGTCTCGAACCTCGCCGGTTCTGCGCGATGACCCTGCACCGTCCGTCGAACGTAGACGACAAAGAAGCGCTATCGGGGATCCTTGACGCGCTGGAGGTAATCGGCGAGCGCTTGCCGATCGTTTTTCCTATCCACCCGCGCACGAGCGACCGCTTGAAGCAGTTCGGACTGGCTGAAAGGGTGCGGACGCAGCGCTCGATCGTGCTAACCGAGCCTCTCGCCTACCTGGACTTCCTGCATCTCTACAGCAACAGCCGTTTGGTGCTAACTGACAGCGGCGGCGTTCAGGAAGAAACAACTGTTCTTGGCATTCCCTGTTTGACCCTCAGGCAAAACACCGAGCGGCCGATAACCGTCACCGAAGGAACGAACCGAATTGTGGGACGAGATCCCGAAATCATCAAACGTGAGGCGCTCGACGCTCTTGACCGGCCTGCTCCTTCTGCGCGTGCGCCGGAGCTTTGGGACGGCCGCGCGGCCGCCCGCATCGTAGACGCAATTGAAGAGGTGGCTAACGCCGGAACAGAGTCGGCGCCGTAAGGTCATGTGATCGATGGATATCCCGCGACAGAGGCCGATGGTTTCTCATTCGGCGTCGCCGCTTCGATACGCCGCGTCGCTCGCCCTGCTGACGACTGGGGTCGCATTCACCGGGGTACTGTGCTCGGCCGGCGACTATCGAAATGCCGGCGTCGTAACCGCGGTGTCCATGGGCGCTGCGCTTCTCCTGGCGGGGTCTGTCACGGTCGAAGTAGTCCTTCTCACATGGTTTGTGACAACACCGCTCGCGTCCTTCTACCTCAGGTATCCTCTTGACCGCTCAATCCTCACCTATGACCGTGGAGTGTTCGGGTTGCTGGTGGTGATGTTGTTGCTCGAGGGGCGCAGGGCAATTGCGAGTTCGGTCACCGTTTCCAGCTTATCAGGCGCGAGGACGCGCATTTCGTTATCGAAGTTCGAAGTCGCCTGGGCGTTGTTGTCTATCCTGGCCCTGGCGAGCGCTCTTGCGAAGTCCAACGATGTGGCCTACGCAATGCGAATCGCGATCGATAGTTTCTGGCTGCCGCTGTGTGCTTTTTATTTTGCCAGGCGGCACTTTGACCTTCGAAGCGGTGGCAGGCTGTTGTTGATTGGCTGCATGGCTCTGGCGATTTTTTTGTTTGCGACTGCCGCATTTGAGCTAACGATGGGCATCGACTTGTTCCGATACAAGGGTGCGGAATTGGTGCGGGCAGGCGAACGCAGGGTCAATGGGCCATTCGCCGCCGACTCGTCTTTTGCGATCATCTGTCTGATGCTGTTTTTGTTTTTGCGCAGCGCGCCGAGGCTACTTGGCGCGCGCTTCGACCGCACCGGCAAACTTTTATATGGGTGCGCAACCGGCGCCGCCGCGCTGGGAGCCCTGTTGCCGCTGTTTCGTACAGTCGCGTTGGCGCTTGGAATCTGCTGGATCACTCTGCGGGCGTGCTCGCGTCGCGATCCGGGCCGCTGGCCGCTAAAGCGCGAATTGGTTCGTGGGTTTCTGATAGCGGGAATCGTCATTGTGCTTGGTGGCTGGCTCGCGACGATGGCTCCGCTAATTTCCAGCGGGCGGCTGACAGACCCGCGCAGCGCTTTCGGCAGGCTCGCGACGTGGCAAGCAGCGGCGGGGATTGCCCTCGAGAATCCCGCCTTCGGAGTCGGACTGGCCAACTATGCTGACTACTATGATGCGTCGCATTACTTTTCCGATCTGCCACCGGAAGAGGTCCTGGATACCAAGGCCGCTACAACTCCGCATTCAAACCTGTTGTGGATCGCGTCCGAGCTTGGGCTATTCGGGCTCGCCTTGTATATAGCAGCGAACCTCTACCTGTTCCTGATGGGTTGGCGCGCGTTCAAGCGGGCGGAGGGTCAGAAGCAGCGAATAGCGGCATCTTGCTTTCTTGTCCTGGTTCTCGCCTATTGGATACCCGGATTGACTCTCGCGAGCGGCTACTACTCCGATCTAAACATCTACTTCCTATTTCTGCTCGGAGCTGTGTCCAGGCAGTTCTTTGGTGCGCCGGCGGGATCGGAGCAATCCCCAATTCACGGTTGAATTCACAAATTGAAACGCACTCACCCACTTCGCAGGAAGATTGAAGGCTTGACGCCGCGCGAACTTGCCGGCGAGGCAAGCCTTCGCGCGCGCAGGCGGATTTCCCGATCGATCAGTCGCGCCACAAATAGCCCACAAACTACCTACGTCACGGACGCCGAGTTTCGGCGCTCGCTTGGCGGGATACCGCTTGCTGAGGTAGTGTCGCGGATTCGTACAACCACCGAGCCGCGTGTCGTTCCCGGGCTCGCTGATCTGAACCCGACAGTAGCCGCCGTCAAACAATTCTTTCCTGAATCGATCGAACAATCTCGGCTGGAAGCCGAGGCCGTTTTAGACCACAGAATTACGCTGTTCGGACGGGTCTTTGATCTCGGTCGGAAAATCGACTGGCATCGTGATCCTCAGGCGGAGGCCCGTTGGCCGCTCGTTCACTTCAGTCGAGTGCCGTTGGCACTGGAACCCGGCTCTGACGTGCGCGTGGTTTGGGAACTCAATCGTCTTCACCACCTGGTTACGCTCGGCCGCGCATACCTCCTGACGAATGATGAGCAGTACACCGAACAGTTTCTGATTCAGCTCGCGGCGTGGTACGAAGATAATCCGCCGAACTTTGGCGTCAACTGGACGGTGGCGATGGAAGCGGGGATACGCGCGGTTAACATTGTCGCGGCGTTTGAAATGTTTCGCTTCTCAGCGAACGTCACCGATCAGGCGGTTGAGCTTATTCTGAAGATGCTGCTGGCGCACGGGCGCTTCATTCGAGCGAATCTTGAGTATTCTTATCGCACGCCGAGCAATCACTACCTCTCCGACTTGATAGGGCTGCTCGCGATCGGGGTGACGCTTCCTGAATTCGGTGAGGCTCGCCGCTGGTTGAGCTTTAGCAAGCGCCGGTTGCTGAGAGAGATGGACCGCCAGGTTTTGTCGGACGGCGTAGACTACGAAGGGGCGATCGGCTATCACCGCTTCGTGCTCGAGATTTTCGCGCTCCTCTTCTCAAACGGCAAGTTCACCAGCGGATTCGATATCCCCGTCAATTACTGGGAACGTCTCGAATCGATGTTCGACTTCGTGCGCCATTATCTGAAACCGGATGGCACTGCTCCGATGATTGGAGATTCAGACGACGGCCGCCTCGTCAAATTCAAAACACGGGCAGCCGAAGATCATTCGTACCTGATGTCAATCGGCGCGGTCTTATTCGAGAGCGACACGTTTCGGCAGTCGAATGGCCTCGACGAGGAAGCCTTCTGGTGGTTCGGCAGAGATGCTCTCGAAGCTTCTGAATCGCTGGTAATCGGCGAACCGGCAGCTTCCGCAGCGTTTCCCGAAGCCCAAATCTTCATTCAGCGAGCTGCAACCGCTCACGGACCGCTGCACGCCATCATTGACTGTGGCGATCACGGCGCGCGCGGTCGCGGCTCACACGCGCACTCGGACGCGCTGTCGATCGAGATGTTCGCCTTCGGGCGCACTTTCCTTCGCGACCCGGGAACGTTCGTCTACACCGCGAGCGAGCAGGAGCGCAATCTGTTCCGGTCGACCGCCTATCACAACACCGTTCGAATCGACGGTGTGGAGATCAGCCAGGTAAACAAAGGCGAGCTGTTCGCGTTCAAGTCAAACGTGCGTCCGAAAGTGAATCAATGGGAAAGCACGGCCGGACACGATGCGCTCGATGCCGAGCATTACGCTTATCAACGTCTTGCTTCGCCGGTCACTCATCGCCGCATAGTCACTCTCGATAAGCGTGTGGGATACTGGACCATCCAGGACATCTTCACCGGCGAGGGCCGTCACCGATTTGAGTTCTTTTTCAATTTCGACGCCGGGCTGGAGGTAACGATTGACGCGACAAACAATGCGATCGCACGCGACCAGAGCGCGGCGCTGACGATCGTGCCTGCCTGCGAGTATCGGCTCGAAGCAAGGACCGATGCTCGATGGGTTTCGATAGCTTATGGGACTCGCCAAAACTCGTCTGCTATCATATACGCGCTTACGGCCGAAGTTCCGTTGAGCGTCAGCTTTCAGTTGCTAGTCACTCCAACAATCGATGCCAACTGACCTCTGACTCTGATCTCTATTTCTATGTGCGGGATATGCGGAATCTACGAATATGGCGTGAGCCAGCCGGCGGTGGGCGATTCGGTTGTCATGCGGATGCGCGACACGATGGCGCATCGCGGACCCGATGACGCAGGCGTCTATCTGAGCGACGACCGGCGCGTTGGACTCGGCAACCGGCGCCTGGCCATCGTTGACCTCTCGCCCGCAGGCCGCAATCCAATGCCAAACGAGGATGGGCGGGTCTGGATAACGTTCAACGGTGAGATCTACAATCACGAGTCGCTTCGTCCCGGCCTGTTAGCGAAAGGACATCGATACCGCTCGCGCACCGATACCGAAACCATCATTCATCTGTATGAAGAGCTCGGTTTGGACTTCGTCGACGAGCTTGAAGGCGATTTCGCGATTGGGCTGTGGGATGAAGCCGAGCGGCGCATCGTGCTCGCTCGCGATCGCATCGGGGTGAAGCCGCTTTACTACACGTTGACCGGCGGACGGCTGATCTTCGCATCTGAGATAAAAGCAATACTCGAGCACCCCTCGGTCTCACGCGACGTCGATGAACGAGCTCTCTATCACTACCTTACTTTCCTGGCGACCCCTGCACCGCAGACCTTGTTTGCGGGTATTCAAAAACTTCCCGCCGGAAGCATGCTCACATGCGATGACCGAGGCGAGGTAAGGGTCACTCGCTATTGGGATGCACTCCGCCCTGGACTTGATTCGTCTATCGCGAATGACGAGCACGCGATTGCGGAAGAGGTTCGCAGTCTGCTCAAAGAATCAATCTCCAAGCGGATGATGAGCGATGTCCCGTTCGGCGTGTTCCTCTCCGGTGGAATCGACTCGACTGCGAACGTTGCTTTTATGTCCGAGATGATGGACCGGCCCGTTCGCACCTTCACCGTTGGCTTTCGCGACAACCCGGTTCATAACGAGATCGAGGAAGCGCGCTATGTCGCTCGCGAGTACGGCACCGATCATCACGAAGTAATGATCAGCCAGCAGGAGCTTCTCGACTTTCTTCCCGAATTGATCTTTCATCAGGACGAACCGATCGCCGACCCGGTCTGCGTTCCGCTTTATTACGTATCCAAGCTGGCGCGCGAGACCGGGACCAAGGTCGTGCAGGTAGGCGAGGGGTCTGACGAGCTTTTCTGCGGATACCGCGACTACGCGCTTTATCTGGATCTTTACAATCGTGTTTGGCGTCACCTCGCTCGATTGCCGGCGTCTATGCGGCGCGGGATGGCAGCGGTGGGCCAGGCGCTTTATCGAACCGGCGCCACCAGATTCCTTCCGAAGGGTCGTAAGATGCTGCCTGATCTTCTTCGCCGGCTTGGTGAAGGGGAAGCGCTGTTTTGGAGCGCCACTTTTGTTTTTGATGAAGTAAACAAGCGCATGCTCCTTACACCGGAAGCTAGGCTGCGGCTCGGAACCAACAGCGACGACGGATTCTCATCCTACTCAGTTGTTTGCTCGGATCTGGAACGCCTGTTGGCTTTCAGCCCGGACGCCGATCAACTCCTGCGGATGATCTATCAGGAGCTAAAGCTCAGGTTGCCGGAGCTCCTGTTGATGCGCGTCGACAAAATGACGATGGCGACTTCGGTTGAGGCACGCGTGCCGTATCTCGATCACAAGCTGGTCGAGTTTGCGATGTCGATCCCTTCAAGATTGAAGTATCACAACGGCGAAACCAAGTACATCCTCAAGCGCGCGCTCGAGGGGGTGATCCCCGACCGCGTTTTGAGGCGGGAGAAGAAGGGTTTTGGTGTGCCAATCAGCGAATGGATGTTCGACCGCCTCGGAGGTTTCGTCGAGCAGGCATTGTTCAATTCACCGCTACGCCGGCGCGAATTGTTCGACTACGAATTCGTAAGGCGTCTGCTGAGCTTGCACCGAGCGGGGAGGGCGAATTATGCCTTCTTCCTTTGGAGCTTGCTAAACCTGAACCTCTGGTACGAACAATGGATCGAAGGACCGAGACCCTCGAGCGAAGCATCTGACACCGCAAGAT
>CAZOOE010000401.1:0-6332 GCA_964581275.1 uncultured Clostridia bacterium
TGAAGAGTGAGTCCGACGAAGCCCGGTGGCGGCGGCAGGCGATGGCGGGCTTCCCGATGCCGGGAGTCGAGATAGACATCTTCGACCCGGATGATAAACCGGTTCCCCACGACGGCACTAGTGTCGGCGAAGTAGTTGTTCGGGCCGACAATGTGATGGCCGGCTACTGGAAGCTGCCCGACGAAACGGCGAACGTTATGCGCAACGGGTGGTTCCACACCGGCGATATGGCTACGGTCGACGAGCACGGCTACTTCCTGATCGTCGATCGCAAGAAAGACATCATCATCTCGGGCGGCGAAAACATCGCTTCCATCGAGGTAGAGAAGGCCGTCTACTCGCACGCCGCAGTCTTCGAGTGTGCGGTCGTCGCGGTGCCTGATGATCGATGGGGCGAGGTGCCAAAGGCCCTGGTGGTGGTCAAGCCTGGCGAGTCGCTGAGCGAGCAGGAGGTGATCGATCACTGCCGCACGAAGCTTCCCGGGTTCAAGGTTCCAAAGTCCGTCGAGTTCTTCGATGCACTTCCAAAGGGCGGCACCGGAAAGATACTCAAGAAGGAGCTTCGCGAGAAGTACTGGGCCGGGTACGAAAAACGCGTCCACTGACTCCAAACATCATCACGCCGACCCTCAATTCCTCGTCCGGCAAGCGGTAACATGGAACTCCTGACGGAGTTCGAACCCTGCGCCTTGACTGACCTGGAACCCCTGCCGGGGTTCCCCGCTCAAATGTCCAACCTCCGCCGGCTTGCGACTACACGAACCTCCAATTCTGGTGGTTCTACGGCTTGGCCGCCGCGCTGATCGCGCGATCGATGAACTCAGCGATGTTGTTGTGCAGTGTCACTCGGTCCTCGTCCCTCAGATACATCATGTGACCCGCGTTGTAGTAATTCAGCCTGACGTTTTTATGCAGCTCTGCAGGCAATCCGAGGTGAGTCATTGTGAACTCAGTCGCGAAGAACGGAGTCGCCATGTCGTAGTACCCATTCTCGACCTGCACCAGCAGCTTGGGATTCGAGACCATCGCCTGCAACAAATCATTTTGTGAGTTAGGCGCGCTCGGGAATCCTCCGCCACCCCCACGGAAAAGCCCACCACCGCGCGTCCAGTTCCAGCCGCCGCCACCGCTGCGATTATTGTATTGTTTGTCACGGCCGAACTTCAGCTCGTCGTGGTTGTACATATTGATGAGCGCGGTGAACGCGCCGCCAACCGCGGGATCTTCGGGGTCGCCTTGCGCATTCTCTGCCAGCAAATTCGCGGTGTATCCCGTAAAGCGCGCATCGATTCGTCCGCTGGTCAATCCGCGGCTGCGCAACAGCTCGACGTTGAACTGGCTGAGCTTTGGTCGCAGATTCGCCTTTATTAAGTATTCTTCGCCGAGGCCGGTGAAGTAAGAGAGCTTCTTGGCAACCGCTGTGCGCTGCGCCGCCGATAGCGTGCTTCCCTTGAACAACGCATCTGCATATTCGTTCTGAGCGTACCGTCGCGCCTCTTCGATGAACTCAGCAAGATTAACCGGAGGATTCTTCAAAGCTTTGTGATACCAGGCGACCGCGGCGTAGCTGGGCAGGTAAAAAATGTATGGGCGGTCGTCGCCTGGAGCGAAGGTGATGGTTGAAAGATCCAGCACCGAAGAGATCAACACGATCCCGTTAAGATGCATGCTGTATCGCCCTTGTAGCAGATTGCCGAGGACCGCCGAGCGAAACGTCCCGTAGCTCTCACCGATCAGAAACTTTGGCGAATTCCAACGATCGTTGCGGCTGATGTAGGTTTCGATAAACCGCCCAAAGGCCCCGGCATCTTCATCGACTCCGTAGAAGTCGCGGTCCGTTGCCTTGCCAACGATGCGACTGTAGCCGGTGCCCATAGCATCGACGAATACAAGGTCCGTTTTGTCCAGCAGGCTCTCGGGATTATCCACTAACTTGTAAGGCGGAGGCGGCGTGAATTCGCCGTTAACAGTCCAAACGCGACGTGGACCAAACGCGCCCATGTGGAGCCACATCGAAGCAGATCCCGGTCCCCCATTGTAAAGAAAAGAGATTGGCCGAGTGCTCACGTCCTTCACATCGCTGCGCGTATAAGCGACCGAATAAAGAAGACCCGTTGGTTCACCGGCGTCGTTTTTGAGGAGGGTGGTTCCGGCGCTTGCTTTGTAGGGGATTGTTTGCCCGCCTATTTGAATGGTGTGATCGGTGACCGACCACTCTTCCTTAGGAGTGTCGGATGGCGCGGGGCGGGCCTCCTGAGAACGGCCCTCGGGGGCTTGGGTCTGCAGGCGTTCTTGCTGCTGTGGATCGATTTGTGCGAAGGCCGGCCGGATTGACAAGCCGGAAACGCCAGCCAAGGCAACCATCAGTGTTATAAGCATCAGCTTCAGCGAGTTTCTCATTTGATTCTCCATTGAACATCGGTGGGTTAGTTACATCTACCGTCACGCACAAGGACCGACCGGTGACATCGCTCATGGAGGAAGCATTTACCGAAGTGGATAAGGCCTCCCCAAGCCAGGAGATTATACACATCGATCCAGTAGAACAATAACCGGCGGGTACGCGAAATTCTTGAACAAGACTGGTCAGCTAAAACGAGCGATGGTAAAACGGCCACGCCCGGTTCTTTTATCTTTCCCAAATTCATTCCTACAGATTCATTCGTCGCAGCAGATCCCTGTATCGTGGGTCGTCTCTCAGCGAGTCAAATTGAATTTGCCATACGATTTCCGGCAACTTTCCGTTTCGCGTCTGGAAATCCTTTTCCAGCCACTCAAACGCCTTGTCCTTGTCGCCCAACCCAACATACACGATGGCGAGATATTGACCGTTTGCTTCCTTGCGTGTGTATTTTTCATCGAGCTCTTTGATCAAGGCGACCGCATCGGATCGCTTTCCTGAAAGCGCATATACATATCCCAAGTCGCCGACGGTAATTCCGGATCCTTTTGCCAGCTCTACGGCTTTTTCTGATTCAGCAACGGCTTCGGCGTTACGGCCCTGTCTTAGATATGACAGCGCCAGATACTGATGAGCCGGACCGAAATTGGGATCGAGTTCAATTAGTCTGAGACTGGTATCGATACTTGCCCGGTCGTTGTTTTGAATCTGATACATTCTCGAAATGTTGACGCTGATCACGCTCGACAAGGGATCAAGCTCCTGAGCCCGCTTGATCATCGCTTCCGCCTCGTCGTTTCGCCCGGTATTCTTCAGCAGAATTGAGTACAAGTGATACTAAGTGTGGTAAATTGGGTTTATATCGAATGCCTTTTTTAAATTCTTTTCAGACTCTTCCCATTGCCACGAATAGTCATAGATCGCCCCTAACGTTGCGTGAGGCTCAGCCAGACGACCATCAAGACTCAGGGCTCGCTTGGCGAATGCTTTCGCTTGTGGTAACGTTTCGCTTGTCGGAGTTCCGCCGTATTCGTTCAAAACGGCATAGCAATCGGCCAGGCCGGAATAAGCCAACGCATAATTCGGGTCTCTGTCCGTCGCTATATTGAATTGCTCGATAGCCTTCTTGAGGTTTTCGCTCGTGCGCCGATTCCAGTAATAACGTCCTTTCAAATATGCCTGATAAGCTTCAGTGTCTGCGGTCTCCGTCCGTGTTACTTTCTCTTGCGCGCCCGATAATTTGGCTTTGAGATTGCGCGACACATCGCGGCCAATCTCATTTTGCAGGGCTACAAGATCGGACGTCTGTCGTTGATATTGCTCGGTCCAAATCACCGACTCTTTTTTTGTGTCAACGAGCTCCAGGCTCAGCGTCAACTGATTCCCGCGTTGCGCCACTCGGCCATTCAAAATCGCCTGCACGCTCAATTCTCTGGCGATTGTACGCAAATCCGTGTCTTTACCTTTGTAGCGAAAGACCGACGAGCGCGGTTTGACGTTCAAGTTCGGCAAACTGGTTAGACTTTTGATCAATGTTTCGGTCATTCCATCCGAAAGATACTCGATGTCGGCGTTGCCGCTTTCGTTGACAAACGGCATGACGGCAATCGAATTGATCGCGGCTTCGGCAGGCCTCCCACGCATATAAAGACTGGTGGCCGAAATTCCGGCGACCAGCAGGCACAAAACAACAATCATAGCGAGTTTGTGTTGTTTGATTCCGGCAACCACGTACTCAGCACTCGAGATGCCGGAGGGGACCGACGGTGTACTTGCGGTAGAGCTCGAGCTCTGACTGGTTGTGCCCCGTTCTGAGTTTGTTGACTGAGTGCCGGCGGATGGCGCCGCAGTTGTATCGAGCCTCGTTCCTTCCAGCTCTCGACGAAGCTCCTTTAACTCAATTGCGACTTCCTTGATCGATTGATATCGATCGTCTGGATCTTTTGCGAGACAGCGACGAACGATCCGCTGCAGTTCCGAGGGCGCGGATGGATTCAACTCGGTTATGGGTGGCGCCGGCTCGTAGATCACCATGTGCAGCGACTTGATTACCGATTCGCCCTCGAACGGCTTCCTACCGGTTGCCACCTCGAAAAGAATGCAACCGAATGAAAAGATATCCGAACGCTGGTCGATGTCTTTGTTGTTACCCAGCGCCTGTTCGGGCGACATGTAGCCGACAGTGCCCATCACCGTGCCGGGGGTCGAATGCCGTTGCATGACTGCGGTCACCGTCTCGCTGGAATCGCCGGCTGAGGTCGGAGGCTGCTCGATGAGTTTCGCCAGACCAAAGTCGAGAATCTTTGCGTGACCATCGTGGGTGATCATGATGTTGTCGGGCTTGAGGTCTCGATGAACAATACCGGCAGCGTGCGCTTTCGCTAATCCATCCGCGACGTGTTGCAGGTACCGCAAGAGTTTTCTTAGATCGGTTTGTCGTTGATGGATCTTGTCCCGCAGGGTGACTCCGTCGACGAATTCCATCGCGATGTAGTTCACACCATCGCTTTCTCCGATTTCGTGGATGGTAGCAATGTTGGGATGATTGAGGGCAGCTGCGGACTTCGCCTCGCGAACAAAGCGCTCCATCCGATCGTGATTTGAAGCAACATCGGCGGGAAGAATCTTCAGTGCGACTTTTCGTTCCAGTTTTCTGTCCTGGGCCAGATACACGTCGCCCATCCCGCCCGCGCCGATTCTAGACAGGATGCGATAATGCGAGACAGAAGTATTTGGCAACAGCTCTTGCAACTACTTTCCAATAGAATTCGATAGAAAAACCTTCAGAGGATGCGAGCTTATCCCAAAAGCGAGTGAGAGGGCTAGTACCTGCGGTTGAACGACGAATGAATACTCCACACGAGGGCTCTCAGTTGATCTTCGTTTTGGACGATGTCGCAGGCGCACCAAACACTAGGATTCATAGCGACTCGATGTTCTTGAGGAGCGGTACGACGCGTGCTGAGGGGCTAGCGATCTCCCTAGGAATAGCGCTGTCGCTTGACGATATGCGAGAATAATGAACGATCGCGAATTCTTGCGTCCTCAAATCTCGTCTAACGAGGTGTGGACCCTAGAACGAAAAAAAATCTCAATCTAGCAACCGAAAGGAATCAATCATGCGAAAAACCTATTGTGCAATCGCAATGCTGGCGCTGATGTCCACCGTGGTCCCGGCTCAGTCGATCAAGCAGAAAGCTAAATCTGGTAAAGAGAAATCTGGAGAAAGCTTTCAAATTGCTGCCGCTACGGTAACCGGAAGCGGAACCATTGGTTTTCTATCGAAATGGTTGGGTTCACCGTTCACCAGCCTGCTAGGCGACTCAGCCGTATTTGAAGACAAGTTTGGGAAGGTCGGAATCGGAACTACCACACCAACCTCGTTGCTAACATTGAAGGGAATGATCGAAATAACGATGGGGGGACTCAAATTCCCGGATGGTACGATTCAAGGCAGCGCGTTCACGTCCGTAAATCACGATACGACTTTGAAGGGAGATGGAGTATAGCAAACCCGCTCGGGCTGTCGGTTCCCTTAATACTCTCGGGTAGTGTCGACAACGGAAACGGCGTAATCACTGTCACCAATACCGCGGCGGGGGGTCCGGCAATATTCGCAACCGGCGGCAACTCCAGCCCGGTAGTGGGGGGCGGATCCGGGATAATCACGCTGGGTGGTTCGGGCAATGCCGGCCCCGGCGGCGTGGGTAGCGTCGGTTTTGGTGGCTCGGGGGACGGAGGCGCAGGCGGAACCGGCGGCACTTTCATCGGCGGTGTTGGCATTGGCGGAGCAAACGGTGGTGATGGCCTTTTCGCAGTAGGTGCGTTAGGTACCGGCGCCGGAAAGAAGGGTGGCCGCGGAATCATCGCCATCCCCGGAGGCGGAGTCACCGGCGCAACTGCCGGACTGGCCGGCGAATTCTTAGGTGAT
>CAZOOE010000402.1:0-6325 GCA_964581275.1 uncultured Clostridia bacterium
CCTATGCAGTCGCGGCAGTCCATCTCGCCCTAAATACGATCGTTTCGGGTTCGGTAGAGGGCTATTTCGCAAGCCAGGTTGCTCCTGCACTCTCGATGCCAGCCTTACTTACCACGCAGGGACGCCGGGCTTCTCGGCATAATAGGCGAGGATGTCGAAATAGCCCGGCGCGTAGCCAAGCAATCTCAACAGCAGCCCAACCTGTCCTCGATGATGAATACCATGGTTGGCCGCGTGCTGCATCAGCTCTTCCAACGGTAGTGAACGTTTCTCGGCCAGATCATTCATGTATTCAGCATTGACAGCCAGATCTTCGTCCTTCAGCGCATACAAAAACTCGCGCACATATGTCTCGACTTTACTCCAGGTCTCTATCAGAGATTCCATCGTTGGATAGTCTTCAGGGTTGAGACGCGGACCGCGCTCTTGGCCGCCGCAACGGCTGAGCCAGCCCCATTCAGCGCTGAGGGCGTGTACCAATGTGTTCCTGATCGATCCATAGCTTCCAGCCACAGGCTGTGTGAAGTGTTGCGGGGCCAGCTGCGAAATCACATGAAAAAGCTTTCTGTTTGCCCAATAGCCATAGTCATAAAGATCTTCGAGGTCCTTGACGGTCATCTGATGCTCCTCGCTACTCAACTTTGCCCGGCAAATTCACTGCAGTTTCGAGTGTAGCTGGATATTCTATTTCTAAATATATATCACATCCATTCTTGCCGAAAATCGGGCCTTCATATCTTGCTATCCCACAGCACTCCTTTCCGATGACGCAAAGCGCCATTCTTTATGGTGGCCGTCTCAATACCTGAGAGTTGAGGGAACTCTTCGGCCGATCAGGCCAATGAGCGATTGATTGCCCGTGAACCCCTAAGTCTGATTTGCTGAGGTTGCACGCCGCCTGCGGAATGTGTAACGCTCGGGTATGTCGCAGGCGAGCGATACGCTCGAAAAAGTCTTTCGCGAAGAGTACGGGCGAATCGTCGCAACGCTGATCCGCATCTCCGGATCTTTCGACCTCGCTGAAGAGTCTCTACAGGAAGCCTTCGCTTCCGCCGCGGCGAACTGGGAAAGCGAGGGCACGCCGCGCAATCCCGGAGCCTGGCTAACAACCGTAGCCCATCGAAAGATGCTGGACGCCTTACGGCGCGAAAAGACGAAAACTGAAAAGCAAACCGAACTCACTTACCAGACAGAAAGACTACAAGCCTATGACGAGTCTGAACTGCTGGAAGACGTCTTGGAATATCCAGATGACAGATTGCGTTTGATTTTTACTTGCTGTCATCCATCGTTAAGTCGCGAAGCGCAGGTTGCTTTGACGCTGCGGACGCTGGGTGGACTCACCACGACTGAGATCGCACGCGCCTTTCTTGTGCCCGAGCCGACTTTGGCACAACGACTGGTCCGCGCAAAGAACAAGATTCGACTTGCCAGAATCCCTTATGAAGTTCCATCGCTGGAATCGCTGAGCGAACGCCTCGCGGCGGTCCAGGCGGTCATCTATCTCATCTTCAACGAAGGTTATTCGGCGACTGAAGGAGACAGCTTGGTGAGAAGGGATTTGGCCGCTGAAGCGATACGTTTGGCGCGTGTTCTCTGCAAATTGTCGCCGGGCGAACCTGAGAATCTTGGTTTGTTGGCGCTGATGCTGCTGCAGGATTCGCGCCGCGAATCTCGCACGGACGAGAACGGCGGACTGGTGATCTTGGAAGATCAGGACCGGTCGCGCTGGGACCACGACGAGATCGAAGAAGGCTTGTGGCTAGTCGAGGAGGCGCTCTCATTGCGCCGCATAGGCAATTATCAGCTTCAAGCAGCCATTGCCGCCGTTCACGCAGAAGCGAAGACCGCCGAGGAAACCGATTGGCCGCAAATCGTCGCGCTCTACAAAGAACTGATGCGGATCAACTCATCATCGATCGTAGCGTTGAACCACGCGGCAGCAGTCGCGATGAGCGAAGGACTCGAGAACGGGTTGCGTCTGATAGAGGAGGTGGGGACGTACGGAAATCTGGATCAGTACTACTTGTTTCACGCGGCTCGGGCTGACGTATTGCGGCGGCTCGACCGCTTGGAGGAAGCAGCGTCAGCCTACACTCGCGCGATTGAGCTTACTACCAACCAGGTAGAGCAACAGTACTTACGCAATCGTCTGAGTGAAATCGGGCGAACGACCGAACCCACCTGCGATTAGTGATCCTGTTTGTGGGAGCCAATCCCGATTTCCGGGTGCAATTGAAGTTATTCCGGTAGATTCAAGGAGACTGCCCGACCAAAGTCGGTACTCTGAACACCTGGGGTATCGGTTGTGCCTTCCAGCTGTTCGTGTGACTGATGAATGCTGATCTTGACCTCGGGAAAGCTGGGGAAGAGAGGCATACCAGAATAACCGGCACGGAGTTTGTGATCGACGGCGGCACGGTCCCGACGATTTGAGGTAGACCAATTTCATCAAACAATCAAATGGCGCGTTGACATCTTGAGGGAGTATCCTAGGAGACATCTCCCCACTGGTGTCATGGTTGATAGTCATGAGCACACTTGGACCGCAAGTCGAACGAGACGATGCTGTAAAAGTGAAAGCTGATTCTGCGCAGAATGACCTCGCCGACCGAAAACGTGCGCAAGCTCTCTTATCCGCCCAAAAACGAAGCCTGCAATTGATAGCCGGGGGTGCGAGCCTTACAGATATCCTCCAGGATCTATGCGACACAATCGATGCTCAGGCTCCGGCGAATATCTCAACGATTTTGCTGATGGACCGGGACGGCAAAACGCTGCAGCCGGCGGCGGGTCGCCGCGTTCCCGAAGGATGGACTCAAACCCTAACTCCGTTGCCGATCGGTCCGCAAATGGGCTCGTGCGGCACAGCCGCATTCCTCAAGAAGCCAGTGATCACTTCAGACATCGCCAGCGATCCACTTTGGTGTGTTGTCGAAGGCACGGATTATAAGAATCTTGCCTTGAGTTACGGATTGCGTGCAGCGTGGTCCTATCCGCTCATTTCCAAAGACGATGAAGTGCTGGGTACGTTCGCGATCTACTATCCGGAGCCCAAGAGCCCAGATCACAGTGATCTTGGGTGGATTGAAACCGCGGCCAATATTGCGGTCATCGCAATCGAGAGCGACCGATCACGAGCAGCGCTTGAAAGAGCATTCGAAGAAATCAAGAACTCAGAAGCCAAACTTCGGCAGGTGATCGATACGATCCCCACGATGGCCTGGTGCAACCTGCCGGATGGTCCGAATGAGTTCCTGAACAAACGATGGCACGATTATACCGGTCGCTCTCCCGAAGAGTCGCATGGCTGGGGATGGCAAGCCGCCTTTCATCCAGAGGACCTGCCGGCGTTAATGGAAACGTGGCGAAAGCTTTTAGCCTCAGGCGAATCAGGCGAGATCGAGGCGCGCCTTCGCCGGCACGATGGAGTTTTTCGTTGGTTTCTCATTCGTGTCGAGCCGCTGCGCGACGAGACAGGCGAGATCATCCGATGGTATGGAACGAGCACTGATATCGAAGAGCGCAAGCAAGCTGAAGAAAAGCTCCGGCAAGAAGAGATGGAGCTCCGCCAGATTATTGATGCAATCGCTCAAACAGTAACTGTGCTTGATCCGTATGGAACTGCGCTCTACGCGAACCGATCTGTACTCGAATTCAGCGGCCTGACGATCGAGGCGGTCATGGCTCCGGGCTTTCGGACAAGGTTCTTTCATCCGGAAGACGTGGAAAGGCTCCGCGACGAAAGACAGCTCGCTCTTGCGAAAGGCTTTCCTTTTGAAAACGAGCAGCGCGCGAGAAGGAATGACGGAGAGTACCGTTGGTTTCTAGTCCAGTACCGTCCGGTAAAGGATGAAGGTGGACGGATTCTGCGCTGGTACGCGACGGGAACGGATATCCACGATCGAAAGCAAGTCGAAGAGCGGACGCAAAGTGAAAACCTGGCATTACGCGAAGAAATCGATCACACTTCGATGTTTGAAGAAATAGTCGGTTCGTCGGAGCCGTTACACGCTGTACTTCGGCAAGTCACAAAGGTCGCCCCGATGGACTCGACGGTTCTGATTTTGGGTGAAACAGGAACTGGGAAGGAACTGATCGCTAGTGCCATTCACAAGCGATCGAACCGTGCGTCGCGTGCGTTCATTCGAGTCAATTGCGCGGCGATCCCTCCTTCTCTACTCGCCTCCGAACTGTTCGGGCACGAGAAGGGTGCATTCACCGGAGCGACGCAGAGACGATTGGGCCGCTTTGAATCTGCGAACGGCGGAACAATTTTTCTGGACGAGATCGGTGACCTTCCATCGGAGACTCAAATCGCACTATTGCGAGTGCTTCAAGAGAAAGAGGTTGAGCGTGTCGGAAGCAGCCATCCAATTTCAGTGGATGTCCGAGTTGTAGCCGCAACAAATCGTGACCTGAGGACTGCGGTTGCCACAGGGACGTTCAGGGAGGATCTCTTTTACAGGTTGAATGTTGTTCCGATTCATTTACCGTCGTTGCGCGAGCGCGTTGACGATATTCCGTTGCTGGTCGGATATCTGATCGAGCGTTACGCGAAGAAGGCGGGCAAGAAGATTAACACTATATCAAAGAAGACGCTGAATCTTTTCCAGAACTACGATTGGCCTGGTAACATACGCGAACTACAGAACGTGGTCGAGCGGGCGGTGATCCTGTCTGATAGTGAAACCTTCTCCGTCGATCAGACGTGGCTGCAGCGCGAAACATCTCAGGAATCGCGTCAAGCGAACGTCGCCAGTCATGTGCTAAGACGTGATCCGTCGCTTGAAAAGGAATTGATCGAAGCTGCGCTCGCAGAAAGCCGCGGCCGTATCTCAGGCGCAACCGGCGCCGCCAACAAACTGGGAATACCAAGGCAAACACTCGAGTCGAAAATCCGCAGTCTGGGAATCGACAAGTATAGGTTCCGGCAGGCATAGGTTCAGTTACAGACACTCCGCTCAACAAGCCAACCTCCTACTAAGTCCCTCTCTCTTGCCTAAAATCAGCAAATGCCGAACCTCGGCAGTTAAATAGAGCTGAACAAAGCAATGGTTGCCGATAGTTAGAGTAGGCATCGCGGTTGCACTAGTCCTCGACGAGAAAGGAAGAAAATAGATGAGTACAACATCGAAAGGAAAAGCACTGATAACCGGCGCATCGTCAGGCATCGGCGCGATGTACGCTGATCGGCTCGCAAGGCGCGGTTATGACTTGATCATTGTTGCGCGGAATCGGCAACGGCTCCAGACTCTGGCAAACACACTCGCCCACGAGACCCGTCGTTCCGTTGAGGTGATCGTTGCAGACCTAAGCGACAAGGCGGATCTCGCCCGTGTCGAACAGGTACTGCGCACTGACGCTGGCATCACGATGCTCGTTAACAATGCCGGTGTCGGCTCGACTGCTCCATTCCAGGACACCGAGGTGGGCAAGTTGGACGAAATGATCGCTCTCAACGTCCAGGCGGTCGTAAGACTCGCTCACGCTGCAACGCCGGGCTTCGTCGGCGGAGGAGGCGGCTCAATCATCAATATTGCTTCCGTAGTCGGGATTGCACCCGAGACCCTCGATGGTATTTATGGGGCCAGCAAGGCCTTTGTATTGGCGTTCAGTCAATCGCTGCATCACGAACTTGCCAGCATGAATGTGCGAGTCCAGGTAGTCCTGCCCGGCGCGACGGCGACGGATATCTGGGAAAAGTCAGGGACATCGTTAGCCAGTCTTCCAAAGGAGATCGTGATGCCGGTTGAGGAGATGGTTGACGCCGCGCTTGCCGGTTTCGATCTGGGTGAGTTTATCACCATCCCGTCGCTTCCCGACCTTGCGGACTGGGAGGCTTATGAAGCTGCGCGCCGAAACCTTATCCCGAAGTTGTCATTGAGATCGCCGGCAACGCGCTATGGGGTTGTTACCGCTTAGAACCGCGTGGCATTCAGGTCCACTGCGGTAGTTTGGGTGAGCGGACGGCACGCTGAAGCGCGGCTCATTACGAAGAACAATTATGGGAGATGATAGCGGGGCGGTCAGTCGTCATGGGACTCGGTAGGAATTGCTTGACCAATGTTCGAAGGAGGAACCATTATGAAACGCATCACTTTCTTGGTGACTGCAATCACAACACTGGCTGGCGCCGTAGCCTTCACCGCGACTGCGTCGCGCCATGCCGCGGCTCAAGAAGCCGCCCCGATCTTCGTAAAGAAAGTTCCAGCCGGATACCGTGACTGGAAGGTAGTCTCGGTCGCCCACGAGGCAGGCGAGCTCAACGATATTCGCGCCGTTCTGGGAAACGACATAGCGATCAAGGCGTATCGGGCCGGCA
>CAZOOE010000403.1:0-6314 GCA_964581275.1 uncultured Clostridia bacterium
AATACAAGACGCGATATGTGGGGATTGTTCCAGACGGGTTTGGCTGACGAACGTTGGAGTATTCAACGAACCGGTGTTTAAGGATACTGGGCGTCTCTGGCCGGGGTTGATCGATGAAACTCCAGTTAGGCCAGGGTTCGGCGACTTCTAGCGCGAAACGCTACAACTGCTGTCGGATGACAGCTCAAAAACACCCTCGGTGAGCCCAGGTTGAAGGGCCAGAAGACAGAAGCGAAAGCGCGATGAAAGGCTAGAGCAGTCAGGCTCTTTCTTGCCAGTAACGGTATAACCAATCCCTGGGCGATCAACCTTGACTTGACTGCCGACAGCCAATAACCTCGCTCGTGCATTCTTGATCCCGACGATGCTGATAGAGGAGCGCTGGTCTAGCTCAAATCTATGAAGAAAAAACTGTTGATCGCCCTAGCGACAATTCTGGTGTTGTTATTGGGCGTGTTTTTTTTTGTCCTTCCCGCGCAGCTTGAGAAGAAACTAAACGTCACGCTTAGCCCCCCGCCGTATCTTGCTTCAGAACGCGCGGTCGAGCTTCACAAGAAGCTGCTGGTCGCCGATCTTCACGCCGATTCGCTGCTGTGGAACAGGGACCTGCTCGATCGCGCCAGTCGCGGCCACGTCGATATCCCGAGGCTGATAGAAGGCAACGTCGCGCTTCAGTCGTTCACGGTCGTTACCAAGACGCCGTATGTATGGAAGATGAACATCGAGCGCAACGACGACAAGACCGACAACATCACTATACTTGCGATCGCCCAGCGCTGGCCGACCGCCACATGGAGCAGCCTGGCTCAAAGAGCCCTGTATCAGGCAAAGAAGCTCCAAGATACAGCCGCGCGGTCACACGGAACGTTCACCCTGGTCAGAACCTCGGCCGAGCTTTCGAGCTACCTCGATCGACGCACAACCGAGCCCCACATCACCGCCGGGTTTCTGGGGATCGAAGGAGCGCAGGCCCTCGACGGCAACCTCGACAATATCGATGCTCTGTTCGAGGCTGGGTTTCGAATGATGGCGCCGTCGCACTTTTTCGATACGGACATCGGCGGCTCGGCACATGGCCTTGAAAAGGGCGGACTGACAGACAAGGGAAAGGAGATGGTCAGGCGAATGGAAGCCAGGCATATGATCGTCGACGTGGCGCACGCGTCAGCAAAGACGATCGACGATGTGCTGGCGCTTGCCACTCGACCCGTCTTCGTTTCGCACAGCGGAGTGAGGGGCACGTGTGACAATCAGCGCAACCTGAGCGATGAACAACTAAGAGGTATCGCGCGAAGCGGAGGAGTGATAGGAATCGGCTACTGGGACACTGCGGTGTGCGGCAAGGACGCCACTGCGATCGCAAAGGCGATACGATACACGGCGAACTTAGTGGGGGCCGATCATATAGGACTGGGTTCAGACTTTGACGGGGCCGTCGTCGAGCCTTTCGATACAAGCGGTCTGGTTCAGCTAACCGACGCGCTGCTGACTGAAGGGTTCACCGACGAAGAGATCGGTAAGATCATGGGCCGCAATGTTCTGCGGCTCCTGATTCAGAATCTTCCGTGACCCTGGTGTCGTAGATCCGCCGAGGCGCAAAAAACGCGAAGCAACGAGCAATCTTAGTTCGACCGGTAATTCGTGAACTGCGTGTCTATGCCAAAGTCCTTTTCCTTCAACGCCGCAATCACTTTCTGAAGCGTGTCACGATCTTTCCCGGCGACGCGAACGAAGTCGCCGTTGATCGAAGCCTGCACTCTAAGCTTGGTGTCCTTGATGAACTTGACGATCTCGCGGGCTTTCTCGATCGGAATCCCCTGCTGCAACGCAACCGTTTGGCGCACGCTGTCCTTTGCGGCCGGTTCGATGTTACCGTACGAAAGCGCCTTCAACGAGACCCCGCGCCGCACAAGCTTTTGTTGGAGCACGTCGTTCATCGACCGCAGTGTGAACTCGCTGGCAGTCGCGAGCACCAGCTTATGTTCCTTCTCATCGAGGTCGATTGTCGAGTTGGTACCCTTGAAATCGTAGCGCTGGGTAATTTCTTTGGTTGCCTGGTTGACGGCGTTCTTGACCTCAGCCATGTCAACTTTCGAGACTACGTCGAATGTGTTTTGTTGTGCCATTTCTGAGCGTTAATGATACCAGCGGCGTGCCTGTCCAATCTAACCAGATTGAACGTGTTGCCTCATAGACAGTCCCGCACGAGCTTGGACTCGGGCCGTGAATCGAGGTTGTTAAGCGAACAGTCCGGTAGGAGTTTAAGGATTGAGAGTCAGATCCGGCGAGCGAGCCCGCTAGCCGCAAGAGAGCCACGGTTACTCGTGGCCCTCCGCGTCAGTGTTTCGAGGACGCGATATTCGTGGAAGAGTGGACCTGTCGCGTGAAATTGCTGAGGCGCGAACCAGTCAACTATGTCCTCAACTAGTCGTTCCTGTGCTTGAGCAGGTGGTACAACGCGCCGCCCCCGCCGCCAATAAGTGCGCCTATCCCAGCGCCCTTTCCGCCCTTCGCAATCGCGCCGATGCCCGCGCCAATCGCGGCCGGCGCAGCGATCGTGAGGATCATATTCCTTGTCGAATGACCGCGACGCGCCGGGGCATAATACCTGGCGCCTGCAACTCGTGCTCTGCGCGACGAGTAACGCGGCGAATAATAAGCGCGCCTCACGCTGGAAGTGTTCCGGGTCGTTGCGCAATCCTGGTGGCCATCTCTGTATCCTGCTCGATACCCATCCTCATAAGTCGTAGCTGTTGCGTTGCTTGCGTTAGCGGACGATTCGTACGTTGATCCGGACTGCTGCGCGGGCGACTGGGCGCTCTGATTCGTCTGAGCTAACGCGGCCGATTCGCTCTTGTGACCGTCGCTTGAAAGCCAGGCTAATCCGCCCAATGCAAGCGCAACTGCAATCAGGGTCGCAATGAAAGTTTTACCTGTCTGTACGTACATAATACATTCCTCCTGTCACGCAGTCGCTGTAACTGCTTGATGATAGCGCTCGACCAAACGATGCCCACGAATCCATCAATAGATCGGCAAGTTGAATGCCAGAGGTATTCGGGCGAATCGGCGTAGCGGCATAAACCATCGCCGATGGCACCAATTCGATCGGACTGTAGGGACTTCTGTATTGGCAAAATATCTCACACAGTCCCATAGAAAGAGAGTGAGCCCGTCTTGCATAAATCTTCTACTTCTCCTTCGGCTTGGATTTGACGATGACCGCCGGAACGTCCTGGTCGCGTACGATCTTGTTGAATAGCGGCAAGTCCGCGCGCATCGTCTCGTCCAGCTTCTTCAACTGCGTGTTGATCATGACGACCAATTCGTCGTACACCGCGTAGGCCTGATCGGTCGGAACAGAGTCCGAGCCACCCACGACTCCAGTGAGCGCAGCAAGTTTGTTGTTCAAGCGAATCGGATAATTCAGCGGGTCCTGACTGCTTTGGTTTTTAGTCTGATAAAGCTCCTCTTCAACCGCGGTGAGTTTCGCCTTCAACGAATTTGCGGCATCGGCAATCGCTTTGCCGCTCGGCTGCTCTTTCAAGCGGTTGGCGATTTCGTCGATCTGTTTGCGGGTGTCGCGAATCTGAAGGATGGCCTCGCTGGTCTCGCTGAACTTGTCGCGAATCTTCAGCAGGAAGTCGAGCTGCTTTGCGAAGTCCGCTTGATTCGTTTCAAGGCGTGGGTCCTTCTTTACCTCGAAGCTCTGCGTCATCGGCTTGCCGTCCACCGTGAGTCTAACTTGATAACTGCCCGGCGCCGCACGCGGGCCGTTCGTGCTCCCCGCCCACATTATCAGACCCGGGAAGCGAGTCGCGTCGGTGTATCTCAAGTCCCATACGAAGCGGTTCAATCCAGCTTCGGCAGGCAGCCGGCGCGGACCTCCACCGCCAAAGAATCCTTCATCCTCACTCGCGGGCGCAGCGGCTCCCTGGCCCTCGCTCGTTCTGCTCGTGAATTTCTTGATCAACTTTCCTGAGGCGTCGAGGATCTCGAGGGTGGCTTCACCCGATGGTTTGTTCTTCGTGTAATAGTAGATCACTGCGCCCCCCGGCGGGTTCTGGCCAACGGCTCCTCCACCCCGGCCTCCCCCTCCGAATCCCCCGCCGGGCATTCGATAGGCATCTTCGGGTTTGAACAAGTATGCATCCACATTTGCCGCGTCCGCGAGTTGATAGAGCATTGGCAGATCGTCAAGCACCCAGAAGGCACGACCCTGGGTTGCGGCGACCAGGTCCTTCTCTCGTTTGTGAATTGTGAGGTCGGTTATCGGCACTACTGGGAGATTGAGTCGAAGCGACTGCCAGTTCTCGCCGTCATCGAATGAAACGTACACACCTGTCTCGGTTCCCGCAAACAGGAGGCCGCGCCGATTTGGGTCCTCGCGAATCACGCGTGTGAACGCGTCTTCGGCAATACCGCTGACAATTTTCTTCCAGGTCTTGCCGTAGTCATTGGTTTTGTAGAGATACGGCTTGAAATCGTCCAGCTTGTACATCGTCGCCGCGACGTAAGCCGTACCGGCCTCGATCGACGAAGCATCGATCGAGTTGATCTGAATCCACTCGGGCATGCCGGGAGGTGTAACATTTTGCCAGTTCTTGCCGCCGTCTCGAGTGACGTGTACGAGTCCGTCGTCCGAGCCAACCCAGATGGTTCCCTTCTCGACCGGCGACTCCATCACGGTAAAGATCGTGCAGAAGTACTCGATGCTGGTATTGTCTTTGGTAAGCGGACCACCAGACGGGCCCTGCTTGGATTTGTCGTTGCGCGTCAAGTCACCGCTGATCGGCTGCCAGCTTTGACCTTCGTTGGTTGATTTGAACAGAACGTTCGCGGCAGCATAAAGAGTGTTCGCATCGTGTGGGCAAAAGACGAGCGGGAAGTTCCACTGGAAGCGGTATTTCAACTCGGCAGCGCCCCAGCCCATCGGGTTCTCGGGCCACGGGTTTACATTGCGCTCCTGACCGGTGCGATGATCCCGGCGGGTTATCAGTCCGCCGTATGAACCTGCGTACACGATCTGCGAATCCTTCGGACTTGGCGCGATCCAACCGCTCTCGCCGCCGCCGACGTCGTACCAATCGGTTCTATCGATGCTACCCTCGGTCGTTCGACTGGCGATTCGCACCGTCGAGTTGTCCTGCTGCGCGCCGTAGATGTGATAAGGGAAGTCATTATCCAGCGCCACTCGATAGAATTGAGCCGTTGGCTGGTTCTCGATCGAACTCCAGCTCCTCCCCCCGTTGAAACTCACCTCCGCGCCGCCGTCGTCGCCGATGATCACCCGCATCGGATCGTTCGGGGCAACCCACAGGTCGTGACAGTCGCCGTGCCCGACGCCGATGCTCGAATAGGTTCGACCGCCATCGTTTGATTTGTAGAATCCGGTGTTGAGCACGTACACCGTATCTGCGTTTTTCGGGTCAGCGTAGATCCGCGTATAATACCAGGCACGCTGCCGCAAGTTCCTTTGCTCGTTCTGTTTCGACCAGGTCTTTCCCGCATTGTCAGAGCGAAACACGCCGCCGTCTTCCGCTTCGACGATCGCCCATACACGTTCGGAATTGACCGGCGAAACGGTCAGGCCGATGTTGCCAACCATTCCCTTGGGTAAGCCCTGATTGCGCGTGATCTCGGTCCAGGAATCCCCGGCGTCCGTCGATTTGAAAATACCGCCGCCAGGCCCGCCGCTCTCTAAGGTCCAGGGTTGACGATACACCTCCCACAGCGCGGCGTAGATGATGTTTGGGTTCGTCGGATCGAGTATCAGGTCGGTAGCGCCGGCTTTCGCGCTGCGATAGAGAACCTTCTGCCAGGTCTTCCCGCCATCGATCGAACGAAATACGCCGCGCTGCTCGTTGGGCCCGAAGACATGACCAAGCGCCGCGACATACACGATGTCGGGGTTTCGCGGATGCACACGGACACGCGCAATCTGGCGGGTATCTTCTAGCCCGATGTGCTTCCAGGTCTTGCCGGCGTCAGTTGATTTGTACACTCCATCGCCGTGCGAGACGTTCCCGCGAATGGGGGACTCACCCATCCCAACGTACACAACATTGGTGTCCGACTCTGAGATTCCGATCGCGCCAACAGACCCCGTTTTCAGATATTCGTCCGCGATAGGCTCCCAGTTGATACCTCCATCATTGGTCTTCCACACGCCGCCACCGGTTGCGCCAAAGTAGTAGACGTTCTGTTGTGAGGTGACCCCGGCAACCGCCGTCGAGCGCCCGCCGCGGTACGGGCCGATGCTGCGCCACTGCAGTCCCTTGAGAAGGCTCGGGTCGTACCCTTGTTGCTGAGCT
>CAZOOE010000404.1:0-6292 GCA_964581275.1 uncultured Clostridia bacterium
CTTTTGTTTTAAGGTTCCCGAAACCCGTCGAGAGCCCGAGCCCGGGTCCTTTTCCGGGCCCTTTGGTGGTAAAGAATGGCTAAAATATTCGCGCCTGTGTTTCAGAGTCGATTCCGTGACCTGTATCGCTGACCGCTACTAACACGTAACGGCCAGGGGCGACTTCCGCGTGCGCTCTGCAATAACTGTCGTCCAAGTCTACGTTGTCGGTTTCGATGGTGAGCGTGCCACCCGCCGGCATGGCATCCCTGGCGTTTATTGCGAGATTCAGTACGATCTGCTCGATTTGCCCCGCGTCTCCAAGGACGTGGCCGAGGCCCGGTCGAGTGATGCTAATAAGGTCGATGTTTTCACCGATGAGCCGCCGAAGCATTTTGTCGGTGTTGGCAATCAAGTCGTTCAGATCGAGAATGCGCGGTTGAAGAACTTGCTTTCGGCTAAATGCGAGCAGTTGTGCTACAAGGAGGGTGGCGCGATCGCCCGCCTGCTTGACTACCTGAAGATCCTGGCGCAGAGCCTCATGGGCTCCCACCCGGCTCGCCGCAAGGTCGCTGTATCCCAGGATCACCGTGAGAAGGTTATTGAAGTCGTGAGCTACTCCACCGGCTAGTTGACCGACGGCTTCCATCTTTTGCGACTGACGCAACTGGTCCTCCAGGCTCTTTTGCTCTGTTATGTCCGCGATCACCGCGACCACGCCGTTCACCTCGCCACGCTCGTCGTGCTGGGCTGCAGAAGATATCCTCACATCGACCAGCGACCCGTCCTTTCTCCTTCGCTGCGTCACTACGCCGATCGCAGCCTCACCGCGACGGATTCGCTCCATGTCGGCGTCCGGTTCGCCGGTTCTGCCCTCCGGAATGATGGGGTAAGGCCGTCCAACTATTTCCTGCTCGCCCCAGCCAAAAATTCGTTCCGCTGCCGGGTTCCAGGTGGTGACAGTCATCTCGCTATCAACGGCGATTATGGCCAGAGGGGAGGTCTCGATTAGCGACTGGAGCGTCTGGTTGGTATGGCGAAGCATCTCTTGTGTTCGCTTTCGCTCGCCGATATCGCGAACGATTCCGGTAAAAAAACGCCTGCCATTCTTGACGAATTCCCCGAAGGAGACTTCCAAAGGGATCTCGCGCCCGGTCTTATGTAGCCCGGAAAGTTCGGTCCCGTCCCATGCTATGTGCTTTTCACCGGTGGCAACGTAGCGGTCTAGCCCGGCCCGGTGGAGACCTCGCAGGGCTTCCGGCATAAGCAAAGTAAGTTTTTGACTGAACATTTCCTGCCTCGTGTAACCGAAAATCTGTTCGGCGGCACGATTGACGAACAGGATTGTGCTGTCTTCATCTATTGTGATCATCGCATCCGAGGCTGTCTCGGTGACTGTACGGTAGCGCTCTTCGCTTTCGCGTAGTTCCGCCTGCGCACGTTTGAATTCAGTCACATCTGTCGCCAAGACCAAACGGGCGCGGCGGCCGTTGATGACCAGCCCCCGCGACTCGACTTCAACCTCTATCAGACTCCCATCCTTTTTTCGATGCCGGCGTAAAACGGATGACGTCAAATCCGGAGACGGGACGCGAACGGCGGCCGGTACCAATGGAATATCCTCAGGTGGCCGGATGTCCATGATAGTCATGCCAAGGAATTGCTCCTCGGAGTAGCCGTAGCGGTCAACCGCTGCCTCATTCACGGCGAGAAATGCCAGCGTTTCCACATCATAAACCCACATCGCGTGGGGGTTCGACTCGAAGAGAACCCGGTAAGTCTCTTCCGACGTTCGCTGTGACCGTTCCGCCGCACGACGTCTCGCGTCCATTCCGGAAATTGCGCTTCCGATCCAGAGAATGAGGACGCTGAAAATTGACGCCATTGACACCACGAACAACGCCGAACCAAACTCGGTCTCGTAAAGCCCAGCGCGTTGACCTAGCAGCCTCACCAGACTCAGCGCTACCAGGAGGATCAGAGAAGCGGGCAAGAGGCGTCTGATGAGCATGCCGCCAGTTGTATCACTCGAAACGATAGCCATCGCGCCGACGGATGGGCGAGCGAACAGAACACTCAGGCAAAGTAGGAAAAACAAGACCGCGGTGTGCACAGCTACCGATGGAAAATGGAACATGCCGTAAAAAGAATGGACTCCATAGAGATAGCTGGTCAGTGCAAAGGAGGACCAGAGAATTACCACGAACACCAGACCCTCAATGAGCCGCTGAATGCGCCTTACATCAGGTAGGGCAAGTTACACTGCGAGCACTACAAAGGCCAGCGCGGACGCGGGCGACATCCTTCCGGGAGGAGAGAACGCTCCAGCCGTTGGCGGTGAGTTGTCGTTGAACAAGAACTGGTCGATACCGAGGTCCCAACCAAACGCGAATTCGGATAGAGTGAGCAAACCGATGAAGAGAACCAGATAGGCGGAAATTGCCCCAAATAGCCGGTATTTTCCCTCACCCTTTCCTCCCAATATGAACAGCGACAACCCCGACAGCGCGAAGCACAGGGCAGCATTCGCTTTCATCGTTGCAAGCCCGGGGAGGACGCTCTTTAGTATAGTGATGTTGAACGTCCAGCCGAAGATTACCGACAAACCCGAAAGTACAACGATGATCGCGATGACCCGTGAAGCAGATTCGAAGGACGAGGCGACCCGAGGCGCGACTGGATATGATCCGTTTGGTGTTCTTGGTATGCTATCCGACGTAATCGACACTTACTTACCCACTGCTTTGGAGATGCTGAGTGTTTGGCCGAGCCACCCAATTGGGGCTTCAGAGATTATATGACCAAATGGACTTAAAGATACAATTCTCTTTAGTAAGGAATGTCCCTGGGATGCAATTGGAAGCCGGAGTGGTCAGGCGGGGGTCAGTCCGGCGAGGACTTCCGACAGTCGGCATCCTCAGTGCTGAGAAAGACGGCTTAACTATTGACTGGTTAGTAGCTCGGCGCGCAACTGTCGTTTCGGGAGCGAGGACACGCCACCACGGTGTCGACTCGCATGAATTGAGACGAGGTCGATCCTCAGCGCTTGGTAGGCCGGCGGGTTGGCGGATTGAACTCGGGGAACCGTGACCCGGCACCAAGTAAATCGATGGCCGTCTTAGTCTCGCCGATCAGCCGTTGCCGGACCATCGCTCGCAAACGTTCGCTTCGGCCAGTCGTCAGGTGATCGATGAGGAGCATCATTCGATGCCAGCCCGATTCCAATTCATCGGCGATCCGGGATATCTGGCTAATGTCGTAGGGTACGGCGATGATATCGCAGCCCAGCCTGGCGAACACCGACAGGTATCTTGCAGTAGCTAGATCGGGACACAGAAGTCTGCGGTCGCCGAGCTTCAGCTCGATGCCCAGCAGTGTGTGCAAGACCTCGACCGACGACTTCTTTCCCGGCGCATGCAACTGGTATTGACGCGTTCTCTGCGAGCGAATCTTATCGCCATAGATTGCGGGGATGGAAAGATCGCCCAGTTGCTGGGATACCTCGGCCGCTATGTCTTCAGCCCTGACGGGGCGGACACCGCGCGACAGATGGCCGTCGATTGCCTCAATGTTCTGCGGTTCCGTTTTCATCCAATCGATTCTTACTATGCTGGCGGCATCATTTCCGCGCCTGGCTAAGCTGATCCCGCGCACGCTCGAGTGTATCCATGACGCGACCGGGCAAGATTCCGAGATAAAGGGTGCCAAGGAGTGCCAACACTATGGCCGCGGCCATCGATCGCGCTACCGCTGGCGGCTTGAAGCCGCTTGCAGGCTCGGCAAAGAACATCGCCACTATCACGCGCAAATAGTAGTACCACGAGACCGCGCTGTTTATCACAGCGATCACCACCAGCGCGTGAAACCCGCCCGCCCAGGCTGACTTGAAGACGAGAAGTTTTGCGACGAATCCGCCGGTAAGCGGGATGCCGGCGAGACTCAGAAGAAACAGCGACAGCGCGCTTGTCAGTCCGAGTGCCTTAAACCCTATCCCCGAGTAGTCCGAGATTTCGACTCGTTTGTCACCGACACGAGCGATCAGCTCGATGATTCCAAATGCTCCGATGTTTATCAGCACGTAACTCAGAAGGTAAAATGCGACCGCTCTCCAATCGGCCGCGACGACCCCTATCAGGGCGTATCCTGCGTGGGCGATTGACGAATAAGCCAGCATGCGTTTGATGTTGCTTTGAACGATCGCAACGAGATTGCCGATCGTCATCGTGAGTATCGCGATCGCGACCAGCGCATCTGTTACCACTGACTGCAACGTGTGCAAAGTTCCGGTGCTAGCCGCAAACGACATAGCTGCGAAGGTCAGAATGAAGACGCGCGAGAAAGATGCGAACGCAGCGGCCTTCGAGCCCGTCGAGAGAAACGCAGTTACCGGCGTTGGCGCGCCTTCGTAGACATCCGGTGACCACACATGGAACGGGGCGGTCGCGACTTTGAACCCGAACCCCACTAGCATCATCGCCGCGCCCGCCAGAAGCATCGATCCTGAAAACAGTTGCTCCGGCGACGCGATTCGCTCCCTGATGAGTTGCAGATTCGTAGTGGCTACTGGGTTTGCGCCCCGAATGAACGTGGCGCCATAGACGAACGCGATTCCGTACAGGAGGAACGCCGTCGAGAACGAACCGAGGATAAAATACTTCATCGCGGACTCATTCGAGCGCAGATCGCGCCGACGATAGCCGCACAATACATAGGTCGAGATCGAGGTGATCTCGAGTCCCAGGAAGATCATCACCAGATCGTTCGCCGCGCTCATGAAAAGCATGCCGGTCGTTGCGAACATCAGCAGCGCGAAGTATTCTCCGGTCGGCAATGATTCGTCTTCTAGCCAGCGGAGGGAGATCAGTACCGTCAAGAAGGTCACGATCAGAAAGATCATCGCGAAGAAAAGCCTGAAATCATCGGTGATGATCATGCCCTTAAAGGAGGTTTCGCCGTTGCTTCCCCACAGGCTGACCACTGCGATGGCGGCTGCTATCAGACCGAGCAGCGACACGGCCCCGGCAACACGGCGTTCGATCCTGCGGGCTAATGCGTCGATCATCATTATGAGAACCGCAACAGAGGCTGTGATGGTCTCAGGCAGGATCGCGTGATAGTTGATTCCCAGGCTCTCCATTTAGCGTTCTTCTTCTGCTGCCGGGAGCGCAGGCCTCCTGGCCTCCTCGGTTATTGTGTTAGAAGAGGAAGACAGGGATGCCTGCGGTCCCAGGGCAGGCAGAGATGACTGCGTTCCCAGGCGCGACTTTATTGATTGAATTGTCTGATCGGTCCGAGAAAGGAACAGGCTTGGGTACACTCCCATCACTACAATCAAAAGGGCAATAGGCGCAAGCACCAGCGTTTCTCTGAAGCTCAGGTCGGCAAGGTTGCTGTTAGAGGTATTGCGAACCTCGCCGAACATGACCCGCTGATACATCCACAGCATGTAGACCGCTGACAGAATCATCCCCAGTGCCGCCAGCGACGCGAACAGCTTTGCGTGCGGCAGCAGAGTCGATGTGAACGTGCCAATCAGGATCAGAAACTCGCCAACAAAGCCGTTTAGCAACGGCAGCGCGATTGAAGACAGCGTTACGATCATGAAGAAGGTCGAGAAGACCGGCATGACGTTGGCCAGGCCGCCGAACTCGGCTATCAACCTGGTGTGCCGGCGATCGTAAACCATGCCCACGATCAGAAACAGGGCGCCGGTTGAGACTCCGTGGTTGAGCATCTGGTACAAGGCCCCCTGCAACCCCTGATCGGTGAATGAGAAGATACCCAACACCACGAAACCCAGATGGCTAACCGATGAATACGCGACGAGCTTCTTAAGGTCCGGCTGCACCATCGCTACCAGAGCTCCATAAATGATTCCGACCACGGCGAGAGACGAAATCAACACTGCCCATTGATGCGCAGCGTCCGGGAAGATCGGCAGGTTAAATCGCATCAGGCCATAGGTCCCCATCTTGAGCAGCACTCCTGCCAGAAGCACTGAGCCTGCAGTTGGAGCTTCAACGTGCGCGTCCGGCAGCCAGGTATGGAAAGGGAAGAGAGGGACCTTGATCAGAAACGCCAGCGCAAATCCCCAGAACAACCAGCTCTGCGTGGTCGGATCCAGAATCAACGCCTGAGTTCTTACGTCGTTTGTTATCGTCGCAATATCAAACGTGAAGTTGAGGGTGGCCTTGCCGTGCAGATAATACAGCGCGATGATCCCGGCGAGCATCAGCAGCGAACCGACAACCGTGTAGATCACGAACTTGACCGTGGCGTAGACGTCGTCCTCGGAAATTCGGGCGACGAAGCC
>CAZOOE010000405.1:0-6289 GCA_964581275.1 uncultured Clostridia bacterium
CAGATCCCGGTGTTTTTCTCACTCTATAAAGTGTTGTTCATCACCCTTGAGATGGTCCAGCAAAATGTATCGCAACCCTTCCTCCTTCGCGGCAGCAAGCGCGCTCAAGATAGGAGGCAGCGCGCGAACATCAGGCTTGCCGTAGTTCTTGCCGCTAAGCAGATCGAGCAAGAGCGTTTTTGCACGGTCGCTGCCAACTTGTCCGAGTGCCTGTGCATATGTGGCAGTCGCTTTCCAATCATCGCTTGGCAGCTTTGCGGTCTCCGGCACATCAAAGAACGCCGCCTCTCCAAACTTCGCGACCGCGAGTTCCGCTTCGAGATGGGTGCCAAGCTTCCCGTCGGCGAAGCGCAACGCTTTGAGGAGCGGACCTGCGCGCTCGTCCTTGAGGCTCCCGAGCGCGGTCGCTATCAACAACAGCAGGTTCTGCTGGGTTGGCACCCCAAGCTTGTCGCGATTAAATGTGCGGTAGGCTGCAAGCAGCGTGTTCCCTGACGCGACCAGCGCATTGACCGCGCGCTTGTCGCCGACCGCTCCCAGCGCATTGATCGCGCTGGCGATGACGCGCTCGTCCTTGTCAGCCAGCAGCTTTATCAGCGGTTCAACGGCTTGCGCAGACTTTGCCACCCCCAGCGCTCGAGCTGCATTCGCTCGCACCAGAGGTTCCTTGTCATCCAGTAGCGGCAGCAAGGCAGGCGCCCCAGCGGCGATGCCATCTCGAATTCGAGCGAGCGCGTTCGCCGCCTGCCACCTCAAGTCGGGGTCAGGCGAACGAAGCTGCGCGGCGATCGCATCAATCGTCGAAGCCTGTCTCAGTTTGAGAAGCGCAGTGAGTCCCAGGCTCGCAGTCAGCCTGGCGTCATCGGAAACCGGCTCGCTTGTTGGCGGAAGCGAGCGCACGATCGCATCGGCAATGCCTTTTAGCCCGTAGTTGCCGAGCGCGGCGACTGCCATCTTGTTTGAAGCGATTTTTCCCAATGCCTCGGCTGCGCGCGCCCGCACCAGAGCAGACTTTTCGATCTTCGGGTCAAGTCGTTCCACTAACGCCGACACCGCGTGTTGATTCTGAATCTGCCCAAGCGAGAAGGCGGCCAGCGCTCGCATCTCGGGATCCCGATTCTCAGGATTCTGATCGCTGTTGAGGACGTCAATGAGCACCGCAAGGCCACTGGGATAACCTATTCGGCCAAGCGCCAGAATCGTTCGCCGCCGGGCGCCCCCGTGGGATGGGACCAACATTTCGACAAGGTCGTTGGTGACCGTGCGCTCGTCTTCGTGCTGAATTATTTTCGGATATAAGATGCGCTGAGTGCGATCGCGTTTTAGCGTGGGCTTGCCGGTTGGGATGATCGCCGGCGGGAGCCTCTGTGCGAATAGAGAGGTGCCCAGTATCAGCAGGCCCGGCACGGCTCTCAACCACCGAGTTCGCATGCCAGTAAGCATAGACTTTTCTCAGCGTATTATTCAACAGAACAATACCAAAGCCTAGTGCCCCTTTCTAATCACGGTGCCGGGCAGTCGTCCGGTGGGCTTGCCTTGCTCCCATACCGCCTCGCCATTCACAAAAACTCGCTCGATACCAACTGACAGCAACAGTGGCTCCTTGAACGTCGACCGGTCTATCACACGCTTTGGGTCGAAAATCACCAGGTCGGCCTTCATCCCCTCGCGAATCAACCCGCGGTCGCTAAGGCCCAACCGCGATGCGGGCGCCGCAGTCATCTTGCGAACCGCTTCTTCAAGTGTTAGCCACCCCCGCTCGCGCACGAAGCGTCCAAGGACTCGCGTGAACGTGCCGGCTCCTCGAGGATGACGTCCCCCCGCTTGACCGTCGCTCGCGACCATCACCCAGGGCTGCTGGTAGAATACCTTGATGTCGGCGTCTTTCATCGACCGGCAAACGACGCTTGCGCCGCCATCCTTTACTATTTGTACGTACACTTCCACTGGCGATATCTTTTGATCACCCGAGATCTCCTCGAGCGTTTTGCCCTCGTAGTCGCGATGCGCCCGGCAGGTCGTGACCAACACGTTCGCTGGGCCGCCAACGTCGTCTAGTCCTCTTTTTACCGCAACCAGATCCTCGTGATGCCGGCTTGGTATCAGGACGGTTATCGTCGAAGACCACGCATCATAGGGATAGCAATCGGCGGTGATATCGACTCCGTTGTGGCGCGCTGCGTTGATCAACTCGACGGCTTTTTCGGCCAGTCCCCAGACGCCGACAGTTCCGAGTTTTATGTGAGAAATCTGAACTGGGATATGAGCCTCGCGCCCGATGCGAATGGCTTCTTTAAAGGCGGCCATCACTTCATCCGCTTCGTCGCGGACGTGGCTCATGTAAATACCACCGTGGACCGCTGCAGCGCGTGCCAGCCTGATCACTTCTTCGGTGGTGCTCGGATGACCGACGTCATATTCAAGCCCGGTTGAGAGTCCGACCGCGCCCTCGCGCATGCCTTGGTCGACAAGTTTGGCCATAGCGGCGATCTCGGTTTCGGTCGCCGCGCGGTTGTAGTCTTTGCCCATGACCTGCTGGCGAACGGTTGCGTGTCCGACAAAAGAGAGCACGTTGACAGCAGCGCGCTTTGCTTCGAGCTTTGCGAGATAGTCCGCGATAGGCCAGGGCGAGCCGCCATCGGGTCCAATTGCCAGGGTGGTAAGCCCTTGCGAGACCTGGGATGCCAGCGAGGGCTCTGAGAACAGCGCGCTTTCAGAGTGGTTGTGAATATCGATGAAGCCGGGCGCGATCACCAGACCGCCCGCCGGGACTATCTCTTCGTCGGCCCTTGTTATAAATCGTCCGACCTGGGCGATTCTGTCTCCGATGATGCGTACATTTCCCAAAAACGCAGCGCGGCCGGTTCCGTCAACGATCTTTGCTCCGACGATGACACGCGATTTAGCTTGCGGCGAGGCAATCGCGGCGCTGCTCGGATATTGAGGCACAAAGCAGGCGAGCGATATTAAAAGCAGAGCCAGTGGAGCAAAGTGGTTGCAGATGCCTGTAGGTTTCGTAGGTTTCCCTATTGGGGCCGGATCACAAGTCACGTTGAGGTCTCCGTTTTTCTTGGGAGCCCGAGTTTAAGATTTCAAATCCTCAGATCGCAGACGCAACAAGCTCGAACTTTCAACAAGGCTCGCGTCGGAGCCTACATGGACAACGGTGCGCAGTCAAGGAACAACAACTTCAACAACAAAGCCGGTAGAAAGGAGCGAACTCTGGCGGACTGGGGCTAGGTGTTCGGTTTGACCTAGACTAACACTAGGGGTGACTACCAAAGGCGGGGCCCCGTCGTTGGCTGGTCGATGATCAGAGATGTCGCAGCGGAGATTGCAAATCTCAGATTGCAAATAATTGCAAATCTCAAATTTCAGATTGCAAAATCTCAGATCTCGAAGCCTCAGAACTCCTCGCAAAAAACAAGAGAGGCTTGCTATTATCAGATTGTGAATATAGTAAGTGCAGGCAGACGCGGGTTTGAACAGAATCGAATTTTGGAACAGTGTGATCGATAGCGTTGCAAATCGACATTTGTATCCGAGACGATCCGAGATCTGTAATCTGCAGCTTGAAACAAGCAATATGCAATATGCAATATGCAATATGCAATCTGAAATCTGCAATCTGAAATGCGATATAATGCGCTTATCTGAAATCCGAGGCCAGGGCCAATACCTATCAAAACGGATTGGGTGAAATGAAATACAAGCGCTTTGAAGACCTGCCCGTGTGGAACGCCGCAATAGAGCTTGGCGTCAAAGTGTATCACCTCACAGCCGGAGAGGAATTCAAGGGCCACGGCAGTCTGCGCGACCAAATCGAGCGCGCAGCAGTGTCGATATCAAACAACGTATCCGAAGGATTCGAGCGCGGCACAACTCAAGAGCTTCTGACATTCATCTACATCGCCCGAGGGTCTTCCGGGGAAGTGCGCTCGATGCTTTGCTTGCTTGAGCGCCTACCGCCGTTCACCGCGCTGAGAGTCGAAATCGCAGAGCTGAAATCGCGCGCGGTCAGCATTTCACGACAGCTCGGAGCCTGGGCGGCCTCGCTGCAGAATTCGGAGATCAAAGGTCAGCGCTACCTGACTAACAAGGCACGCCGCGCTTCTCAGCTCGCTCGCGAGCGAGAAGAATTCCTGGATGAACCGCGTCAAATGCAAGAGCAGAGAGTCGCCAATATGCTAGGACCTAGTCAACCCGAGTAACGCATTCCGGACGCCAGAGCAGCCTCCATAACTTCCAGGTTAAGGATCGTACAAACACTTAGGGCCCATCCGACAGTAGCTCTGCCATATGACCACTAAGGAACTCATGAAAATCGACCTGCATACCCACTACTATCCGGAAATCTTTTTCCAGATGCTTCGCGACATTCCGTCCGAATTCTCATTTGCCAAGGATCCAACTGGCCGAACGATTATCACTCACCAGGGTGCTCGCTTTTTCGGCGTCACTCCGCCGATGAGTGATCCCAAAAGACGGATCGAGGACATGGATCGAGTCGGCATCGATGTTGAGGTCATTTCACTGTCCACGCCGAACATCTTCTTCGCCGGCGAGACTGGCCAACCCGATGTGGCCAGAATCCTGAACGACGCCTACGCGGATCTTATTGCGCAGCACCCGAGCAGGTTCAAGGGATTCGCCTCCATTCCGATGGACGCTCCCGACGCGGCGGTCGCTGAGCTTCACCGCGCCATCGACGAGTTGAAGCTCAACGGCGTTGTGCTGCTCAGTAACATCAAGGGCCGAGCGCTGACCTCGCCTGTCTACCGGCCGTTTTTTGAAGAAGCGAATCGAATGAACCTGTGCATATTCCTGCACCCGATGCTTCCCGCGAACCCGGAGCCATACACTGAGTATGTGCTGGGACCACTGGTCGGCTTCCCCTTCGACACAACCCTGGCGGTCGCGCGAATGTGCTTCGCCGGAATGCTGCGCGAACTGCCTAACATCCGTTGGGTCATCGGTCATCTTGGAGGTGGCATACCCTACTTGATGGAACGGCTCGACAGCGGATATCGCGACTTCGCCGAGTGCCGGGTCAACATCGATCAGCCTCCGAGCAGCTACTTCAAGAAACTCTTTTACGACACGGTCACCTTTAGCCCACACAATTTGCGAATGGTGCGAGACCTGGTCGGAGTCGATCAGATGGTAATGGGAAGCGACTACCCGCATCTGCTCGGCTCTATTGAGCGCTCGGTCAGCTCGATTCAAGACCTCGCCATTCCCGAGCAAGAGAAACAGAAGATATTTAGCAGCACGGGGATGTCGATCCTGAACAATGTGTAGATGGTCATTCGATTCTCGATCCCGCGCATCACTCACCAAACAATTTTGAAGGACCTTAAGCCCACCCTCTCCAGCGACTCGTCGGCGCCGAGGTTTCTAAGAGCTGTAGGCTTATTCGGACTAATTGCCATCGCAGTCAACGGTGTCATCGGCTCGGGCATTTTCGTCCTGCCTGCAACCGTCGCTTCGCTGCTTGGGCCAGCAAGCCCTGCCGCATACTTGATCGCAGCCTTTCTGATCGCGCTGATTGTTCTGTGCTTTGCCGAAGCCGGCAGCATGTTCGAGCAGACCGGCGGACCATATCTGTACGCCCGAGAGGCGTTCGGGAATTTCATTGGACTTGAGGTCGGCTGGATGTTTCTGCTTTCGAGGCTTGCGGCGGCTTCAGCTATCGCCAACGCATTCACAGCCTATGTTGGATATTTCTGGCCGGCGATGGCAAGCGGCATTGGGCGGGCGACGGCGTTGACGGTATTGCTTTGGGGGCTCGGTTTGCTGAATCTGATAGGCGTCAAGTACGGAGCCTGGGCCGTGAACCTGTTGACGATCGCAAAGCTCTTGCCGTTGCTGTTGTTCGTCGGTGTCGGCTTGTTCTTTGTCGAAAGCAGTCGATACCAGCTACTCGCGCTTCCCGATTTGACGCCTCTTCGACAGGCGAGTCTTGCATTGATCTTCGCGTTCGGCGGGTTTGAGAATGCGTCGGTGCCGACCGAAGGGGTCAAGAATCCAACACGCCATCTTCCGATCGCGTTGATCGTTTCAATTGCGCTAACGGCGGTGCTGTATTTCTTGATTAAAATCGTTGCGCTGGGGACGCTGCCTGACCTGAAGTCCACTGCCACGCCGACGGCCTCGGCCGGCAGAAGTTTCCCGGGGCGGGTGGGCGGCCCGGCGGCCCTGCCGTTGCGCTTCCGACGGTCAGCCGGACTCCACCTCCACCAACGTCTGCCCCTTCTCCACTGCCTGCCCCGGCCGGACCAGAACCGCG
>CAZOOE010000406.1:0-6288 GCA_964581275.1 uncultured Clostridia bacterium
TAGGAGTCAAGAGAAGGGCAATTACTTTGATTTACCGATGGCTGAGCGCGATAAGGCCTATCTTGACGTCAAAGCCGCCCTGGATTTTCTCGCGTCACAGACCGGGGTCAACGGGGACCGACTCGCGTTGGTGACCACCTCGATCGGCGTGAAGTACGGAATGAAGGCGGCTTGCGTGGACCCGCGGGTGAAATCATTCGTCATGCTTGGTGGTCTACCCGATCGGGCGGATGTTGAGAAATCGCATTTTCCGATTCTGTTTGTGTCGAGCCTCGGACTGCCCCAAATCGCGCAAGCGTTCCGAGATTTTTACAAGCTTGCCAAGGATCACGGGAGCAGCTTGCTCGAATACGAAGGAGGCTCTATCGGATATCAACTCTTTGAAATCGATGAGACGCTTCAGCCTTTTATTGTGAAGTGGCTGAAGCCGCAACTTACTCTTTAGCCGGGCACCTTGGCTCACGGAGAAAGACTGAAGCGCTGACGAAAACGGAACGAACGTCAGAAGGTCAAGTGATCTTAGCGCCTGCCGGGCTCAACTACAGGACATCTATGAGAAATCAAAAGGCACGGGAAAAGAAGCAAAAAAAGGGCGTTTCGCGCCGGGATTTTATCAAGACCAGCGCTACCGCGGGCACCGTCACAATTGCCGGGATGGCGGCTGTGAACACGGTTGGCGGAAAGATGGACGGTTCGCTACGCGCGGGCGTTTCCGGAAGCGAATCCGATTCTATTGCCCTGGGGCAAGGGGCCACCGCCGCTGGGCAGACCTACCCAAGAATCAATCGGCAGGCGATTCTCTTTGCTGTCGGCGATACCCTTATTCCATCGACGGCAGGGGACCCGGGCTACAAAGACCTCGAGTGGTATGGGATTACTGAAGAGATCAACCGCAGGCTGGAAGAGTTTCCGGATGCCGATCTTGAGCTGTTCAATAGGTCGAGCGCCAGCCCGTTTGGTAGTCCGTTCACGCAACTGTCGCCGACTCGGCGCGCGGATTACTTCAACCAGATATTGCAGGCGAACGGCTTCAATGACGAAACGCTGCAGAAGAAGTTGAAAGAGGTTTACAGCCACGTTCGCGAAATAGTGTTTACCGTCTACTATCAGAATTTTCCGGAAGATCATTGGCCGCACGACGCCAACCGGGTGCCGTTGCCCGGACCGGACGCTGAGCATCAGATCACCAATCCAAGTACGCCGGGGCTCGTGACCGGGTGGGATCAGGCAGGTTACGCGGGTCCTCTTTCCTGGGCTGAAGAGGAGCGGCGGCGGAACTACTTCAAGAAAATTCGCTGGCAGGAATAGGACTTGAGGCGGCGATGAGCACCGGGCAATGAACGCACGTTTAAACGGTGGTTTGACGCTCGGTTTAGGAGGTTGCGATGAAGCGCTGGGTTTTTGGTTGTATGGGTCTACTTCTCCTGGTCGCGCTGTGGGGCGCAAAACAGAGCGCGACAGTCAATGCGCCGAAAGGCATACTGAGACACGCGGCCGTCTTCAATTTCAAGCCCGACGTTCCTCAGGTCAAGATCGATGCGATACTCGCAGAAACGAGGGCGACGCTGCCAACCATCAAAGGCGCGACCGGCATAGTCGTTGGTCCGCAGACGAACAACTTCACAAAATACAAGTACGGCATGTCGATCGACTTTGTGAACAAAGAGGCCAAGGAGGCCTACGCGAAGAGCCCGCAAAGCAAGAGACTGCACGAGCAGTACAAGCAGTTTGTCGAAGACGAAATCGTGATTGATATCTTGAGCCAATAGGCCTATTCGCAACGCGGTTAGCGCAGAGATTGCAGGCTCAACCTGAATCCTTTTGTGAGCAGAGCCAATCCTGCGGGTACCGCTGAAGCAAGGACACTTTGAGAAGGGGGAAAACAAAATGGCGACGTTTGTAATGTTGATAAAGATGTCACCGGATCTCGCAAAGAACTTCAAGTCGATGGAAGAAATAGGCAAGAGCGTCGGGGCGAAGTACCGGGAGGCGTGTCCCGAAGTGGTGGTACGGGAGCACCTGGCGTTGCTAGGGCCTTATGATTTTTTGGATATACTCGAAGCCCCCAACGAGGAGACCGCGTTCAAAATGGCTGCGGTTATCCTCTCATCGGGCATGGCGTCTTCGGTCGAGACCTGGGGCGCCCTGCAATACCAGAAGCTTTTGGAGCTGACAAGAAATCTGTGAGTAATGCGGGGCGTGCGCTGGAGCATTCGATGGCCGCGCCCGCCCGAGGAGCATTGTGAATGGGAAAGAAGAAAGTTTCGCGTAGAGACTTCTTGAAGAGGTCGGGAGCCGGCTCGATTGCGATCACCGCGATGGCCCCTGGGCTTTCATTTGGTCGAAGCGGTGTGTCGGAGTCCCCGCAGGTTGATCGGCACGCGATCTTCGCCGCGTTGGGCGATACCCTGATTCCGACCGACCCCGGCGATCCGGGCTACAAGAGCCTCGAAGCTTACCAGATCACCGAAGAGGTTATGAAGAAACTCGAGGTCATCAGCGACGCAGACCTTGAAGAGTTCAACAAGGGTAGCGCCGCGCTCTTCGCCGACAGAAGTTTTCTTCAGATCACATCGTCGCAGCGATCGGATTACCTGAAGCAGATCATCGACGGGAGCAAGTTCAATGACAAGACAAATCTCAGGACGTTGCAGAGGGTTTATCGGCAAACTCGAACGCGGGTCTTTACCGTCTTCTATCAGAACTATCCTGAGAACGTCATCCCGCGTGACCAAAACGGCATGCCGATCTTAAAGGCTGGCGACAAACACCAGATTACCAACCCGAACACGAAGGAGGTGGTAACGGGTTGGGACATCGCCGGCTTCAAGGGGCCTTTGAGCTGGGAGGAGGAAGAGGAGCGGCGCGCGAAGTTCAAGCGCATTCACTGAAGTTCAGAGTACAAGCTTTAGCTTGCTCTTAACGATCCTGTAACCGAACAAGCAAGCTAACCCTTGTACTCTGAGCTTCATCTGAAACTGGCTCGCTACCGACGAGAAACTGATCTATGCAAGCTAAGAACAACTACGACGTAGTCATCATAGGTTCCGGAGTAGGTGGCAGCATTCTCGCCGCCAACATTGCTGGCAAGGGAATCAATCCCAAGAACGGCGAACGCCTGCGAATCGCGATGCTTGAAGCCGGGCCGTACTGGAAGGGCGAGCCGCGACCTGGCTATGGAGTCCCGCTGCGGCGGCAGGCGATAACCAATGTCTTCAGCGACGACGCGTCGGACAGGATGTGGCCGTGGGGAATGGTGAAGATGGTCGGCGGGAGCACGATGCACTACGGCGCGAGCGTTTACCTGCCCTATGGTGTCGACTACAAACATTGGGTCGATGAAGGCACGGACTGGACAGAAGAGGCGTGTCGAGAGGCTGCGGCGGAAGTTGAAAGAATGTACAACATACACACCGAGCCGGATGAGATGCTTTCAAAGGGTTGCTTAATGTTCCGCGATGCTGCGAAGGCGCTTGGGCGGGACGTTCACCCGGCTCAGGTCGCGCGACGAAACTGCCTCTACTGCGGCTTCTGCGAAGGGGGTTACTTTTGCCGATACGATAGCAAGATGAACGCGATGACAACGTATATACCTCTCGCTGAAAAGCACGGAGTTGAGATCGTCCCAAACGCAGCCGTTGAGCGCGTGATAATAGAGAAGAGGGGTGCGAAACCCGCGGCGACCGGCGTTGTTTTCCAACAGGGCGGTAAATCGGTGGAGCTTCGCGCGTCGAAGATTATCGTCAGCGCGGGGGTCATAGGTACGCCACGTTTGCTTTTTATGTCCGGTTACGGCCCGAAGGAAGAGCTTGGCGATAAGCTCATTGTCGAAAACACAAACGTGGGCAAACATCTCGACATACACGCCGCGATAATCGTCCACGCCTATTTCGACCAGGCGATCAAGGACGGCTCGCGCGGTGCTGCCCCCGCGGGGTTCTTCTTCCTGGATGACGCGGGCCCGAATGCCTACGGAAGATTGAGAATAAAGGACAGCGGAATGATCGGAGTTGATGAACCGTGGGGTTTGGCGTTTAGTCCATTCGCTCCTGACTTCGGCCGCGAGCACAAACAGTTCATGAAGCAAGCTCGAATGCATCGCGGCGGCACGCTGGTGGTTCTAAAAAAACCTGAAGGGTACCGAGGGCGCATAAATCTTCCGACATCTCAGATGGAGTATGCGGGTAACGAGACTATAGCGCGCCGACTGCGCGAGGGTGGTGAAATGTCGCGTGAGATCTTGCAAAAGATGGGCGCCAAGAAAATCGTCGGCTACGATATGTCGCCCATCTACCATATCGCTCACGGCATAAGCACCTGCAAGGCAGGATCAGATCGTAAATCGTCGGTGGTAAATCCAAATTTTGAGTCGCACGACGTGGACGATCTCTTTATTTGTGATGCGAGCGTGCAGCCGCGGTCAGCTTCGGGCGATGCGGTTGGGCCGCTCGCGACGATTTCTGTGCTCGCTTCGCAACGAATCGTAGCCAATCATTTCAAGAAGTAGGTTGCGCGTTGTAGGAGAAGGTAATGGAACCAGCAGTGCGAGAGGTTACGTTTCAGACCGAAGATGGATGGACGATCCATGGCTCGCTGCACCTCCCCACTGGCGCGAACGTCGAGCGCACCGCGCCGGCAGCCTTGCTTCTTCATGCCGCAGGACACGACCGCGAGGCATTTGCATCGTTTGTCTATCCAGGTATGGCCGAAATACTGACGACCCAGGGCATCGCGGTGTTACGCATTGACTGGCGCGGCCGCGGCCAGAGCATAGGACAACAAGAGTATCACTCGTTCAGCGACCATCAACGATCAAGCATTTACCTTGACGTGAGAGCCGCCCTGGATTTCATCGCGGCGCAGCCGGAAGTTGATCGAGACCGCATTGCGATATTTGCCGAGGAAGTCAGCGCAGAGTGGGCGGTGACAGGATCGGCGGGAGACCCGCGAGTAAAGGCGCTCGCCCTTCTGTCCGGGAGGTTGAGCGCGAAGGCTCGGGACGCTCTCGCTTCAAACAAGCGGACTCCCATACTGTGTGTTGTGAGCAAGGAGGACAAGCGCGGCTTTGACGATATGTCGGGGGTCTACGCCGAGTCAACGAATCCCGACAGCAAGTTTCGCGTTTACGAAGACATGGGCATGGGCACCACGATGTTCACGCTCTGGCGCTACAAGTACCCCGATAAGAAGGGTGTCGAGTTCCTATCCAAGCATCAGGGGGTGGACACCGACAAGATTGGTCTCGTGCCGCGAGACCCCGGGGGCGAGGAGCCGATTGAGGATGTCATCTGCAAGTGGATTGCTGCCCGATTGAAGTCTTTCGGGCGGGTAAAAGAGGTCTCGTTTCCCACTGAGGATGATTGGACGATATACGGCAATTTGCGGATACCGGATAACCTTGAAGAGGGGGCGCGCGCGCCAGGAATTGTGCTTCTCCATTCCGGATGGAGTGACCGATACATCTTTCACGACCTGGAAACGTTGTTTGCCAAAAGCGGCATCGCCGTACTTAACGTGGATTGGCGCGGCCGAGGTAAAAGTCGCGGAAAAGGCAACTATTTCTCGCTTCCAAGAGAAGAGCGCGACCGCGCATATCTCGACGCGAAAGCCGCGATCAACGTCCTCGCGGATCAGCCTGAAGTTGACTTCCAGAAGATGGCGATTCTCGGAACATATCTCGGATCGAAGTTCGCTGTCACGGCGGCGATTGGTGATCCCAGAATAGGCGCCCTGGTGATGCTGTCCGGCTATATCCCTAGCGGAAGGGAGCGCGAAGAAATAGCGGGAGTTCCTTTTCCGATGCTGTTTATCGGCAGCCGCGGGTTCGCGCCTGTGACCAACGCGATGGCAGACCTTTATGAGCTGACAAGAGAGAAGGGAAGCGAGTTGAGGATCTACGAGGGCGGCGCCCTCGGCTATCAGTTGTTCGAGGTAGACGAGGGGCTCGAGTCCTACATCGTCAACTGGACTAAGGATCGGTTGGTTGACCGCTCGTTTGCGCAAAAGACGGATGCCAACAAAAGCTGAAACATCACTCCAAATACGAGGGCTTACGGCGATGGCGAGAATCTCCTACACCATTAACCTCATTGTAATTGTCGCACTGATCGGGGCACTTGGTTCTAAGTCCGTGCGAGCGACCGCACCCGTCGGCGCCGGCATGGACGACAGCGCAGCAAGCGAGGCGAAGCAGGTGAGCGAGACGTTTTACAGATACATGCAGGCCTATGAGAAGAAGGACATGGAAACGTTAAGCCAATCATTCGCACGCGATGAAAAGCTGACTGC
>CAZOOE010000407.1:0-6228 GCA_964581275.1 uncultured Clostridia bacterium
CGCTGCGGCGCCGACCGTGTCGACCGGCGCGTAGAGCACCGCGGCCGCAGGGAGCCCGACGCGCTCCGCCATCGCGCGGCCGGTGCTCGTCGTCACGGTGAGCACGATCGTCGCGTCGGGCACTCGGCGCCGCAGCGCGCGCGTGAGCGGCAGCACGGCTTTCACGTCGCCCGCGCTCGCAGCGTGGATCCACACGCGCGGCGGCGCGCCGTCGACGCGCGGATAAAAACCGAAGCGCTCGCCGAGGCGGCCGCGCAGCTTCGGGTGCAAGAGCAGCACCGGCAAAAGCAGCGGCAGAAAGCCAACCTGCATCCAGTCAAGGAGATCAGCATCGGAAGAGAGAAACTCCGATGTGTTCCCAAACACCAGGCGATGACACCTGTGTTCTTCGAGAAATCGGCGAACCGATGGGAGCACCTCGCTGTAGAGCCAGTCCGCGCTGTCGGTCTTAGTTGGAGTCCAGTACTCTCTTGCCGAGAGCACCAGTTCCACATTTACTTGCTTGCCTCGCTTGACGATGCCGGGCTCCTCCAACCACCAGGATGCCCAACGATAGCCGGCGTCAACGTAGACCCTACAGTCGGTACATGCGAAGTAAAGGTTAGTCATAGTCCCTCATTTGGTCAGATTTTCCCAAACCGCAAGACAATACCGCCCGAGAGCCGAGGTTGTATCGTTTTTGACTGGAAGCGTAGTGGCCGTTGATCTTATCCTGGCTGGCAACGATATCGGTGTAAGAGAATCCGCCGAAGACTTCTACCTTTGGTCTGTCCTGGGCGAATGACGGGAGGGATGCAAAAAGGAGCAGTCCGACAAGCCAAGTCAGGCGCATTGAATCTACCTCGCTCCTCACTCGAAGCGCGCCAAGCCCGGCGTTCTGCTTCAAGTGAGACGGTCCGTTTGCGGCCTTTCCTTTTGCCTGTAAAGGTGCCGTAGGCTAGAATGGGCGGCATCGAGACCGTTTTGAGGATATGATTCGCCACTTCGAATCGGCGCCGACGATATCGTCAGAGGAACCGATAAGTCCTCAGAAAGAGCTCAATTTTTTCTCAAAGATGTTTCTCAAAACCAAAGATGGGCGAGCATTCGATCCACTTTTATCAGTTTGGCCGCTTCCGAATAAACACCGGCGACCGGCTTCTCCTGCGTGATCAGGACATCGTCCAGCTCACGCCAAAGGTCTTCGACATCCTGCTCGTCCTTGTCGAAAGCAGCGGTCAGGTGATTTCAAAAGACGGACTCATGAAAAAGGTCTGGCCCGATAGCTTTGTCGAGGAGGGAAACCTGACTCAGAACATCTCGCTCTTGAGAAAGGCTTTGGGTGAAGGCCAAAATGGGCATCAATACATCGAAACAGTGGCGCGGCGAGGCTACAGATTTGTTGCGCCGGTCAGCGAGTCAACCGACATCGGATTTGATTCCACTCGGGAGACCTCGACGGTAGGAGTAGTCAACCCGGCGAAAGAGATCGCCTCAGAAAACGCGACCGCGCCGGTCTCCCGTGCCGTGGTCGTCCAGTACGTGATCGCCAGCCTCAAACGTCACCGGCGAGTTGCGCTGCTCGTCTCGCTTGCGTTCGTTCTCGCTGCGGCCGGAATCGTCTTCGCTACCCGCGGCGGCAAGACCGTCGCCGGGGGCAGCAACATAATAGAATCGATCGCCGTTCTTCCGTTCATAAACGAAGCATCAGATACCGACGCGGAATACTTCAGCGATGAGATTACCGAAAGCCTTGTCAACAATCTTTCGCAACTGCCAAAGCTGCGAGTCGTGCCGCGCAGTGTCGTGCTCAACTACAAGGGGCATGACACTGACCCTCGCAGGATAGCCCGTGACCTCGACGTTCGCGCAGTGCTCACCGGCAGAGTTCACAGGCGAGGAGACACGTTGAGCATCCAGGTGGATTTGATTGACGCGACCAACGTGGCACAGATGTGGGGACAGCACTACGACCGCCGGGTTTCAGATATCCTGCTGGTGCAGGAAGACATTTCCAGGGACATCTTCGACAACCTGAGGCTCAAGCTAAGCGTCGAAGAACAGAAACAGCTGGAGTCGTTCAGCCTCTATTTGAAGGGCCGCAACGCTTGGAACAAGCGAACCGAGGACGGCTTGCTACAAGGCATCGAGTATTTCAAGCAGGCAATCGAGGTCGACCAGAGCTATGCGCCGGCATATGCGGGTCTTGCGGACTGCTACAATATGCTGGTGGTCTACGGCATAAGCCAGCCAAAGGACGGGTTTCCAAAGGCAAAGGATGCAGCGACTAAAGCGTTGAGCATAGACGGCACGCTCGCCGAGGCTCGCACTTCCCTGGCGTTCATCAAACACCGTTGGGACTGGGGTAGAGATGAAGCTGAGAGGGAGTTCCAGCTCGCAATCAAGTACAAGCCCACATATGCGCCGGCTCATCAGTGGTACGGCTCCTACCTGGTTGCGATGGGGCGATTTGACGAAGCTATTGGCGAGGCCAAACGCGCTCAGGAACTCGAGCCCCTATCATTCATCGGCAATTCGCACCTCGGATGGATCCTCTACTTCGCAGGCCGCTACGACGAAGCGATCGAGCACTGCAAGAGGCTCCTTGATGTAGATCCGAACTTCTTCCCCGCCCGGCGATACATGGGACTGGCTTACGAGCAGAAGGGGATGTACGCGGAAGCTATCGACCAGTTCCAGCAAGGCGTAAAGCTATCCGGGAGTCCGCTGATGATGTCACTGTTGGGGCACGCATACGCGACGTCGGGCAAGAAAGCCGAGGCGCAACGGATATTGGCGGAATTGGATCAGCAAAAACAGCGCTATGTTTCGCCCTATACCATCGCGGCAATCTACGCGGGACTTGGCGACAACGACAAGGCGTTCAAATGGCTGGAGAAGGCATTTGATGAGCGCGATATCTGGTTGATGAACCTGAAAGTTGATCCGGTGCTGAAGTCCATTCGTTCGGATTCGAGATTCACAAACCTGCTACAGCGAATCGGGTTGTAGATATGTTCAGAGAAGGGGTCAGGCTTGAGTTTGTTGACATTTGACTTGACGATTGCATCCCTCCGCCGTAGCTATGCGCTTGGACCGAGCGGGTTAGACAAATCGCAACAAACGCAAGCGTGACCCCTAATCCGGACCGTCGCGACGGAAGAGGGTCGGAGGGCTCAACCCTCCCCGCCACGACGTTAGGTCCTTACTTCACCTCTTCATAAAGCGCGGCCGCTACCCCGGCGTCCATCTTTGCCGCCGCGTGAAAAGCCCGTGTGCTCGCCTCAACTAGTCTGGCGTTTTCCCTTGGCCGTTTCTCCCACGCTATCTGAGCCAACTCAGCTGGCGTCGCCGAGTGCACCGCGACCGCGCCGTTCTTATCCTCCGGATTGGGTAGATGGTGACTTGCATTGGCATCGACCACGAGCGCATCCGCCCGCTGGAGTTCCTCGTCGGTCGGCTCGTCGCACTCGGATAGGTCCCAAGCCCAAATCAGGCTTCCGCCCTCGCTCTTAAACAGGCGGACGCGAGTGTAGGAACCGGTATCGTCTTCGTCGCAGATCGACGACTCGCCAAGGAGCTGACCTCTAAATCGGAGGGGTTTGTTGCCGATACGAAAGATGACCTGAGCAGATTCCAACATGGGTACATTCCTCCTTTGTTTCATGGGGCGCACTTTTCGGCGGCGCCGTTCACCGTTTTGCGGATCCTCCAATCCTCGGAACCAGTGGCTCCGGGAGGCCCGCAAGCTCAACCGTATGCAACCGACCCCAGATTGTCAACCTCGACCGTACATTTTTGAATGCCCTTACAAACAAAAGCAATGACTTTGCCAAGAGACAATCTGATTTACATTTGGAGGTAATGTCGGGGAAGCATTACCTCACCGGAAGACATGATAGTACGGCTCCCTCAAATCGTTTCGATCAATCTTGCAAGCAGTGCTGCGCGGCGCGGGATGTCGCTGATGATTATGTGCTCGTGTTCAGCGTGTGCGCCAGCGCCGTCGACTCCCAATCCATCCAGCACAGGCACCCCGAGCGCTGCGATGAAATTTCCGTCCGATCCGCCGCCGACCGAGCCTTCTTTTAGATCATAGCCAATCTCCGAAGCCAGCCGCCTTGCGTGTTCGAACAGCTCTCCAGTTTCTTCGGTGCGAACCAGGGGCGGCCGGTTTATTCCACCTAATACTTCCATTCGAGAGCCTTCGAGCACCGGCTGAAGCGTTGACATAGCATTGGTTATCCGATCTCCCTCATCAAGGGTCCGAAATCGCATATCTACAAAGGCGTGGGCTTCTGCTGCGATCACGTTTGAAAGGACGCCCCCGCGAGCCACACCAACGTTGACCGTCGTCCCGCGTTCGTAGTCGTTCAGGCTGTTGATTGCCAGTATCTGATGGGCCATCTCGGTGATCGCACTGATTCCCGCCCGCGGATCGTTGCCCGCGTGCGCCGGCCGTCCTCGAATGATTAACTCGAACTCGCCCACCCCTTTTCGCCCGGTTTTTATCGTGCCGCCCGGTATCGGCGGCTCCAGCACCAGGGCGGCCTGTGAGCGCCGCCCTTCCTCCTCGATGATGTCGCGGGAAAAATGACTGCCGGTTTCTTCGTCACAGGTCATCAAAAGAGTCGTCGGTCGTTGCGTCACTCGGCCCAACTCTTTCATCGCTCGCATCGCAAACGCTGCAAGCATCACACCGGCCTTCATGTCGAAGATGCCCGGCCCGAAGGCACGGTCCTCTTCAATCCTGAAAGGCCGCGCGGCTAACGTACCGATGGGCCATACCGTGTCGAGGTGCCCTACTACCAGGAGCTGCTTATGGTTTTGCGATCCGTCCCCTGCGTGATTGAAGCGCGCCCGGAGTGTCGAGCCGTAACGCGGGTCGTTGAGTAACTCAACCGAGGCGCCGGTCGAAGCCAGGTCCGCGCCCAGGTTCTCCGCAATGCGCCTGGTTGCATCAGCCTCGCGAGACATTGACTCCTGTTCCACGAGCCCACGAGTGAACTCGACCATCTTTACAAGCTGGGTCTCGAAATACGACAAAACACATGAGCCGCCATCATCATTTTTCATCAGATCAATTTCTAACAGAGGTAGAAGCGGGGCGCCAGCGAACCAAAACACAGGTAGTGGGTTAGGGCTGGAGGATCGAATCCGCGTCGATTGTCTTGATTGCCACCAGCGCTGTCCTGTCAGCGCTGAAGCAGGCGGTCGATGATCGAACCAAGGTCGTTGCTGAAGTCAGAGTTCGGATTGAATCCGCCGCGCGGCTGGCCAAAGGCACTACCCTCGCGGTCAAGCACGACAATCGTGGGAAGCTGCGCAACCTTACCACTGAACCGTTTGAACGCGGCTTGATTGGTATCGCGCACCACTGAGATCGAGGGCGCACTGCTGGAGAGGCTGTTGAGTTGATCGTTGGTCATTTCGTTTGCCGGACTGACGCTCACCCAGAGAATCTTTACGTTCTTCCCCGCATATCGATCTTTCGCCAACTTCTCGAGGGCCGCTAACTCCTCGCGCCGCTGCGGGTCCTGGACGCCGCTGAAAAGCAGCACGACCACGTTTCCGCGGAGGCTCGAAAGCGTAACGGTCTGGCCACTGGGCGTAGCAAAACTGAAGTCTTGCGCGCTCGCTATGGCGGCGATAGATAATATTGCCGCGAAACCGACAGCATTTGTTCTCAACCTGGTCAACATTGCTCGCTCCTCGTCTTTCCTATTCCGTTGCGCTTGTTTGATGCCGCCCAAGGCAGCGGGGTTTGACATCCTCATGAACGATTTAAGCTATGCCATTTGACTTTAGAGTCTATCAGTTAGGACAAAGCACCGGCAAACTTTGCGATCCTTGCCCCACGACCGGGTGGATTCCGTGCGGCAAAGGATCGAGTGTGCTTGCAGCGCGCCAAGAGGGCGAGAGGGATATCGCTGGATCGAGGTGGAACGCAACCCTATAATCCTGGCGTGACACAACACGCGAAAGGTCGTGGTCCAACAATTACGTTTCGGAGCTTCGCATGATTTCAGCAATACTCTTGGCCGCCGGCGAGTCACGACGAATGGGGGAGTTTAAGCAGTTACTGCGGCTCGGGGATAAGCGTTTCGTCGAGCACTGTGCGGATAACCTCCTTGCCTCTAGGGTCGATGAAGTCATCATCGTAACCGGGCACCGCGAATTTGAAGTCCGGCGCGCAATCGGTGATCGTCCAGTCAGTTTCGCACACAACGCCGAATATCAATCAGGCAT
>CAZOOE010000408.1:0-6161 GCA_964581275.1 uncultured Clostridia bacterium
TCCCTATCGTGTGTTTACCAGGGGTCGTTCGAGGGCTGAGCTTAATTTCGGTCTCTTCTGAGCCTTGGCGCTTCTGAGGTGGTCGGCCACGACATTGACCGCTAGTATCCCAAGATACTGGAAAATAGAATTCTCGTGCTCGCCCTCAAAACGCTCCAACGCCCGGTTCCGCTCCTCGACCAGGCGCACGTACACCGCCTGAACGAGGTCCTCGATTAGATCCTCAGGGAACTGAGCCCGGCGGTCAGTTTCCTGACTCACCCTTAGATGAAAGGTCTTGGCTACGCTGGCTCGGATTGCTGCATGATATCGATAGACAAATTCTCGCCAGGCGTCCTCGTCAGGAGGGCGCTGCAGACACTGCAGTAGTAACTCGCGAACCGTCAGTTCAACAGCCACCGAGCGCGCGTCCTCCATCCCGTTCCGCTCCGGCCAAATGGAAACCAGCCCGCTCCGTCGCGACACCTCCGCCACTGCATCCCTTAACGATATGACTTGGGGCGGGTTCTTACTTCTTGAGGAAACGACTCCTGCCTGGCTCGGAAATCAGTATATCAAATTACAGGTTCTGACTCATAGCTTAATGTTGGAACTTCAAGGGGTCTAGAGGTGGTGACGTTTGGTAGGGCGTCAGTTTGAGGCTGAAGTTCAGAGTACAAGCTTGAGCTTGCCCTCATTGGCACGCAGGAACCTCAAAAGCAATCTCAAGCGTGTACTCTGAACTTCAAACCACTACCTAATGTTCAGTCGAGAAGCTCAAAGCCAGGGGGAAAGTGGTTTAGCGGGCCGTTACCGTGTCCGAGGCCGGGTGCACTCAGGATCGCTTGTCGCACGTACTCCCTGGCTAAGGGAATTGACTCCCTCAGCGAGCGTCCTCGCGCTAACAAACACGCAACTGCGCTAGCCAGCGTGCACCCGGTACCATGCGTATTCTTCGACGTGATTCGTTCTGCGCTGAAGGCAGCCGTTCCGTGCGCATCCAGCAAAAGATCCGTCGATAAGCTGCAGTCTGTGTCGCCGCCCGTAATGAGCACTGCTCGACATCCCAACTTCAAAATAGTCTCGGCAGCGTATCGCATTTGGATGTCATCTTTGAAGTCAACCCCACTAATTAGCCGGGCCTCCCCGAGGTTAGGGGTGACCAGCGAGGCGAGCGGAAGCAGGTCATTCCTGAGAGCGCCGACCGCTCGATCATCGAGCAGATCAAAGCCGCTGGTGCTCTTCACCAACGGATCGACTACCACCACCGGCACCGCGCTGGCTCGTATGATACTCGCCACCTCTAGAATGATCTCAGCAGTGGGCAGCATCCCAGTCTTGATCGCTGCAACCTCAAAGTCATCGAATAGCGGGGCGATTTGGCTCCGGACGATCTGCGCACCCTGATTGAGCGCACCAAGGACTCGCCGCGTGTCTTGGAAGGTCAAGCTCGTGACCGCAGCAACTCCGTAACATCCGAAGGCGGTGATTGTCTTGATGTCAGCAAGGATGCCAGCGCCTCCCGAAGGGTCGAACCCCGCGATCGTCAGTACAACTGGTCGCTCGCTCGGATGGTCCATGATGATTAAGTGCAGAGGCCGTCGGTTGACTTTACAATGAGGCCCAAGTCTCGCCAATCCAGTACTGACCGGGTTTACTCTACGCCGTAGCTCTTGATTGTGGTCACCAGACTCTGGAGATCTTGAGCTTCGGTGAACATCGATATCCCGGCTATACCCGACGCGCCTGCGTCGAGCACCTTCCGAAAGTTGGACAGATTGACGCCTCCGAGCGCCAGAACGGGGATCGAAACATGCGTTGCGACTCGATGCAACGCTTCAATGCCTACCGGCTCACCGTATTGTGTCTTGCTTGCTGTTTCGAAGACTGGTCCAAAGACCGCGAAGTCAGCGCCTCCCTGATCGGCTGCTTTCACTTCCTCGAATGTATGGGTCGATACTCCGACCAGCAAGTCCGGCCCGAACGCCGCGCGCACAACGTCAACAGTCAATGAACGAGTCGTAAGGTGTACGCCAGCTCCTGTGCTTTTCGCGATGTCGGCGCGGTCATTGACCAGTATCAGGGTGCTCGAGCCGCTTGATGATTCAGCTACGGCGCTGGTAACAGAAAAAACGTCTCGAACCGGAAGGTCAGGTTCGCGGATCTGCACCAGATCGACCCCTGCGGCAACGGCGCCATTCGCGAACTCAATCAGGAAGGTCAGTTCCGGGCCTCTCGCCCGGCGCAGCAACAACCGGCGGTCGGTTATCACGTATACCAACGGTGCTGATCGATCTAGGGGAGGTCTCGTCACTTTGCCATTCCGTCTGAAACGCGCGAGCAGTCCTCTTGAAGTTGATAATTTCCCAAACGCCCAGGAAGATGTTCAACAGACCAATACCGGTCACCGCCCCGCGCGCATAGCCGCTCTTCATCGCTAGCGCCAGCCACGGCCAGTGAATCTTATCGGCGGCAAGCACAAGCAGGTAATTCTCGTTCCAGGACGGGCTTGGAACCCACGGTAGGATAACCAGCAGTATACCAATTTCGAAGCAAATCAAAATGAAGAAGACGATTGTGAGCTTTACAGACATAAGCGAAGCTTAGAGTTCAGTCCGTGCAGTCAGAATCGATGCGCCGCACAGACTTAGAGTCTATGCTACGCGATAGCGGCCTGCAACCGCTTTATTTTCTCCGCTACTTTGCGATAGTTCACATCAATCCCATAGACTTGTGTGAACGCTTCAATCGCCCTGTCGAGCTCGCCCATTTCCTCGTAGCAAACTCCGATTTCAAACCTCAGAGCCTGATACTCGTCCTCGTTGCGATTGGGTATTTTGAGCCCGCGCTCAAACCACATTATCGCCACCTTGGGGATTTGTTTGCGCTTGAAACAGACGCCGAGCATGTTGCAGCAGTTGATGCAGTCACCCTCCAAATCCTCAGCGCCTGCGGTTCTGAACGCCATCTGAAACTCTGAGATCGCTTCGTCCAACAGGTCCATGTCTTTGTAAGCAAGGCCAAGGCTGTAGTGAGTCTCGAAGTCGATAAGCGGTTTCAAGGCGCCGGTCTGTTCCTTTAGCTCTTCGAATATCTCTTGTAGCTCATCACGTGCGGACCTCGTTTCGTTCAATTCGGAGCCCTGCCCAATATCGCCAACCGCTTTGAATAACGCCGATCCCTTTTCAGATCGGTTGGAAGGCAAGACCGGCTCGTGGTCCGTCGGAGTCTCTACAGACGACTGCACCGGCTCGCTAGTTGACACCTCGTCAGGATGCCGGGTGTATGCAAACGAAGTCTCTATGTTTGAGACGAGTGACTCGATGAGATCACCGGTGCCCACGCGCTGTTCCGGCGGCGCGAACCCGGAGGCTGGATCAAAATGGGCGTGGTTCACCAACTCGCTTGTGTTCAGTTGAACAAGCAGATCCGGATACAATGGGCCTGATTCCTTCTGAATCAAGAAGGGCTTGTCTTTGCTCTCAGCGTTGTCTCCTTCGGTGAATGCCGGTTCGATTTGCTCGTAGTTTGGTACTTCGGTTTCTTCCTCGCTGACTGTCACATTCAACCCTGGGACCGACGCGCCTTCTGCAGTTTCGTCACCTACTGGTTCTGGAGGCGGCTGCACCGGCGTGTCCACAGCCTTCGGCTCGAGACGCTTAGGCGTCGCCGCATCATTCAATTCCGGATCCGTCAGTTCGAACGCTGGGGCGCCGGCGCCCTCACCAAGTCGCTTGTATCGCGCCAGTATTTCGGGATGGTCGCCGTTTTCATCTCGCAACCGGTCCAGCGTATCACGCGCGATCTCCACGTAGCCCTGGGCAATATAAAAGTCGATCCCTTCCAGTTCATCGCGCAGCACTCTCGGCATGGTGTCAGAAGGCAACAGGCTGGCGGAATTGAACACCACGTCGGCGGCTGGAGTGCCATCACGATCACCGGAGTCGCTGGTGAGCGTGTCGTAGCGGAAGTCCGCAGCTTCCAGCGTGTGCGGTAGAGCGGCTGATGCATGGTCAGTTCCCGAGCCGTTGCCGGAGACCCCGACATCTTCAGGAACGGTTACGAAGTCGCTGTCCAGCGCGCCGGTCTGATAGCGGCTCCAGTCGAGGCTGGCAGAATCGCGAATTTCAAACCCGGCGTTATCACCTTTACCCGCAGTCTGCCACGCCGGCTCCGGAACCGCTTCACCGAAGGGTGCCGCCTGGCCATCCGACCAGTCGGCAGGCTTAACAGGGGATGGAGCCTGACTCAAATCGATCAGCGGATTGAGCTGATACGCCTCCGCCATGTAGTCGCTTGCGCGAGCGGTTTCACCTCGGCCTTCGTGTATTCGCCCCAGCAGAAGGCATTCGGTTGCGGCCTTGTCCATGATGCCGGCGCGCAGATATATGTCCTTCAGCTTCAGGTGAACCTGAACGTTTTCCGGTGCGTAAACCAGAATCGCTGTGAGTATTTCCACCGCGTGCGATACCTGCCCGTGCCCTGCAAGAATCTCGGCTTCCGAGATCTGTCTGATCACGAAAGTATCGTCGAATGCCGCTGACTGGAAATCGAGCGGTCCGGTCGCGCGAATTACGTCGGGCGAGTCTGCTTCAACGATGTCCTGCACTCCAAGGTTATAGAGCCGCTGAAGATGAAGGGGCTCGTCGGGTTCCAGCCTCGCGAGCTCTTTGAGGGCGGCGATGGCCTCCTGGTCGTCCCCTTTGCGCATTGCTGCTTCAACAATCGAATTCAGAGTCGCGATGAGGTTGTGGTCCTCGCGGATGCGCAGGAAGATTTGGGCCAGCCGTTTGAGCGCTCCGATGTGATTCATCTCCTTGTCGAGGACTCGGCGAAGAAAATCTATGGCCTTGTCTTCCTCACGCTTCGCAATCAGTACTTCGATGCAGCCGTCGATCTGCTCGGCTGCGCGGTCCAGGTCGCCGATTTGAAGGAATCGTCGCCCGACTTCAAGCAGGTAGTGGTATCGATTCTTGTCCAGCTCGACGAGGCTCAGGAACGTCCGCTCAGCGTCGTCCATCATTCCGGCCGATAGGTAGGTGCGGCCGAGTATTGTCAGCAACTCGACATCGCCAGGATTTCTTTCGAATGCTTCGCAGAGAATATTGATCGCGCGATCGGTCTGGCCCTGCTGAGTGTAGATCGTCGCGATCGCAGTCAGCGCCTGGCGGCTATCTGGGTTGGTGATTATGGCTTTGAGGTTGGCGTTGAGCGCTTGCTCGCTGTCGCCTTTGCGCAGGAACTCAGCACCCGCCATTATGAACGCATCGTGCGCTTGCTCGGTCATCGCTTCACGCGAATATATCTCACCGAGCTTCATGCGAACCGAGGTGTTGGATGGGTCGAGATCGGCGATCTTCTGATAGGCTTCGAGCGCCTTGCGCGTTTGTCCTGCGCGGGCATAGGCGTCCGCAACTTGCAGGTACTGCTGGCGAGCCTCGACAAGGAGCCCCTGCTGCGAATAGAGATTCGCGAGCTTCATCGCAGTTTCGACGTTCGTCGGATCGAGCTTCGATATTTTCTTGAGCATCGCGATTGCTTTGAGAGTAAAGCCACCCTCGCGATAGCTGTCGGCGATACGGGAGAAGTTGGAAATGGCGTCTTGGATTCTGCCCGCGCGAACATAGAGATCACCGAGCGTGTTTATCGTCGTAAGGTCACCGGGATCAGCGCTTACTACCTTCCGGTACTCATCGATCGCCGCCGGAATTTTACCCTGCAAGACGTACTTCTCAGCAGTGCGCAGAGCCTTAGACTTGTTTAGTGACATAACCCCTCCCGAGGCGAACGCCTCGCTACACTTTCGCTGTTCGATCAGGGGCGGGGCGCCTTAGTCAGGGGTTGGAAGCGACGACAGAGGCGATTCTTCTTCAGTGCCGCTGAAGTTCAAAGCGGCTTGCGAAAAGAGGACACCGCGAAAGCTCAAGCGGTGAATGGCCGACGGTCCGAGCCGAGCGATGGCTTCTTGATGAGTGCGAGTATTGTATCCTGCGTGCGAGGCGAAGCCGTAGCCCGGATACTGCTCGTCGTACTCTCTCATCCATTGGTCCCGCCTCACCTTTGCCACAATTGATGCCGCTGCGAAGGAAACCGAAAGACAATCACCTTTGACTATGGTCGACTGAGGGCAGTCCAGATTGGGGACTCTTTGATGCCCGTCTAATAAAACATAATCAGGGATT
>CAZOOE010000409.1:0-6152 GCA_964581275.1 uncultured Clostridia bacterium
ACTCCCTCAAGCCCCAGGTTCGCACCGGATGTGACTCAGTACGGCGAGCGGTAGCAAGCGTGAGGGTTTACAAAGGTCCGGTCCGCTCGTTGCCGCTTGCGATGTTCACTGCAAAAGCGAATCATATCAATGCCACGCGAACCGTCAAAGGCAAACCCCGGATGTAATTAAAAGCGAGACTTTGTCCGAGTGTCGTCTCGTGACTGCAAAACGCAATCGACCCCGGGCGAACCTCAACCGCCGGGGCGAAACTTGCGACGCTCGAAACCTGCGTGCTAGATTGAGCTTCATTCGATGCTGGACTTTCAAATCCATCCTGAGGAGTAAAACGTAATGTCACAACCGGCGTCATCGAGATCCGAAAGCGCAACGCGCCCGCTGACTTCGCTCACTGACGAAGAGTCTCTCTTTCGACAATCCGTACGCGAGTTCGCCGAGCAACGGGTCAGCCCGATTGCTGGCGAGATGGATGAAAAAGGCCAGTTCGCTCCCGAGATCCTAAAGCTGTTCTTCGACCTCGGCTTGATGGGCATAGAAGTCCCCGAGGAATACGGAGGCCAGGGGGGCACGTTCTTCAACGCGATTCTCGCCGTCGAAGAGCTGTCGCGGGTCGATGCGTCTGCCGGAGTCATCGTCGATGTGCAAAACACGCTTGTCAATAACGCAATTCTGCGCTGGGGAAACGCGGATCAGAAGAAGAAATACAACGCGCGCCTTTCGGAGGACACGGTTGGGGCTTATGCGTTGTCGGAGGCAAGCTCAGGCAGCGATGCCTTCGCGCTTACCACGAAGGGCGAGGATAAGGGCGATCACTTCGTGGTGAACGGCCGCAAGCTTTGGATCACCAACGGCGCGGAAGCCGGCTTGTTTATTGTGTTCGCAAATGTTGCGCCTGACAAAGGCTATCGGGGCATCACCGCGTTTCTGATAGAACGCGACTTTCCTGGCTTCGCCGTGGGTAAGAAAGAAAACAAACTTGGTATTCGCGCGAGTTCGACTTGCGAACTGATTCTTGAAGACTGCGCGGTGCCCAAAGAGAATGTTCTCGGCGAAACTGGTAAGGGTTACAAGATCGCGATCGAAACACTAAACGAGGGCCGTATCGGTATCGGCGCCCAGATGGTCGGCGTGGCGCAAGGCGCACTCGAATGCGGCATCAACTACACAAAAGAACGGCAACAGTTCGGCAAATCGGTCGCGAGCTTCCAGGGCGTGCAGTTTCAGATCGCTCAGATCGCAACCGAGCTGGAGGCCGCGAGGCTGATGGTCTACAACTGCGCTCGTATGAAGGATGCCGGGGAAGACTTCGTCAAGCAAGCGGCGATGACCAAACTGTTCACGTCTCAGGTCGCCGAGCACGTCACATCTCAAGTCGTCGAACTGTACGGCGGATACGGCTACACCAAAGACTACCCGGCTGAGAAGTACTACCGTGACGCAAAGATCGGAAAGATCTACGAAGGCACGTCGAACATGCAGCTTCAGACGATCGCCAAGTTGATTCTTGGAGATTGGTGAGACCTGCGTCGGTGGCTGCTGCAATTCATAACGAAAAAGGAGAGAGTCAAATGAACTTCCAAAAGTTGATTCGGGTAGCAAGCGTGTTGTTCCTGCTGTTCAGTATGAACATCGCCTCAAGCGCCCAGAGGGATCGCAGAGACGATAGACGGCACCGCGACGACGATCGCTGGGAGTACCTCGGGCAGTCGCATGTAGATGGTAGGAATGATCACGATAGAATCGTCGTGAACCACCGCGTCCAGTACCGCGCGCTTCAGCTTGGGATCAAGGGTGGAGCGATCGAATTCCAACGAGTTGTTGTCCACTTCGAAAATGGCGCCGATCACGAACTTCAGATTCGGGATAGGATTTCAGCAAATGATAGGACCCGCGTGATTGACCTTCCCGGCGACCGTCGCAGGATCCGAAGCGTCGAGTTCTGGTATTCGAAGGAGCGTTGGCGCTCACGCCCGTACGTGAATCTGTGGGGCAGACGTTAAAGCAATTGCGAGTGACAAACACGAGGCCGGCGCAAGCCGTCCTGTTGCGTTGTAGCTGTCAAGATTTCTTTGGGCGCCCGGTGCAAGTACTGGACGAATGAGTTCGTCTGAGTGAATCGAGCCGGGCTAAAAAGGAGGGACTGATGCCTCAAGTGCAACTGACAAAGAGAGCAACTGCTGAATTCTTCGGGACCTTCTGGCTCGTTTTCGGTGGCTGCGGCAGCGCGGTGCTGGCGGCGGCTTTTCCGGGTCTCGGAATCGGCTTTGCAGGTGTAGCGCTCGCGTTCGGCTTGACCGTCTTGACCATGGCGTACGCCATTGGTCACGTCTCCGGGTGTCATCTGAATCCGGCGGTGTCGGTCGGGCTCGTGGCCGGCAAGCGTTTTCCCGCCTCGGAGTTGCTGCCGTACATCGTCGCGCAAGTCTTGGGCGCTATCGCGGGGGCTGGCGTGCTGTACGTGATCGCCAGCGGCAAGGCCGGATTTGATCTGGGAGGTGGGTTCGCCTCGAACGGTTATGCCGCACACTCGCCCGGCGGCTACAGCCTGCTCGCGGGGTTCGTAGCCGAAGCGGTGCTCACCTTCTTTTTCTTGATGATCATTCTCGGATCGACCGATTCGCGTGCGCCTGCGGGGTTCGCACCGATTGCCATCGGACTTGGGCTGACATTGATTCACCTGATCAGCATCCCGGTGACAAACACCTCGGTTAATCCGGCGCGCAGCACCGGTCCGGCGGTCTTCGTCGGCGGATGGGCGCTGTCTCAACTCTGGTTGTTCTGGGTAGCTCCAATACTGGGCGCCGCCGTCGCCGGTGTAGTCTATCCGCTCATCGCCGGAAGATCGAACGACTGAGACTAGTCGCCGAACGCAGACTGCGCACCGTCCGGCGATCGGAGGGGGAGGCATGGTAAGCGTGTCGCACGTCACGATCGAGCGCGACTGGAGTTTCGCCAGGGCGTGGCTTCGCCGCGAACTTAGCGTCTAGCACAAGCGGATAGCATCTCAATACAAAGGCCTCTTACCTCAGTGGTTGCTTCGACTCCTAGCGGAATCGTGCCATGTTTGCGCTGGTTCTGGTCAAGCGAGACTCTGTCCAGTAAACTGCCACCTGCGTTTCCTGTCGTAACCGCAATCTCGAAATAAAGGACAACTAAGGCTTGACCATCAAAACATGGCTCTTTGTTGCACTCGGTGTTGTCGCGGTCTTTTTTCTGTGGTCGTGGTTTTCCGCGATTCGCCGCCGCCGAAGCTCCGAACCGACGGCGCCTACCCTGCTGGACGCAACGATTGGATTCGTTACGAACTTCTTCGACACTCTCGGTATTGGTTCGTTTGCGACGACTACGTCGATGTACAAACTTACGAAGGATGTGCGCGACGAGCAAATCCCCGGCACCCTTAACGTCGGGCATACACCGCCGGTGATTCTGCAAGCCTTCCTGTACATCGCGATCGTCCAGGTAGATATGACAACCCTGATTCTGCTGATCGCCGCGGCGTGCTTAGGCATGTGGCTTGGCGCAGGCGTGGTTGCGAAGCTGCCGCGTCGCGCGATCCAAGTCGGAATGGGCGTTGCCTTGTTGGTAGCGGCTGGGTTGATGCTGATGACTATCTTCAACAAACAGGCCAGTGGCGGAGAAGCGCTCGCTTTGACGGGCGGCTTGTTAGTCGTCGGCATCATCGGAAACTTCATGCTGGGGTCATTGATGTCGCTGGGCATTGGGTTGTACGGTCCGTGCCTTATTATGATTAGTCTGCTGGGGATGAACCCGTTAGCTGCGTTTCCGATAATGATGGGAGCCTGCGCCTTCCTGATGCCAACCGGCAGCACACGATTTATCGTAAAGGAACGTTACAACGTCCGGGCGGCGCTTGGATTGGCGTTGGGTGGTATCCCCGCAGTGTTGATTGCTTTTTACATTGTCAAATCCCTCAATCTCTATTACGTTCGCTGGCTGGTGGTGTTCGTCGTGATCTACACCGCGCTTGCACTTTTGCGTTCGGCATGGATGGAGCGCGACGGCGTTAACGCTCAGGCGACCAAGGCATCATAGATTGCGCAAGCTTGTCTGCGAACCCTGAAGACAGTCTTGGAGTCGGGAAACCCCGGAGCGATCAAATGCGAATCACCGGAATCAATGTTTATCGCGTCGAATTGCCGCTTCACGAGGGTATTTACAAATGGTCGGGTGGTAGAAGCGTCGAGGTCTTCGATTCGACGGTGGTTGAATTACAGACGGACACCGGGATCACAGGCGTCGGGGAAGTCTGCCCGCTTGGCCCGGCATACTTGCCAGCGTATGCTGCCGGAGCGCGCACTGGCATCGCTGAACTTGCGCCCAGTCTCATCGGCGTTGATCCAACCGAACTGAGCCTGGTCAATCGGCGCATGGATCAATCATTGCGCGGTCATCCGTACGTCAAGTCCGCGCTCGATATGGCTTGTTGGGACATCCTCGGCAAGGCATGCGCCCAACCCGTCGCAACGTTGCTGGGCGGGCGCTATGGCGAAGACTTTGCGCTCTATCGTGCGATATCGCAGGACACGCCAGCGCGGATGGCAGCCAACGTCGCCAAATATCGCGCGGAAGGCTATACAAAGTTTCAGCTCAAATCCGGTAGCGATGTTGAGACGGATATTGCGCGCATCCACGCCGTTGCCGCTGAGTTGCAACCGGGCGATGTGCTTGTGGCTGACGCCAACTGCGGCTGGACGCAACATCAGGCGATGTGCGTCGCAGCCGGCGTGCGCGATGTGAATGTTTACATCGAGCAACCTTGTCTGAGTTACGAAGAGTGCCTGGTCGTTCGCCGCCATACTAATCGACCGTTCATTCTCGACGAAGTGATTGACGATTTGAAAACCATCGTGCGCGGTTACGGCGACCAGGCGATGGATGTCATCAATCTGAAGATCTCGAAAGTCGGCGGTCTGACCAAAGCGCGGCAGATTCGCGACCTGTGCGTTTCGCTGGGCATCGCGATGACCATCGAAGACACATGGGGAGGCGACATCGTCACCGCAGCAATCTCACACCTGGCGCACAGTACCGCGCCTGAATACCTGTTTTCCGCGACTGACTTTAATAGTTACGTGACGGTGAGCATCGCAACAGGCGCGCCGGAACGTCGGAACGGAAGACTGGCAGCGTCGCCGCGGCCCGGGTTGGGGATCGAACCGCGCCGGGAAGTATTGGGGGAACCGGTGCTCATTGTGAGATGACTCGATCATCCGGAGCGCTCGTTTTCTTGAAGATCGGGAAAAGTAGCATGCCGCGAGGGGATTCTATGACGGATTTCGCTTTAGATGATGGCGAAGAGTTTGCGGGGGATTAATACACAGAATTAGGACACCCGGTTTATTGCGTCCGCGCGCTGCGAAGCCTACGATAGGAGAAACCGAATGAGGGGAGGTGCAACACAATGCTGTGGAAGGGACGGCGCGAGAGCGACAACATCGAAGACCGGCGAGGCGTGTCGAGGGGCGGGCTGGCCCTCGGTGGCGGACTCGGCACTCTGGTAATTCTGTTGGCCGCAATGTTTTTCGGGGTTGATCCTCGCGACCTGCTCCAGCAAACAGGTGGGCAACCGGCGTCCAGCGCTCAACCGGGTCGTCCTGCCAGCGCCGGGGAAGACGAACTCAAGCATTTTGTCTCAGTGGTCCTTGCTGCTACCGAAGACGTATGGACCGATGTCTTGAAGCAGACCGGCAAACAGTACCGCGACCCCACATTAGTCCTCTTCACGGATCAGGTGCAGTCTGCCTGCGGAGTCGCCGGCAGCTCCGCCGGACCGTTCTACTGCCCCGGCGACCAGAAGGTTTACATCGACCTCGCGTTTTATCGCGAGCTTAAGGAACGTCTGGGCGCACCGGGCGATTTCGCCCAGGCTTATGTTATCGCGCATGAGGTCGGACATCACGTTCAGCGGCTTCTTGGGATTTCCGACAAAGTGAACGCAGCCCAATCCCGCGCCAGCACCAGTCAAGCGAACCAACTCTCGGTGCGGCTGGAGCTTCAAGCCGACTTCTTCGCGGGCGTGTGGTCCAGTAAAGCTATGAAGAAGGGCGTTCTCGAACCCGGTTACATCGAGGAGGCTCTTGGCGCAGCCAGCGCGGTTTGCTATGATCGTTTGCAACCCCATTCGCAAG
>CAZOOE010000410.1:0-3708 GCA_964581275.1 uncultured Clostridia bacterium
GTTGCGGAATAGATGTGTCAAACGAGGCACTATACTGCCCTTATTGCAGCCTGCCAAAGCCAAAACGGGGATTCGCCGAAGCCGCAGAAGAGCAGGCGGACGAAATCAGCCTTCCCGAACAACCCAGGCCTTCAGTTGCGCCTAGAAAGCCTTTAGTTGCACCTAGAAAGCCTTCGGTTTCGCTTAAGCCGCCACGACAGGAAGTACCTCCAAGACGTACGAAACGTCCAACCGCGCGTCCAGAGAAACCACCGCGAAGGCTCCGACTGTCGGTCCTCAGTGTTGCAGCTCTAGTCGCGGTCTTCAGCGCCGGCATTTATATCTTCGTTGTCCCGCTGGTCTACTCTGAACAGGCCGAACCCAAGGTTGTTTGGTCCGCCCTGGACAAGCTGCGGCACCTGCCTTCCAATGAAGCCGACCTCACCATTGACGCTCGTCTGTTGCGCGAACTCGAGACTTCGCGCAGAGTCGGAAACCTCGCAACCTATCAAGGCTGGACCGTCCGCCACATAAAAGGAACAAAGAGCAAGGTTGTGCTCGTCTTTTCGTATGAGGAGGTGGGCGGCGTTCATCAGAGCGCGGAATGGATCGCAGATTTGAACAACAACATCTTCACACCGCAGACCGAATTGGCGGTGGCGGTCCACGGTAAGCAGTGATTGCCATCGAGACATAGCATCGCCGTCGGTGAACCTTACAATCGCAGGTGACCGACTTGTGCGGAAAGTTGAACTCTGATTGAAGTGTGGGCTTAGAAAGAGCTTTGAAACAGAAGGGATGGCAGACTCTCAAATCTCCCATCCCTTTTTCAGTCAGCAGGCGCTTCTAATCTAGAGCGATGTGGGTGCCTGGTGATCAGTCTAATCGCCCACTTCTTTGGCTTCAGCCTTTATCTCGTCGGCTGCAGGAATCTCTCCCGCTTCGAACTCTTCAGCTTCCTCGACGGTCTGGTCCGGCTCTAGCTTGATGCTCCGATAATACTCCATGCCTGTTCCGGCGGGAATCAGTCGGCCCATGATCACGTTCTCCTTGAGCCCGCGCAAGTAGTCCACCTTGCCGCTGATCGCAGCTTCAGTCAGCACTCGGGTGGTCTCCTGGAACGACGCCGCCGAAATAAACGACTCGGTGGACAGCGATGCCTTCGTGATCCCCAGCAGCAGCGGCTCCATGGAAGCCGGGGTGCCGTCCTCGGCGACCACGCGCTCGTTCTCGTCCTGAAAACGGAAGCGATCGACCATATCTTCCAGCAGGAATTCCGTATCTCCTACATCTTTAACGCGCACCCATCGAAGCATCTGGCGAACGATGACTTCTATGTGCTTGTCATTGATGTTGACACCTTGCAGTCGGTAGACCTCTTGAATTTCGTTCACCAGATACCGTTGTAGTTCTTCGATACCTCGCACCGCAAGGATGTCGTGCGGGTTTAGCGGACCATCCATTAGTGGCTCGCCTGCCCTTACCCAATCATCCTCCTGGACGTTTATGTGCACGCCTCGAGGGATCGAGTATTCACGTTTTTCACCGTCGGGCGCTTCAACGATAAGCCGGCGCAGTCCCTTCACGATGGGGCCGAATTTCACCACGCCGTCGATCTCTGTCATTACCGCCGTCTCGCGCGGCTTACGAGCCTCGAACAACTCGACGACCCGAGGCAAACCGCCGGTGATGTCCTTGGTCTTGGTAGTCTCCCGCGGAATCTTGGCGATAATGTCACCCGGCGCCACGCGCAGATGCTCCTTCTCTTCCTGGCTCTTGGAAGCACCAGCACCTCGCTTCTTCTTCCATTCTTCGTAGTCCACCACCAGCAGGTTAGCGCGCACAGGCATTTGATAGGTCTTCAACACCTTGTTCTTCTCGTCGCGAATCTCGATCCTCGGCTGTCGCTTTTCATCCGGCGAATCGATGACCACCAGGTGCGACAGACCGGTCACCTCGTCGACCTCTTCGCGAACGGTCACCCCTTCGATCAAGTCCTTGAAAGTCACCGTGCCGGCTTCCTCGGTGAGGATCGCAAATGTGAACGGATCCCACTCAGCAAGCTCCTGCCCTTCCTCAACGCTCTGGCCATCGGCGACCTTCAGTGTCGCGCCGTAGTTGATCTGATACCGTTTGAGCTCGCGGCCGCGTTCGTCGATCAGAGCGACTATGCCATTGCGATTCATTGCTACCAGATCGCCCTCTCGATTCCGAACCGTCTTCAGCTCCTCGAACTTCACGGTCCCAGAAGCAATCGCCTCATGCTTGGTTATTTCGCTGACGCCGCCGGCGACGCCCCCGATGTGGAACGTTCTCATCGTCAACTGGGTGCCCGGCTCGCCGATCGATTGGGCAGCGATGACGCCGACCGCCTCGCCAAGCTCGACCATCCGGCCCGTGGCCAGGTTGCGCCCGTAGCACTTGATGCACACGCCGCGGCGTGACTCGCAAGTGAGCACAGACCGAATTCGAACGCGCTCGATTCCGCCGGCGGTCTGAATCATCCCTGCCAGGTCTTCGGTGATCTCCTCGTTGGATTCGACGATGACCTCGCCGGTTATTGGGTCACGCACGTCATCAAGCACGACGCGTCCGATGATTCGGTCGCGCAGCGATTCGATTTCCTCTCCGCCCTCGATGATCGCCGTCGCCCAGATCCCTTTGATGGTTCCACAGTCGGGTTCGCTGACGATCACGTCCTGAGCCACATCGACCAGACGGCGCGTCAGATACCCGGAGTCCGCGGTCTTGAGTGCGGTGTCCGCCAATCCCTTCCGCGCGCCGTGAGTCGAGATGAAGTATTGAAGCACATTCAATCCTTCGCGGAAGTTCGCGCGAATTGGGGTTTCGATGATTTCACCGGACGGCTTGGCCATCAATCCGCGCATCCCCGCGAGTTGGCGAATCTGTTGCTTCGAGCCTCTCGCGCCCGAATCAGCCATGATCAGGATCGGATTCATCTCGCCCGACTCCTGCTCCTGGCGGTTCATCTCGGTGAACATTGCTTCAGCAACCTTTTCGGTCACCTCCGACCAAATAGCGATCACCTTGTTGTAGCGCTCGCCGTTGGTGATGATTCCTTCCTTGTACTGATTCTCCACCGAGACGACATCGCGGTTCGCCTGCTGAACCAGATCCGCCTTCGCAGGCGGCGTCACCAGGTCGTCGACGCCGATCGAAATCCCCGCCTTGGTGGCGAACAGAAAGCCGAGGTCCTTCACCTTATCCAGCATCTTCACCGTCTCGGCATGCCCTAGCCGCAAGTGACAGTAGTTCACCAGTGAGGTCAGGCCCTTCTTCTTGAGCGTGCCATTCACGTAGGGCATCCCTGCGGGCATGTGCTCGTTAAAGATGACGCGCCCGACTGTTGTGTCGATGACTCGATTCTTGAGGCTGCGAACCGTTCCGCGTATCACATCCTGATCGTCTCGTTCGTGTTCGAGATCGATGATATCGCCCGAGAACAAGAGCTTGACCGGCGTTTGGGTATGAACCTCAGCGCCGTCCAGGGCTAGCAACACTTCATCGCCCGACGCGAACTTGCGACCCGCGAACTTGTCGTCCTTTTTGTCCTTTGTCAGGTAGTAGCAACCCAGCACGATGTCCTGCGTCGGAACCGCGATCGGCTGCCCGTTCGCAGGCGAGAGAATATTGTTGGACGCGAGCATCAGCACGCTGGCTTCGACCTGAGCCTCGGGCGAAAGCGGGATGTGGACCGCCATCTGATCG
>CAZOOE010000410.1:3718-6143 GCA_964581275.1 uncultured Clostridia bacterium
TTCTCCATTTTGAGGAGAAATAATATGATGGGAGCTTAACATCAGAGTGGAAGCTTCAAGCTGTGCTTCGAAGGAAAGCGGCACGTGAACTGCCATTTGGTCGCCGTCGAAATCGGCATTAAATGCCGTACAAACGAGCGGATGGATTTGCAACGCACGTCCTTCGACAAGCTTGGGCTGGAAAGCCTGAATACCCAGCCGGTGCAGGGTTGGCGCGCGGTTCAACAGCACCGGGTGCTCGCGAATAACCTCCTCCAGAATATCCCAAACCACTGGCTCCTGACGCTCGACCATCTCTTTCGCCTGTTTGATCGTCGCCGCGTACTGCTTCTTTTCCAGCAAATTGTAGATAAACGGCTTGAACAGCTCGAGCGCCATTTTCTTAGGCAGGCCGCACTGATGAAGCTTCAGCTCCGGGCCAACCACGATCACTGAGCGGCCCGAGTAATCGACCCGTTTGCCCAGAAGGTTCTGGCGGAAGCGGCCCTGTTTTCCCTTCAACGTGTCCGACAGCGACTTGAGTGGCCGGTTGTTTGCGCCCCGCAGTACGCGTCCGCGTCGTCCGTTGTCGAACAGCGCATCAACTGCCTCTTGAAGCATGCGCTTCTCGTTGCGCACGATCACTTCGGGAGCCTTCAACTCAATTAGCTTCGACAATCGGTTGTTCCGATTGATGACTCGACGATACAGATCATTCAAGTCGCTTGTAGCAAAGCGTCCGCCGTCCAACGGAACCAGGGGACGAAGCTCAGGCGGAATAACAGGGATAACGTCGAGGATCATCCAGTCGGGATGGTTTCCCGAGCGCCGGAATGCATCGACAACCTTTAGCCGCTTCGAGTACTTGAGCTTCTTCTGCTGCGATGTCTCTTCTTTCATCTTCTGGCGCATCTCTACCGCCAGATCCTCGACGTCGACTTTATGCAACAGCTCTTTGATCGCTTCGGCGCCCATTTTCGCCAGAAAGCGGCCGGGGAACTCTTGAATTAACTGCCGGTAGCGATCATCCGGAAGCAGTTCTTTTTCTTTCAACTCGGGCACGTCACCCGGATCTATTACGATATAGGACTCGAAGTAGAGCACCTTCTCGAGCTCGCGCAGCGGTATGTCGAGCAGATGGCCGATGCGCGAAGGGAGCCCCTTGAAGAACCAAACGTGCGAGCACGGGCTGGCGAGCTTGATGTGACCGAGCCGTTCGCGCCGAACCTTTGATTGGGTGACCTCGACGCCGCACTTGTCACACACAACCCCGCGGTGTTTCATCCTCTTGTATTTTCCGCACAAGCATTCCCAGTCGGTGACTGGACCGAATATCTTTGCGCAGAAGAGTCCATCTCGTTCGGGCTTAAATGTCCTATAGTTGATTGTCTCAGGCTTGGTGACCTCACCGTGCGACCACCCCAAAATCTTCTCGGGTGAAGCGAGACTTATCCTTATAGCTTCAAAGTCAGGTGCCAGGCTCGTTTTCTCTTGGTGTGTCCTAAACATTTCGCTGTTACCCCTCGCAATTCGGGATTTCCGATTGCCGATTTCGGATTGCCGACAGAGTAAAAATTCCACTCGCTCAATCGACAACCGAAAATAGGCAATCGGAAATTCAGTTATTCAGTTACCAGTTCTTCCTCTTCTTCCTCAGGACGCCGCATCAACTCGACGTCGAGACACAGCGACTGAAGCTCGCGTATCAAGACGTTGAACGATTCCGGCACCCCAGGATCGAAGTCGGCCTCGCCTTTCACGATCGCCTCATAGATCTTTGAGCGTCCTGCGACGTCGTCCGACTTCGCCGTGAGCAACTCCTGCAATATATGAGCGGCTCCGTAAGCCTCGAGCGCCCACACCTCCATTTCCCCGAAGCGCTGGCCGCCGAACTGAGCCTTGCCGCCCAACGGCTGCTGGGTGATCAGCGAGTACGGCCCGATTGAGCGCGCGTGAATCTTGTCGTCAACCAAGTGCGAGAGCTTCATCATATAGATGTAGCCGACCGTCACCTTCTGCTCGAACGCGTCGCCGCTCATTCCGTCGTAAAGCACGGTCTTGCCTGAGGTCGGCAGCCCTGCGTATTCGAGCAGCTTCTTGATCTCGGATTCGCGCGCGCCGTCAAACACCGGAGACGCATACGGAATACCTTCGACCATCGTCCTTGCGTGCCCGACCAGCTCGGCGTCACTCATCGCTCCGATCCTATCCTGCCACTCGGAGCTGCTGAACACTTCGCGATAGATCTTGCGGACCGCGTCCACTTTCGTCCCATCGGCAACCAACTCGCCGATCGTCTGTCCAATCTGTCGGGACGCCCAGCCCAGGTGAGTCTCCAGAATTTGGCCGACGTTCATACGCGAAGGAACACCGAGCGGGTTCAGGACGATCTCGACCGGTGTTCCATCAGGGAGGTAGGGCATCTCCTCCTCGGGCAAAATCCTTG
>CAZOOE010000411.1:0-6138 GCA_964581275.1 uncultured Clostridia bacterium
TTGTGGCATCGGAAATGCGGTAAGCTTCAAATCCATCGGCCTTCGCCTGTTCCCCGGTTAAGTAATTCCAGACCTTAACATCCGCCTGTGCCGAGAATGTCTGAATCTGACTGTAGGTGTTGATCCGATCTATCAGCTGCTCAGTCGATAGCTGCCCTTTTGCTGGCAGCAGTTCATTGACGCTGACCCTGCGAACACAGGCCGACCCGAGCAACGCCGTCACCGTAATCAATCCGAACAAAGAGCGCCTAGAACTTTTCATGCCAAACAGGTTCCTAAACATATGGTATTGTATCCGGAGGCCGCCGTTGCTAACCGCGCAGATTGAACGCTAACAAAGTATCCAAACGCTTGTCAACGACGCGTACAAGGCGGTTAGTTAGCAGAATGCTCTGAATCGAGGTCCAAGGCCGTCACGAACGGGTCGTTTTGGCACGCCATGAGAACGTCTATCACCAGCGCCTTTCCGTTGCGACAGTGATGTCCGGACCTTTACTATTCTTGGCGGGAGCGGGTTATGCCAAGAATTAAGAGGGCTGCCGTCACAGATGAGCGGCCGGGCAGCTTGTTTGACGAGCCGGTTGAGGGAACCATCGGGACTAACGACGATGATTCAGTCGACCGGCCGCTGGCTGACAGGATGCGGCCGCGGACACTAAACGAGCTGGTGGGTCAGCAAAAGATAGTTGGGCCAGGCCGGGCGCTTCGCAAGATGATCGAGGAGGACCGCTTGCAGTCGCTCATCTTCTGGGGTCCGCCAGGTACGGGCAAGACTACGCTTGCCCGCATAATTGCCGAACAAACCGCCGCGCGGTTTGTGTCCTTCAGCGCTGTATCCGCCGGGATTCGTGAAGTGCGCGCCGTCATGTCTGAAGCCGATGAGTATCGCCGGCGCCTAGGGAAGCGCACGGTGGTTTTCATAGACGAAATACATCGCTTCAACAAAGCCCAGCAGGACGCATTCCTCCACTATGTCGAAAGTGGCGGGATCATCTTGATCGGAGCTACAACTGAGAATCCTTCGTTTGAGGTTAACTCTTCGCTGTTATCTCGTTCGAAGGTCTTCGTGCTTGAACCGTTAACTACCGATGATATTGTGACCATACTCAGGCGGACACTCGCGGACACTGTTCACGGGCTCGGGGATCAACGCATCGATCTAGTTGAAGACATACTGCGGGCGATCGCCGTCTATGCGTCAGGTGATGCTCGGGTCGCTCTTAATACACTGGAGCTGGCGGCGTCGATTGCTGATGTCGATTCCATCGGCGCGCGGGTCATCACTGATGAGGTTCTTCGGGAGGCGATGCAACGGGCAGCGATCAGATATGACAAAGCGGGTGAGGAACACTTCAATCTGATCTCGGCCTTCATCAAGTCGATTCGCAACTCCGATCCGGACGCGGCAGTCTATTGGTTGGCGCGAATGGTCGAAGGTGGCGAAGACCCGTTGTACATCGCTCGCAGGCTGGTCGTTCACGCGTCAGAGGACATAGGGTTGGCCGACCCGATGGCGCTGGTTGAAGCGGTTGCGGCGATGCAGGCCGCGCCCTTCGTTGGGTTTCCTGAAGCCACGCTGGCTTTGACCCAAGCGACTCTGTATCTGGCAACGGCCCCCAAATCCAATTCCGTGCTTACGACCTACGCCCTGGCGCAGAAAGATGCAGTTGAGACCGAACGGGAGCCGGTGCCGCTGCATCTGCGAAACGCCGCGACTGGATTGATGAAGCGATTTGGCTACGGCGACGGCTATCAATATGCGCACGAATTCGAGTCCGGTAAGGCCGAGGATATGGACTGTTTACCGGAAGGCTTGAAGGGGCGAAAGTATTACAATCGTTCGAAACGCGATCGGGGTTCTGCGAGAAAAGAAGGTAACGAATCCGATGGTTAATAGACCACGGATTAGACGGATCAAAAGGATTTGCACGGATCTGATCCGTGTTGATCCGTCGAATCGTTCTAATGCCGTGGCCTATCGTTTTGTGGTTCGCCGAGGTTGGATATGAGTGAAGTCATCGTTGGTTCTGATGGATACCTAAAGCAACGGATCACGGCAGGTAATCACACTCTGGTCGCCGATGAGCCTTCCGAGGCCGGGGGAAGTGATGCCGGCCCCGATCCCTATTCGCTGCTGCTTGCAGCGCTTGGAGCGTGCACTTCGATGACCCTGCAGGTCTACGCCAGGCGAAAACAATGGCCTCTTGAAAAGGTTGAAGTTAGATTGCGACACTCGCGCATTCACGCCGAGGACTGCGAGGCCTGCGAAACCAGGGAGGGAAGCATCGATCGGATTGAGCGGCAAATCTCGCTGACCGGTCAACTGAGCGAGGACCAACGCGCACGACTGCTAGAGATAGCTGGCCGTTGTCCAGTGCATCGCACCCTCACGTCTGAAATCTCAATCGAGGATTCTCTGAGCTAAACTGAACGCAGTGCGCGGCACTCCGCATCACATCATGCGCCGGCCTCGGCCGCCCGCTCTTTGTCTCGTGGTGCGACCTTTTTGGTTACGAACAGAATGATCGAGCCAACAATCCAGCCGACTAGTGGCGCTACAACAAACCCGGCGATCAAGTGAGCAACAACGTGGCCCCATGTCTTTCCGTTTGCCGCGCCGCTGTACTCCGGCGCGCTGAAGATATTGTCCTTTCCGGTCTGAATCGAGATAACTATGCCGCCCGCCACGATGAGGTGAGCCAGCACCGTCTGGATCCACAGAAGAGGTAACAGGTGTTTGTAACTCCCAAAGCCGGTGGTATGGACCTTGATCGAAGCGTACACCAGCCCGATGAGAGTCACGGCAGTGATGCTGACCCACTTGGCTGCGGAGTTCGAAACCCCTCCCAGAGAAAGGGCCAATCGCGCGACGCCGACAATCGCGATCAACCAGAGTATCACCCGTTCGAAGCTGACATATTCAGAAAAGCTCTTCCCGAATACCTTCATATCCGTATCCTCCTGAGTTTGTGGGTTGGATGGTACGAAATACTATCACCGAGTGTCCAAGTGACAAAGCGGGAATTCGAATAAAACCGACGCTCGACCAAAATGACCAACGACGGCGGCGGGTTCTCGGGTCTCCAGTCGAAAGGCAGATCTCATTCAGCCTCAAGTCCCACTATAAATTACTCCCGGGGAGAGCATCACTACTGGTTTGATTACGCGGGTTGCCGGGCGTACTATTCCGGTGGCCCTGAGTCCGAGGTGGCCCTATGTTCTGCCCGATATGCGGAAGAGACAACTTGAACGAGCGAAAGTTCTGCGCTTCGTGCGGAACCAATCTGGAGGCCGTCTCACAGGTCCTCTCAGGAAACGCGACTAATCTCTTCACAAGAATGGACACGAGTCTCGATCAATTCAACGCCCGATATGCCGAGCACGTTTTTAAGGACGCTCCGTCATACGCCGCTGATCGGAGCGTGCGTAATTCCTGGAAGCTGCTGGGTAGAGGCATCCTGACATCGTTTGTGGATCTCTTTTTGTCAATACTCTTATGGAACGTCTTCATATTGAGATTCCAAATTCTATGGATCTCTACACCGTTCAGACTGCTCTCGGAGCGGAGCAATCGACAAAAGAGCTTGAAAGCGGGGATCGACACCGACGGACCTCTCAGGCTGCCGGAGCAACCTCCAGAGCGCTGGATCGCCAGAGCGGCGCCAAGTATCAGCGAACACACCACTGGGATAATGCAAGAGTATCGAGCGCCAGTGCAAGAGTCGAAGGATGAAGGCTAAGAGAACCGACCAGTCATCATTGGTCTCGATCGGTCTGCGCGCTAAAACCGGGCGGGCCATCGCGGTCGTGTTGAGCGGGCAGCTTAACGCGCCACGAGTGTTGGAGCGAGTCGAACTGAAGCTCGCCGATCCGGCGTTCCCAGAAATGAGTCAGCCGTATCACGAGGTACTGGACCTTCCCTGGGCGAGCGCCCAGATTGCCGTGCGGAGAATAGCGGCAAGGATCGAAAAGCGAGCCTCAAAAGAGCTGGCTCGGCTGGTCCGCGAAACGCAGATTGACGGCCTGGTCGTGTGCTGCGTCGGAATAGTTGGGGCAGGGGAGCGGAATCTCGAAAAGATCGGCAGCACTCACATCAGAGCGCACGCGGCCGAGGGGGTGCTGTTTCGGAAAGTTCTCGAGGTCGCCGCAGCGACAAACAATATCTGGAGTCTACGGTTTGATGAGCGAAGTCTCGATCTAACTGCCGCATCAGAATTGAAGCTTCCGATTGCTAAGATCAAGGCCCAGCTAGCAGAGATGGGCCGGTCTGCGGGAAGTCCATGGCGAGCCGATGAGAAGGCCGCCGCAACCGCTGCCTGGCTGGCGCTGGCAGCTTACCGGGGTGGCTGAGCTTGGACCGCAGGCATCCTTGCCTTCATTCTTCAGGGTCCAAAGGGACCTGGCATCCGCGCTCCGGCGATGAGAGAGCGGGCAAGGATGCCTGCACTCCCAGGTTCAATCCTTGTCAACCCATTCGGGATGCTGTGAAGCTCTCCATTTCACGAACTCCTCTTCTCTGCGCAGGCGGTTGAACTCTGGTGCCCAAACCCCGTAGCCCAGACTCGCAAAGGGCAATTCAAGTGTGCTCAGAATCTCGGTCTCCGTTTCGGGACAGAAACCAAAGAAGCACAACCTTGAAATCTGTCCCTCAAGTTCTTCGAACCGAAATACTTCTCGCACCGCCTGCCTCGTTGAATCTCCAACCTGGTCATACCAAACCACCACGATCGGCTCGCCCTTAAAACTGCGACGCTCCGCGCGGGGCTCTCCCTTTTCGAGAAACAAGCAATAATACAGTGAGCTGTCGCGAATGGACTCGCGCCCAGAAGAAGTTCCCATGCCGACGGTCTCGGCTACCGCATCCTCTCGCAGCAGAGAGGCGAGTGGTTCAGATCCCGGGCGTTGAACGCATCGATGAACTGATCGAGCAGCGCCTCGCTCGCGTGCGCGGCAACTCGATTGGTGCGTGGCGCGGCAAGCTTCTCTCGACCCCGATGGAGCGCGGCCTTGATCGCGCCTACGGTCGGTTGGAGGATCGACGCTATTTCGTCGAGGCGGAAATCGAACACGTCCTTTAAAACGACCGCTGCGCGTTCCTGCGGCGGCAGAAGTTGAATTAACTGTCTGGCCGCATCTCGGACCTCGGTAGATTGATCGGGACCACTGTTCGCACGGGGCTCATAAGGGGTTGGTTCCAGCCTTCGGAAATGGTCGATCCACAAGTTGCTTGCGATGCGAAACAGATACGCCTTCGGGTTATCGATTGGGTTCGCGAATTCACCGAGCTTGGCAAAGGCCCGGAGCAGCGTGTCTTGCACAAGGTCCTCGGCATCCCATACGGAACCAGTAAGCGAGCGGCAAAAGCGATAAAGGTCCGGTCTGAACGGTTCCGTGCGCTGAAGAAAGCGGTGCCATGCCCGCCGGACTTCCTCAGCGAAATCTTGTGACAGCTCGTCCATGAGGCATCCTTTCGAGTTGAAGGCTTCAACGACTTACATAGCAAAGACGGATGAGATGACAAAAAGGATACTCGCATTTTGGGAATCCGCCGATAGGCCAAACTCGGATCCAAAGGACCGCGTCGGTCAAGGTTGCCGCCTGCTCATACCGCGCAGTAGTATCCAGTCTCAGACGGGCGAAGGGCTTTGGAAGTATATCGTGTTCCCCCGGCAAACGGGTAAGGGCACTTGCAGTCCTCCGATCGCCGTGGATTTCAAACGAGCAACCTGGTTTTAAGGGATAAACGCCATGAAAAGATGCGCGACTATAGTCCTCCTTCTTCTTGCGCTTTCGGTTTCGCCTAGCGCCCAGATGCGACTTCAACAGCCTCCATCGCCGCCGGCGAAACTAATCAAGGCAGGGCGGCTTCTTGACGTGAGGAGTGGGAAATACCTGCTCGACCAGGGAATTCTGACCGAAGGTGAGAAGGTCAAGGAGATCGGTCCCTGGGCCGAGGTGCAACCACGCGCAGCCAAGGATGCGATGGTCATCGATCTCACCCAGGCCACAGTGCTGCCCGGCCTCATCGACTGCCACGCGCATCTCCTCATCCCTGGAAGGCTGGGCCCCCTGGATCCCGGCCAGCCCCTGACGCCCCACATCACGCACAGAAGCCCGACAAAGCCCCCCCCCCCACGG
>CAZOOE010000412.1:0-6133 GCA_964581275.1 uncultured Clostridia bacterium
TTTGCTGGTTATTTGGTGCCCTGGTTGGGGTTCGGGGGGTGAACTGGGTTTGATGACAAGCTTTGCTTCGCCGTGTTGTCCTTCCCGGTTCCGTGGTGCTAGCTCTCAGCGCCGTGGCGATGGGCTACTACAATCGTCGAGTAACCGGGAGCATCGTCAAGATGCCTTACATGGTTCACGAAGCAACCTACTCAATCGTCCCTCCTTTTCTATGGCAGCCACTAAGGCCGGTGACTGTCTATCGGCATCATGAGATTCAGCAGTTACATACCGGGTGGGAGCTTTTTTATTATCAGAGCCAGCGCTCGATTTCGGGGCTCTTTACATGGGCCGCGAGCAAGATCCTGCTGCTGATCGTGGGGTTCTTCAGCCTTCTAGGATTGGCGCCCGGCATGATTGCGCTGCCGCTGGTCCTTGAAAGGAACAGGTGGATGCGGTTTGCACTGCTGACTTGCGGCGTGTTTACCGCAGGGCTCCTGATGGAAACGTGGATGAACCTTCACTATGCCGCCCCTATTTTGCCGCTCGTACTCTTGGTGGCGGTGCAGTCGATGCGGCAGATGCGTTTGTGTGTTTGGCGCGGGCATCGCGTAGGACGGTTGCTTGTCGCGGCAAGTCTGGCTCTGTGCGTTGTATCATTTGCGGGCTTCTGCAGGGACGTTGCTCGACAGTCGCGTGCCGACCAGCAAGCGTGGAGTGTTCAAAGAGCGCACATGCTCTCTGATCTTGGAAGGGATGGATCCAAACATCTTGTGATAGTGCATTATGGTCCGACGCACCCTCCACAGCATGAGTGGGTATACAATGACGCCGATATCGACGGTGCACGAGTCGTATGGGCACGCGATATGGGCATCGAGAACAACCAAGAGCTGCTCGATTACTTCAAAGACCGGAACATTTGGCTGTTAGAAGTGGACGACGCTGCCCAAACATTGATCCCGTATCCCTCCGGGAAGACTCGAGAGTGAAGGGACCGGAGAATCCGCGTGAGAGACGTCGTTTCAGAGCCGCACTCCTGCTCAACGGGTCCACCGGGTGAACCGCGTGGTGGTGTTAGCGATTGCGGCTGTGCTGGCGCGGATCTGGAGAATCGTTTGAACATAGGCAAACGGCGATCGTCACGGTTCCTCTTCTCGGTCCTGGTGGTTGTATTTGTTCTGAGTGTTGGAATGATTCATACGACCAGGTTTGGAGAATCATATGATGATGCGATTTATGTAGCTGCGGCAAAGTCACTCGCCACTGGCGCCGGCTACCATATTATCAGTTTACCTGAACCGGTAGCTCAAACCTTGATACCACCGTTTTATCCGCTGGTATTATCGTTGATCTGGAGCTGCTCTCCGCGATTTCCCGCCAATCTGATATGGATGATGCTTTTATCGGTGCTCGCGATGATGGGATTTCTTGGGCTTACCTCGCGATATCTCGTAAGTCAGAAATACGCGACTCGTTGGCAAGCGCTCGCGATCGTGACTCTTGCGGGAGTTAACTGGCGCATGATGACGCTTGCAACCAGCATCATCTCTGAAGTCCTGTTCGCTCTGCTCTCGGTTGCTACCTTGTATATTGCGGAGAAATATGAACGGGAACCACGTGGCTGGATTGGCGCCGTTTTGGGTCTAGTCGCCGGTTTGGCATTTCTAACCAGGACCTCCGGACTGGTCTTATTGATAGCGCTGGCCGTCTATTTTGCGCTCCGACGAAAATGGCGGAGAGCTTTGCTGCCGATCATGGTCGGATCTATGTTTGTGATCGCGTGGTGGAGCTGGTGTTACTTTAACAGGAATAGCGGTGGCGGTGAGCACGCCGCCTACTACGCTGGATATGTCCGCGGCATCGATTCAACCCTGGACAAACTGCAGTTGTTAAATCATAGCTCCAGGCTGGCAGCCCATCTTAAGATAATCGAGACGAACGCGCTGGGACTGATCCTGGTATGGCTCCCCTTCCAATCGCTTGGGCTGCGCTCGGCCATTCCGCTATCTGTACTGGTTCCGCTTCTCCTTTTTTTCCTTGCGCTGTTCGCCTCCGGGTTGGTAAGGGAATTGCGAATGGGCGTTCGATTGCTCCACGTCTTTCTCGGGTTGTATGTCGCATTGCACCTCATAGTGCCGAGTCACTCTTACGAACGTTATCTGATGCCCATCGTCCCGTTCTTGCTATTGTTCCTGGTGCGCGAGTTTTCGACGCTTTTCTTGACCCTTAAGACCGCCTTGACTTCAAGAGTCCCGTATTTCAAGAAAGGTGTTCCCGCCTTTATTGCGATCGTGTTGGCGGCGATGACCAGCATTGCGGCAACAAGTAATTCGACTGGAATATATCTTTCGTTGGCCTCTACGAAGCAGGCTCTGACTTCTGCAGAGGATGCCGAGGTCTTTGATTGGATTCGAGCCAATACCGCTCCGTCCGATGTCCTTGTCTGCTTTGCTGATCAGAAATACTTCCTATATACGGAGCGCAAGGCGGTGCGTTCTGTTTCAGTCAATATTCTTGACCTTGTAGTCTATCAGGATCAGGGACCCGAATCAGATGAGATGGTTCAGGTCTTCTTGAATATCGTGGACGAGAATCGGGGCAGCTTTCTAATTTTCGGCGCGCGTGATTTCGAGTATCAGGCTCCAGCGTACGGCCAATGCGTTCAATCGTACCTGGAGCAGCATCCGGAGGAGTTCGTTCCGGAATTTCGATCAATGTCGAATAACGCAGTCATCTATCGCATCCGGAGAGGTCGAACAGCCCTTCAATGAAAAGCACCGCCTGTGACGACCGTAGAGGGAGAAAGCGTTGGTGAACCGCAATCGCCGGATAGGTAGTGAATTCCTGCAAGCCAACCTTCTTGTGGTCGTATTGGCCGCCGCGTGCTTGTTTTACCTATTGGCGCTTTCATCGAACCGATTTGGGGCCTACCACGATGACGGCATTTATGTAGCAACTGCCAAGGCATTGGCGACCGGTCAAGGCTATCGCATCATCAGCCTGCCTTACGAACCAGCGCAAACCAAATACCCACCCTTCTATCCGTTACTTCTTTCGCTCATCTGGAAGTTGTATCCAGTGTTCCCGTCGAACGTCACGGCGATGATGGTGTTGTCGATGATCTTCGCTCTTGGCTTTCTCGCGCTCACTTGGAGATATCTGGTCGCCCTCGGCTACCTAACACGCTGGCAAGCCCTGATTGTCGTTTCAATGAGCGCGCTCAATTGGCGCATGATGATTTTGGCCACAAGCGTCTATTCGGAGATGCTGTTCTCGCTATTGACGATCGGCAGTCTGCACCTGGCCGAAAGGTACGAAAAGACCAGTCAGAGCCGAAGGCTGGGACTAGCCTTAGGAGTGTTGATCGGCCTCGCTTTTCTCACGCGCAGTCCTGGCATAACGCTGCTTGTTTCGATCGTCGCTTACTATGGGCTGCGAAGACAATGGAAGCGGGCGATGCTGCCAGCGGCCGTGGCGTCGCTGTTTGTTGTTGGATGGATAGTCTGGTGCTCCCTGAACCGTACAGCTGCGCAGGTTGCGAACGTCACCTACTACACCAGTTATCTTAGTCACTTGAATGAAGTGGTCAGTGATATCCAAGCACAAAGCGGATCATCTCGGCTGGGGGTTTTCCTAAGTATGGCGATCGAGAACGTGGTTGGAGGAATTCTGATCTCAGTGCCGCTCGTAAGTTCCGGGCTAAGCTACAAGTCCTTTTCGGGGTTGAGCGGAACCGTACTTGCGGCCGCGCTCGGCGGCGCGTTTCTGTGCATGCTGCTAATCGCGATGGGCTTCATCCGGACGCTGGCCGAGCGGGTTCGCCTGTTGCATATCTACGTGGTGGCTTGCCTCGGGCTGTACCTGTTCTGGCTGCCTGGTGTTTCGTATGATCGGTTCTTGATGACGCTGCTGCCGTTCCTGCTGCTATTCCTGGTGACGGAGTTTGGCCGGCTGGCTTCGATGGCCAAGGAAGCCTTGGCCTCTGCCGCCCCCTCGCTACGTATCAGCGGAGGGCTCATTGCTGTGATGTTGACAGTAGTCGCGAGCATGTCTGTTTATGGTTATACCTCCGGGGCGGTCTCTTCTCTCCAGTCTCTTCACCAGCGCTCGGCGCGTGCTTCCGAAGACGCGATTGCTATTGACTGGATCAAGGAACATACCGATCCTTCCGATACTTTAGTGTGCTATCGCGATCCGAAATATTTCCTGTACACCGGACATAAGGCGGTCAGGTCTTTCCCGATGACTGAAGGGTATTCCTGGCAAGACGACGATGCCGCAATGTCTAAGCTGGCCGCCGCAGTCTTTCGCATCGTTGATGACGCAAACGCTCGCTATGTGGTTGTCACTTCCAGCGATTTCGAGCTCGAGGATCGACCCGAGCAGCATCGCGAGGTCTTCAACAGATTGATCGAGCAGCACCGCGGCAATTTCGTTCTTGTGTTCGAATCAGAGGACGGACTTGTACGGATATACCGCATTGAGAATAGCGGAACACAAGGCAGCCATTGATCAGCGCCGATCTTTGCCAGAAGGGGCAGCAGTGCGCCAATGCTGGGGTATCAGCGGGTGGCCACCAAGGATAACGCATGAAGCAGACGCTGAACGGACCAGGATTCCTCAGGTTGCTCCCCTTCTTGATTCTCGCCGGTTCGGCCCTGCTCTATTACGCTTCGCTCTCTGCGCAGCAGTTCGGCAAGGCTCACGATGACAGCATCTATGTGACAACTGCCAAGGCTCTTGCTACGGGAGAAGGATATCGCATCATCAGCCTCCCTTATGAGCCCGCGCAGACCAAGTATCCCCCATTCTTTCCGTTCCTGCTGTCTCTGATATGGAGGATCTGTCCCAGTTTCCCTCAGAATCTGATCCCAATGATGCTGCTCAATATTGTAGCTATGCTGACTTTTCTAGCGGCAAGCTACGGCTACATAACACGACAGGGGTACGGCGGCAGGCGCCTGGCTCTGGTGGTATTGGCGTTGGCGGCTCTTAACTGGCGGACGGTAGTCCTGGTCACAGACTTATATGCCGAGATCGTCTATGCAGCCCTTTCAGTGCTGTCTCTTTATCTTGCTGATGAATATGAGAAACGTGGGGGCTTTGCAAGAGGTGCGCTGACAGGAGTCGTGATAGGCCTGACGTTTATGACGCGGAGCATTGGGGTGGCGCTGCTTATCGCAGTGGCCGCTTACCTCGTGCTTCAGAGACAGTGGAAGAAAGCGCTGATCCCGGTGACGGTAGGAAGTATTTTTGTGATCGGCTGGCTCGTTTGGTGCCACATAAACCAGACAACTGCCGATGGAGCAAATGTCGCATACTACACCAGCTATTTCGGTCACATTAGTCAGGTAATTAATAGCTTGCATTATCAGAACAACACCGCCAAATGGCTGGTACTCTTGGGCCTGTTGGGGAGAAATTCTCTGATGTTTACTCTAGTCTCGCCGGTGGTCGTCGTTCTCGGCATTGACTATACGTCCGCCCAGTATTTTGGCTTTGCGTCTCTCTTCATAATCGCGGGGTTCATACGACACGCAAGGGCCCGTTTGCGCTTGCTGCACGTTTACATGATTTGCTACATCGCCATGGCCTCGGTTGTGCCCTTTCCTTCATATGATCGGTACCTTATGCCTCTGATCCCATTTGTCTTGTTGTTTATGATAGCTGAGGCTGGAAGGTTGATCGCTCTGATACGAAACACGCTGACGAAGAATGCATCGCTTGTCAGGCAGGTTGGTGCCGCACTAATCGGATTGGCATTGGTCACATCGGCCGGCGCTGTTCTGTACAATCACGGTTCGGAAATATATCAAAGGCTAGGGCCAAAACCCTTCCAAAAAAAGACAGCTCAACCAGCTCCTGAAGACATGGAAGCGATCGATTGGATAAACGAGCATACAAATGCCTCGGATGTTTTGGTCTGCTACCACGACCCGGTTTACTTCCTGTATACGGGTCGCAAAGCCTCACGGTCTCTACCGATGGAAGAATGGGTTGATTGGCGCGAAGATCGGACGTCTTTGGGAGCAGTAGAGGATTTAGTCTTTCGAACACTAGAGCATGATAAGGGCCGCCACTTGATCGTAACGTCCAATGACTTCGAGTCGGAAGACCAGACCGGGCAATATCGAGGGATTCTCAGCAGAAT
>CAZOOE010000413.1:0-6128 GCA_964581275.1 uncultured Clostridia bacterium
TCGACAGATGATGGCGCGACCTTCCCGATAACCAATCTGATCGTCTCGACCACCGACCCGGCGACTACAAGTTTCGATTGGGCAGTACCGAACAAGCCGACCAGCCATGCCATCATTCGCATTTTGGTCGGCAAGAAATCGGGCGACGCAGTTCAGGATCTCAGCGGCGTGTTTGCGATAACCGGCGACGGCAGCGCCGTGCTGCCCGAGATCACCGAGGTTACCGCCAAAGGAAAGAAACTGTTTGTTTCCGGCCAGAACTTCGCGATGGGCGCAGTTGTCGAGGTGAACGGCGTTGAAGTGGGAACGGTGAATGATGAGGAGGATCCGTCGCACTCTCTGCGATGTAAGAAGGGGGCTAAGAAGATAGACCCCGGATCGACGGCGATGATTCTCGTTCGCAATCCGGACGGAACTCCCTCTTCGGTCTTCAGCTTCACTCGGCCGCTGGAGTAAACCGCGGCCGCATTTCCGGTTGGATGGTGCACGGGTGTACCATCTCGACGCTTCGTAGCCATACCAGGCGGTCGTCGGTGTCGTGCCAAATGATCCCCAGGCTGCCACATACCATCGGCCAATGTTGCAATCAGAATCGGATCCAATATAATCAACTCTTTGCAAAAGACTGCGGGCGCGCAACACGGACCTGCGGTCGACTCGCATTCACTCCTATTAGTGATTTATGACTTCGCAAAACCAGTGATCCAGTCACTCACCGAGCCCATACCTCGCTGATACTATGGAGATAATCAATCGAATTCCCAGGATGGTGTCCGCCGGCCGCGAGCTCCGAGCTCAAGGAAAACGGGTCGGCCTGGTTCTCACCGGAGGCGCGCTTCACGAAGGGCACTTGTCGCTTATGACGCGCGCCAGAGAGCTCTGTGATTCGGTGATTGTCTCAATCCTTATGGATCGAGGCGTTGAGAAACCGGCGGTCGATCTTGCTCGCGATGCGGAGTTGGCTTTCACTCGCGGAGTCGATCTCATCTTCGCCCCTAGCTTTGAGGACACGTTTCCGGAAGGCTTCGCAACTTCGGTGACCATGGGAGGATTGAGTGGGAAGCTCGAGGGCTCAATCCTGCCCGGTCATTATCAGGAAGTCACGACTGCGGTGAACAAGCTGTTCAACATAGTACGCCCGCACTTCGCCTTTTTTGGCCGCAAGGACGCCCAACAGCTCGTACTCGTGAAGCGAATGGTGCGAGAGCTTGTGATGGATGTCGAGATAGTAGTTTGCCCGACGGTCAGGGAAGAAGACGGGCTCGCGCTGTCGTCGATGAATATCAACCTGTCTACCGAAGAGCGAAGAGCCGCAACGGTGCTCCGGCGCGCGCTGGAACGGTGCCAGTCACTCTACAATGCAGGCGAGCGTGATACTACTCGAATGTTGGCTTCGATGCGATCGATACTGGAAGCCGAGCCACTTGCTCGTGTCGACTACATAGCAGTAACCGACGCCGAGCAGCTTGAAGCCGTCGCTGCGATTCCGACCACCGGTCCGACTCTGGTGTCTTTGGCTGCCTATATTGGCGCTACACGGCTGACCGACAACATCGTGCTGAATGGGGAATTTTAGTTTTGTTACCCCGCCCGTCGATTCACTCCCGGATCTTTGTAACGACCGCCGCTGTCGGTTCTTCGTTTACCATCAATTGAAAGATGTCCGGCCGGCAGTAGTGGCCCGTCACGTCGAAGTCAAACTTAGCGCGCCCGATGTCGTTGAGATCAAGGTCTGCCGTCAGGATGTTTTCGCCGTCGAAATTCGGACCGGCCAGCACATTACCTAGAGGGCCTATGATTGCGCTGCCACCGCGCATCAGCACCGCGTCCGGTGAATCGCCAAGCGACACGCGCATGCCGGCTGGGAACTCCTTCTTGCGAATGAATTGGCAAGCCGACAGAACGAAGCAGCGCCCCTCCAGCGCGATATGCTGCATCGAGGGGAGCCAGGTGTCCCGATCATCGGCGGTGGGCGCGCAATAAAGCGCGACATTCTTGGAGTACATCGCCATCCGCAGCATAGGCATATAGTTTTCCCAGCAGATCACAGAGCCGATCCGCCCGAACGGGCTATCCACGACCGTCAGTGTTGAACCATCACCGAAACCCCAAATCATCCGCTCCATAGCAGTCGGCATGAGTTTGCGGTGCTTCCCAAGCATTCTTCCGTCAGGAGCAAAGAACAGCACGGTGCAATAGCAGGTGCCGCCTTCTCGTTCAATGACGCCTATTACGACATAACTACGATGAGTCGCTGCGGCTTCGCTCAGTCGGTGGGTCTCAGGGCCGGGCACATCAATCGCAGCTTCGAGATACAGTCGGAATTCTTCGCGCCCAGCCGCATCGCGCGCGCCCACCACAAGACCGTAACTGAGCCCCTTCGGATATCCGGGGATGAACGCCTCGGGTAAAAGGATCACTTTTGCTCCGCTGCTGGCCGCTTCCTCGATCAGGCGAACCGCCTTGTCAACGCAGGCTTCAGTATCGAACGGCACTGCGCCAGCCTGGACTACGGCGGCGCGCACGGTCGTCTCCTTCGCGGTCGAAGTCATTGCACTCCCTATCCCATCACGGCCTACTGAATTCTAACGCGTTTTCCAATCCCTTTATCCCGTCAGATTCCTCACGATGATACAACGCAACTTGCGATCAGTCGCGGATCCCTGATTGCGCCCTACATCAATTCTGGAATTGCGCGACTATACACGCTTGCTAAATCGTCAGCAAGCGCGAACGGTAACCAGCTAAGATCCTTCGCTAATAAGCATTGGAAATTGCGCAGGGACAAACCGATCGCCTTCGGAATGCGAGTGACATAGCTTGCTTGCAATGATTGCGATCTTCTAGTAAGAATCGGGTCACACACTTTAACAGGAGAGTAAGCATGTCAAATCAATCTATCGTAAGGAGACTGACGCTACTATCTTCGCTAGCTTTGATCTTTGCGATTGGCCCCATGGCGGTGCACGGACTCACCTCGGCACCAGCGCCGCAACCAGTTCCCCAGAAGGGTGACTGTTCAAAAATGTCTGATGCCGACATCGTCAAGGCTGTCATCGAGAATATCAAGAAGAGATTCACTCCGGAACAGGTGAAGACAGAGCTTCATTTGAATATCACATGCAAAGACGGAGTTGTCGAGATAATGGGCGACGCCCACGGCATCAATCGGAAGGACCCCAGAGAGGTTAGAACCAGGGTAACTACCATCGCCGAAAAGACGAGCTGCGTAAAGAAGGTTGTAACAAAGCACTTTACACAAGACCATCCAATCAAATGCGAGGCCGGACAAAAACAGTGTAACGGGGGTTGTATCGATCAGAAGGTCGAATGCCTTCCACTGAATTGACGCACCTCGGTCGCGGCGGGAAGATGGGCACCGCCCGACGACCTCAGGGGGCGGGACCCTTCACTCTCCCCGGCCCGCCGGCAACTCGATGATGAAGCGCGCGCCGCACGGCTGGTTGTCCTCGACCCAGACGCGGCCTTTGTGGTCTGCAACGATGTGGCTAACTATCGCGAGTCCGAGACCGGTGCCTCGTGTGCGAGTCGAGAACTTTGGAAGAAAGAGTTTGTCGCGGTCACGGCGGCTGATGCCGTGACCGGTGTCGGCTACAATCAAGCGCACCGAGTCGCTGGCCTTAAGGTAAGTCGATTCAAGGGTGATCGATTTCTCCGGGGAATTCTGGCGCCCCATGCTCGAGCCGTTCCCGTGGTCTCTGCCACCGAGGCACCGCGCTTCGATCGCGTTAACAATCAAATTCACCACGACCCGCTTGATCTGCTCGGTGTCGAGCCACAGCGCCGGTAAGTCGCCCGAGAGCCGGCAGTCCATTCGAATGCCGTCAAGCCGCTCTGCATAGAGGCTTACAGCGTCGCGCACGACGTCATTCAACGAAGCCTCAATCGGCCGCGCCTCGGGCAGCCGCGCGAAACGCGAGAACTCCTCCACCATTCGCTGAAGCGCCGCCACCTCGCGAACTATTGTCGTCGTGCCTTCACGGACGACCTCATCAAAACGCGGTTCTGTCTTCGCGCCAACACCGCGTTCGTAGTTTCGGATTATGCGTTCTGCCGAGAGCTGAATCGGCGTGAGGGGGTTCTTGATCTCGTGGGCCATCCGGCGAGCAACCTCGCTCCACGCCGCTGCGCGCTCCGCTTGAATCAGGTCGGTCAGATCCTCGATCACGATTACCAAACCCTCGATCGTACCTTCTGAACTGCGTAGCGCGATCGCGGTGGTGGCCGTGGAAAGGGAGCTGCCGTCAGCGCGTCTGAATTCTATTTCAGCCTGGGCTATATCGCTTCGTCGAGCGCGCCGGCAGAGGGCAGCGAGCTCTTCACCCTGAGGCCCAGCGACCACTCGATCGATCGGGGTCCGTTCCTCGGGCCTATCTTTGAGCCCGAGCATCCACAGCGCGGAGCGATTGATGGTGGCGATACCGGCGTTCTCATCGGTAGAGATTACGCCGGTTGATAGCGATTCCAAAACGGTCTCGATGTAACGGCGGCGGTTATCCAACGCGAGATTGATGCGGCTGAGATCGTCGGCTGCGTGCTCGAGCCGCTCGCGATTCTCGGCGAGCATCGCCGCCATCTGGTTGAAGGACTTCACCAGCACAGCCAGCTCATCCTCAGCGACGACTTCAACCGGGCGTCCAAAGTCGCCCTGCGCGACTCGATCGGTTGCCTCCGCCAGCGCTTGAATGGGGACGGTTATGCCGCGCGCGACGTACAGCGCAAGCCAGCTTGCAGAGAAGATCAACAATAAGGTGACTGCCGCCAGCAGCAGAATGTAAATCGCCTTTATGCGTTTGATCTTACCGAGCATGCTGTGGAAGTTCTGGTGCTGCTCGCTTATGGTCGCGGCGCGCTGGGTGAGTTCGGGCGGAAACTCCCTCGCCACGATGAGCGCCTGCGGTCCACTCGCGCCGGTCGACAACCGGACCGCCCCGATGACAAAAATAGCCGACGGGCTATCACCCTCATCGCTCCCGCTGAAGGATTCGGCTCCGGCGAGGACTTGCTGTTCGGCTTCGTTTGGGGTTTCTTCGACGTCGGGTTCGACTTCCTTCTCGTCTCTCCCAATGCGCTTCCTCCCCGCCGGAACGTCGATCGTCACCGTGTCGCCCTGCTTTCTTCCCTGCAGTCCCCGGCCGATAGGCGAGGCGAGCGAGATCAGCCCCTTGTCGAGATCCGCGAGCTCCGGGATGACCAGCTCGTAGGTGATCTCCGCATCGGCGGCGAGGTCGATCATGACGATCGTCGACCCGAGGCCGACACGGTCCCTGGGAACGCGGTCCAGGTTCATCGTCCCCAGCTCGGACAGGCGCGTGCGGAGCTGCCCGATCCGCGCGCCCACGTACCGCTGGCGCTCGAGGGCGGCGTGGTACTCCGCGTTCTCGCGGAGGTCCCCCATCGCGACGGCCGTCTTGATCTCCCGGGGGAGGTCGACGGTGAGCTCGCGCTCCAGGGCTTTCAGCTCCTCCTCGAGCCGCGCGCGGACCGCTTTCATCCGGAATCCTCCCCTAGAACCGGGCCAGATTACCAGGTTCTCCCGGAGCCGGACAACCGCGGGGGGCCTCTGGCGCGTTGACGCCCCGAAATCGGCCGCCTACACTTCCACATCCGCGACACAAGGGCGGCTCCGGGAGAACCGTCATGGATGGCCGCAAGCTCAAGTTCGTCCTCATCGGGTTCGGGATCGTCGCGACGATGGGTTTCATGCTGCTCGTCGCGACCCAGAAATCGGACGGCGGCTTCGCCTACTACGTCACCGTGAAGGAATACCTCGAGAAAGGTGGCGGGACGGGGCACTTCCGGGTCAACGGCAAGGTGGCCCCGGGATCGATCGAGCGCAGGCCCGACGGTCAGCGCGTCCTGTTCACGATCGTGGACGCCGACGGCGGGCCGTCGCTCGCCGTGGACTACACCGGCGTGATCCCCGACACGTTCGTCGACGACGCCAACGTCGTCGTCGAGGGGCGTCGGAGGGACGACGGGGTCTTCTCCGCGACCACGCTGCTCGCCAAGTGTCCGTCGAAGTACGAGAAGGCGACGGTGCCCGCTCGGTCGGCGTCGTGATGACGGGACCGACCCTCGGCCACTTCGCCCTCTTCCTCGCCCTC
>CAZOOE010000414.1:0-6126 GCA_964581275.1 uncultured Clostridia bacterium
TTGTACTCGTCTCCAGTGCCGTTCAGGTCGGTCTTGACGTGAATTCCCGCTACGCGAAACCCCGCAGCCGACACGGTCTTCGCTTCGAGGGCGCCGGACGCGTGATAGTCAGGACCGGTCCCATCAACGTGCCCGACGAAACTTACGTCACCGTTCATCTTTGTCTGGGGCGTAAACACCCGCGCGATTTGATCTAATTTTGCGTTGGCCTGAATTTCGTTGAAATTGTACTTGAGAGGCTTGAAGCTCTCGACCTTGCCGTTCAGCGTGATCTCGCCCAGGTCGGATCTGATTTTGAATTGCGGCGTACCATCAACGGTTAGTATTTCGGCCTCCTTCTCGGTTACTCGAGCCTGGAGGCTGGCGTTGATATTTTCAATCGCGCGCCCATCAACCGTCGCCTTTGCCCCCGTGAATCCAACCTCTAGGCGGTGATTGAGCTCCTCTTCGGTTGAGGCGGGATCGGGCACTAAATGAACGCCGAGATCCGTTACCTCTACGCTTGTATTATTCTTGAGGTCGACGAAGTTTATCTCGCCGCGCGTCATCCTGAAATCCGCCGTTAGGAATACTACGTTGTCTCCTTTTCCCTCCTGCGGCTTCTTGGCGGGGGCGTGCAGCGAAGCAAGGTTGAAGCCACCCTGCTTGTCCACTTCAATCCAGGCGTGTGGATGGACGATCTCAACATTTGTGATCTTGATTCGCTGATGCAGGTACGAAAGCACCGAGAAGTCGGCGGTCAGCTTATCGATCGTTCCGAACCGATTCTTTCCATCGGCCGCCGACAGCTTTATGTCCTCCAACGTGACGCGGTATCCGCGGATGTCCAGCTGCACTTTGCCGATCTCCGCGGCAATTCCAACATCGGCCAGCGCCTCGACCACTTGTTCCTTAAGAAAGCGGTCGAGTCTGCCGCTCCGGATGTAGAAAACAACGCCGAGGAGGAGGAGGAGGATCAGGCTTACGAGGGAGATGGCGCCGATAAAAAGTTTTCTGCGCATTAGTTCTCGATGCTGATTCGGGATATTGGTTCGCGATCTGTGAGCGTGATTCGCGGTTCCGCTCACGCTTCACGTTTCACCTATGACTCCTATACCTTTGTGAGCAGATGCCCGAGTTTATCCTTGCGAGCACGCAACACTTTTTCGTTCGATTCGTTGGGTTCTATCTCGATCGGAATGCGATCCGTAATCTCGAGTCCGAAGCCTTCGATGGCCGCCCGCTTCACGGGATGATTTGTTATTAACCGCATCTTGTGCACGCCAAGTTCGTGTAGGATCTGAGCGCCGATGCCGTAGTCGCGAGGGTCCATTTTATGAATCCCCATCACTGCCGCGTCCGCTTCAACTGCGTCCTTGTCCTGCTCATCCATAAGCCGATAGGCCTTGAGCTGGTTGACCAGCCCGACGCCCCGACCCTCCTGCTTTAGATAGAGCAGGACGCCGCGGCCTTCGGCTGCGATAACCTCCAGTGAACGATGAAGCTGCCAACCTGTATCGTCCCGCAGCGAGCCGAACACGTCACCGAGCACGCATTGCGAATGCACCCGAACCGGCATGCTCGCGTCCGGATCAATCTCGCCCATCACCAGGGCGAGGTGAGTATCCTGATTGATGTCGTTTGTAAACGCGATTGCCCGAAACTCACCGTACACGCTTGGGACACGCGCCTCTCCGGCCCGGTGTACCAGCACTTCGTTGGCCATTCGATAGCTGACCAGATCGGCGACCGAGATTATCTTGACACCGTGCTGCCGCGCGAACTCGCGAAGCTCCGGAAGGCGGGCCATCGTTCCGTCGTCATTCATAACCTCGCAGATCACGCCCGCTGGAGTCATCCCCGCGATGCGAGCAAGGTCGACTACTGCTTCGGTTTGACCGGGCCGTACGAGCACGCCGCCGTTCCGCGCACGAAGCGGAGAAATGTGTCCGGGCCGCGCAAGGTCCGTGGGCCTGGTGCGGGGATCAACCGCGACTTGAATGGTTGTCGCTCGGTCGGCTGCTGATATTCCCGTGGTCACTCCTCGCCTCGCTTCAATAGTGACGCAAAAGCGGGTGATTGGCGTTGCCGGGTTGTCGGCTTGGGAAACCTGCAGCGGGTTCTGAAGCTCATCCAGCCGGGTTTCTGTCAGTGACAGACAGATGAGTCCTCGGCCGTAGCGAGCCATGAAGTTGATAATCTCGGGCGTAACTTTTTCAGCGGGACACGCGAGATCACCCTCGTTCTCGCGGTCTTCGTCATCAACAATGATGACCAGGCGGCCAGCTCGGAATTCGTCGACAGCTTGTTGAATCGTTGCAAATGGCACTGTTTGCTCCAGTGTGTTACAGGCCTTTACGAGCGGTTATGGTCGCCGCCACGCGAACCAATTGATCCACTCCTCAGTATCCCCTCTCGATCAAATAGTCGATCGTCAATCTACTGGCGGCGGTTTGCGCCTCCTGTTTGTACAGAATCAACCGCTCTACATATTTCGCAAGCACGTCGACCTCAAGGTTTACTCGGTCACCGCTCTTCAAATCCCCCAGGCTCGTCTCTCGCCAGGTATGTGGAATGATCGCCACTTCGAACCAATCCTCGCCGATTCCCGCCACGGTCAGACTGATGCCGTCAACCGCAATCGATCCCTTCATCGCGATGTAGCGTCCAAGCTCCCGCGGAAACTCGAAGCGCATTCGATACGCGTTGCCTTCCTGTGCAATCGAAACGAACTCGCCGGTGCCATCGACATGGCCTTGAACCATGTGGCCGCCTAGCCGTTCACCAACCGCGAGTGCTCGCTCCAGGTTAACGCGGTGGCCACCTCTAAGCCCACCGAGCGTGGAGCGCTTGAGAGTTTCCAACGAAGCATCGGCGCTGAAGGAATCGTGAGTCATCTCGATTACCGTGAGATCGACGCCGTTGATCGAAATTGAATCGCCAATTCGCGTCCCCTCCAGGACCTTCCTGGCCTCGATCACCAGGAAAGCTCCGTCGGTCCGCTTCAGAGTGCGGCGCACTCGGCCCACTTCAATTATGAGTCCGGTGAAGATTCCCATCGGTAGATTCAGGATGCGAGGTAAGCGCTCGATCCGTCAACCCCGCAAGCAAATACGCTGGGGGGAGAAACAGGTGAGGCTGCTATCAAGTCCTCTCCGCTGCGAGAATCACTGTTAGTCGTCCGTTGTGTTACGCCGTCAGTCTAGCTTCGCGTTCTCGCGATTTCAAGCGCGCGCTCAACCACCGCATCCAGCGGCAATTCTGATGTGTCGATGAAAACGGCGTCGGGCGCCTTCACCAGTGGCGTGGCTGTTCGCTCGCGGTCACGGCGGTCACGAGCCTCAAGCTCAACCAGGATCTGTTCGCTGGTCACATCTCGCCCGCGTTCGCACTCCTCTGCACACCGCCTTTGTGCGCGGACTGTGAGCGAAGCGTCGAGGAACAGCTTCACCTGAGCGGAGGGAAACACCTTTGTTCCGATGTCGCGCCCGTCCATCACCACGCCCCCGCCGCGCGCCATCTCGCGCAGTTTTTCGACCACCGCTTCTCGGACCTCCGGAATCGTAGCGACCACCGACGAGGCGTGGCTCGCGTCGGGTAGCCGTATTTGCTCGCTAATGTCGCGGCCGTCAAGATAGACCCGCAGGTGATCCGCGTCACCTTCGAGTTTGATGTTGGACTCGCGAGCCAGACGCGCGAGCAGAGCCGGGTCTTCGAGAGAAGTGTTTGTGTCAAGAGCCTTGCGTCCAACCGCTCGATAAATTGCACCTGAATCGATATAGAGGTAGCCGAGGCGGCGGGCGATTGCCTTACCGACCGTGCTCTTGCCCGAACCTGAGGTCCCATCGATGGCGATGACGAGTCTATCCATATCCTTGGACGGACGAGCCGCGTCGCTGCTCAAGCCGATGCCTCACGAATGGCTACCAGAGCCACTTCGCAGTCACCTCGTGAAACGTCTTTGTGCGTCACCATCCTCATCCTGCAAGCGCTGATCCCGTTTGCAAGCACGTTGCGCTGTTTGAGTCTGGTCGAGAATTCCGCTGTGGTCTGTCCTGTGTCCGCAATATCAAACACCAGGATATTTGTTTGCACTCTCTCGGGATTTATCTTGATACCCTGAACCTTGGCAAGTCCCCTGGCTAACCACTGCGCGTTCGCGTGGTCTTCCTCCAGGCGCGCCGTCATGCTCTCCAGCGCTACCAAACCCGCCGCCGCCAGCACTCCCACCTGCCGCATCCCGCCACCGAGCATCCTGCGAACTGAAACTCCGCGGTCGATAAACCCTCTCGATCCCAAAAGCATTGAGCCAACCGGAGCACCGAGACCCTTCGACAAGCAGAACATTACAGAATCGAAAAGCGCCGCGATCTCCGCCACATCGCGCTCGAGCACGATTGCAGCGTTGAAGATCCGAGCCCCGTCCAGATGAACGGGCAAACCGGCGCGGTGACCGGCCGCGGTGATTTCTTGCATTAGCTCGAATGGCATGACAGTCCCGCCTGCATGGTTCTGAGTGTTCTCGACGGCGACAAGTCCGGTCTGCGCGAAGTAAGAATTCCGAGGACGGATCGCGTTCTGAATAGAATCCCAATCCATCACTCCGTCCGTGCAGCGAATAGGGTGTGCAAGAGCGCCGCTGATAATCGCCATGCCTGCCATCTCCATGTTGAACATGTGACTTTGCTCTTCGATTATCACCTCCTGTCCCGGTTGGGTGTGGAGCCTCACCGCGATCTGGTTTCCCATGCTCCCGGAGGGCACGAACAACGCAGCCTCTTTGCCGAACATTTCGGCAGCCCGCTCCTGTAGGCGTTGGGCCGTCGGGTCCTCGCCGTAGACGTCATCGCCGACCTCGGCGCGAGCCATGGCCTCCCGCATCTCGTCGGTTGGCTTTGTGACGGTGTCGCTTCGCAAATCGATGTAGTTCACAGGCTCGCTTCCTTGGCTGATCTGATCTTTTGAGCAGTCGAAGAGAATAAGCCATCGGATGATCATTCCTCAAGCAAGCTGGCGCGGACTCCGTTTGCAATAGACTTCCGCCTTGTAGATAATCAGCCCGGCCGAATGCGACACTTTTCCTTACGCTTCATTTTCAAGCAGCGCAGACTATGATCAATCTGTCACCTCGGGTATTCCAGGAAGCCAGGGCGCACGTTGCGCCCCACGTGTATCACACGCCGCTCCTCACGTCGCGTCTGTTGAGCGAAAGAAGCGGCTTTGATATTCGTCTCAAAGCGGAAATCTTTCAGCGAACCGGTTCGTACAAGATTCGCGGACCGCTGAACAAGTTCGCGCATCTTTCAGAAGATCAACGGCGGCGCGGGGTGATCTGCTCATCGGCCGGAAATCACGCCCAGGGAGTCGCGCTCGCCGCAAAGCTCAGCGGCATGCGGGCAGTCGTCGTGATGGCCGAGAATGCCACCCGCTCAAAGGTCGAAGCCACCCGTGCTTACGGCGCGGAGGTCGTGTTGCACGGTACGATTTGGGACGAGGCCAACGAGAAAGCGAAGCAGCTTTGCGAGGAACGAGGTCTGACTTATATCCATCCCTTCGACGACCCTCAGCTGATAGCCGGCCAGGGAACCCTCGGGTTGGAGATCTTCGAAGACTTCCCCGAAGCTGAAGTAGTTGTCGTTCCCATCGGCGGTGGAGGATTGATCTCGGGCGTGTCAATGGCGCTCAAAGGGTTGAACCCGAAGATAAGAGTTGTCGGCGTCGAGTCGTCTGGCGCGCCCGCGATGCAGTTGAGCCTTCAGAAGGGCGAGTTGATTACGCTCGAGACGGTCGACTGCATAATCGACGGGCTAAAGGTTAAGCGCGTCGGCGAGCACACGTTTGACGCGGTACGGCAGTTCGTCGATGAGGTCGTTGCGCTGCCCGATTCAGAAATATTTGAAGCGGTGATCTGGATCATGTCGTACTGCAAGCTGGTGGTCGAAGGCGCGGCCGCGGCTTCGGTGGCCGCGGTGTTGAACGGGCTAATCAAAGCGCCACAGGGTTCAAAAGTCGTGTGCGTGTTGAGCGGCGGCAACGTCAATCTGGAGCAACTCAAAGGACTGAAGTGGAATTGATCGTGTGTCCTGGTTTGACTGACCAGACTTTCATCCCGTATATTCGCAGCCGCAATCATTTGAGTGCCGCGAG
>CAZOOE010000415.1:0-4679 GCA_964581275.1 uncultured Clostridia bacterium
ATCGCGGATTCACCGCCATCGCGCTGTTGGCGCTCGCGCTTGGAATCGGTGCTAACACCGCGATCTTTAGCGTAGTGAATTCGGTCTTGCTCCGGCCGCTGCCCTACCGCGACCCGCAGCGCCTGCTGGTGATCTGGGAGAACTATCAGCAGCGTGGCGGTCCCGAGCGCGAGTGGGCGTCGCCCGCCGACTACCGGGACTTTCGGGATCAGGCTCAATCCTTCGAGCACGTCGCGGCGCTGATCGGGTGGGGTCCAACGCTTACCGGTCAAGGGGACCCAGAGGATTTGCAGGGCGCGGGCGTGTCCAACGACACGTTCGCGATGCTCGGAGTCGAGCCGGCGCTCGGCCGCAGCTTCGCCCCTGAGGACGACAAGCCTGGGGCCGGGCGTGTGGTCGTCTTGAGTCACCAGCTATGGCAGAGGCGGTTCGGCGCGGACCCCTCGATCATCGGCAAAAGCCTGGCACTAGGCGGTGAAAGCTACACTGTGATCGGCGTGATGCCGCGCAGCCTGAGTTTTCCAATCCTGAACAACACTGATATCTGGAGAACAGCCACTCCGCTGCTTGCGGCGATTCGAGGATGCGATCGCGGTTGCGTGATCCTCCGGCTGATCGCCAAGTTGAAGCCGGAGGTGACGCTCGAGGCGGCCCGGGCGGAGATGGGCGCAATCACTCAACAAATTGCAGAACGCTTTCCCGAATCAAATAAGGGCGTAGGCGCCACCCTTGTGCCGCTTCAAGAGCAGTTGGTTGGAGACGTGCGTCCAGCGATGCTTGTGTTGTTCGGTGCGGTCGGACTGGTGCTGCTAATCGCGTGCGCAAACGTAGCGAATCTACTTTTGGTGCGAGCTGCCGCTCGCGAGAAGGAGGTCGCTATTCGCGCCGCTCTCGGCGCAAGCCGCGCGCGGCTGATTCGACAACACCTCACCGAAAGCCTGGTGCTCGCAACGATCGGCGGGGGCTTGGGGCTGTTAATTGCGTTCTGGATGGTTGACCTGCTGGTGAGCTTTGCTCCGAAAGGCACGCCAAGGGTCGAGGAGATCGCGATCGATCCAGGCGTCCTGGCGTTCACCCTTGGAATGGCGGTGTTGACCGGCGTGGTCTTCGGTTTGGCGCCAGCGCTGCTATCTTCAAAAACGAACTTCAACCGCGCGCTAAAGGAAGGCGGCAGGGACACGGCTACTACTTCACGCGGCGCTCGACTTCGAAGCGCGCTTGTCGTTTCCGAGGTGGCCTTGGCACTCATGTTGTTGATCGGCGCAGGCCTTCTGATCAAAAGCTTTGTCAATCTTCAACGCGTCGATCCGGGCTTCAATCCGAAGAGCGTTTTGCGCATCGACGTCGTGCTGCCTCGCGCTCGTTACCCTGAGCAGATTCAATCGGCCGCATTCTACAAGCAGCTTCTCGATAGAGTGGCCGTCTTGCCCGGCGTCCAGTCGGCTGGGGCGGTTTCGAGTTTACCGCTGAGCGGAGGCGGCACCGATAGTGACTTCGCTATAGAAGGACGACCCGTGGCCGAGCCCGGTCACCCTCAGGTCGCCTGGTACAATTCGGTTACGCCCGACTACTTCCGCGCGATGGGTATCCGGTTGCTCCGAGGCCGCGAGTTTACCGAAGCGGACAATGCCGACGCTCCAAAGGTGGCGCTGATAAGTGAGTCTATGGCGCGACGGTACTTTCCTGATGAGGACGCGCTTGGGAAGCGGCTGGTGTTTGGGAAAGACGCCCGACAGATCGTCGGGATTATCTCAGACGTACGGTTCTTTGGCTTGAACCTCGACGCCCGCCCGTCGATGTACTTCCCGCACTTGCAGTCTCCGGCGCGAGCGATGAGCCTGGTGGTGCGGACACAGCCGAACCCGTTGACGCTCGCGGGGGCGATTCGCGGCGAAGTGTCGACGATCGATCGTGACCTGGCAGTATCGAATGTGATGACTATGGATGAGTTGGTCGGGGTGTCGCTCGCGGAGCCGCGATTCACTCTATTTTTGCTTGGGGCATTCGCGGCAGTGGCAATGTTGCTGTCGGCCATCGGCGTTTACGGTGTCGTGTCATATTCGGTGACTCAGCGATCGCACGAGATCGGTGTGCGGATGGCGTTGGGCGCCCAGATGAACGACGTGTTGACGCTGGTCATCAGTCAGGGAATGAGTTTGGCGCTCGGAGGTGTGGCGCTCGGGTTGATCGCTGCGTTCGCGCTGAGCCGTGTGATGGATAGTTTGCTGTTTGGCGTCAGCGCAACCGATCTCACGACCTTCGCCACAACCTCGCTGATTCTGGCAGGAGTGGCTCTGGGAGCCTGTTTCGTGCCGGCGCGGAGAGCAACGAGAGTGGATCCGATGGTTGCGTTAAGGTACGAATAGGTTGACTTAAATGGAAACGATTTGGCAAGACCTGAGATTCGGCGCGCGAGCGCTACTGAAGAGCCCTGCCTTCACGATTGTGGCCGTGATAACCCTCGCGCTGGGAATCGGAGTCAACAGCACCGTCTTTAGCATCGTCAACGCGTACTTGTTTCGTCCTTTGCCGGTGAAAGACGCCGATCAGCTTGTCGCGCTGGGAACGAAAGACGACGCATTCGAAGTGCCCTATGAGGTGTCCTATCCGAACTACGTCGATCTGAGGGATCGCACCGATGTTTTTTCGGATGTCGTGGCGTTTGGGACCAACGTCTTCAATCTGGTAGTCGACGGCCAGCCCGAACGGACGTGGGCTGAGTCGGTCACCGGCAATTACTTCTCAATGCTCGGAGTCGGCGCGACCCTTGGTCGAACTTTTACCGCAGAGGAGGGCCGACTCCCGGGCGCTCAACCCCTGGTCGTCTTGAGCTACGGATACTGGCAGAGGCGTTTTGCAGGCGAGCCCTCAGTGATCGGCCGGGCGCTCAAGCTAAACGGCATTCCTTTCACGATCATCGGAGTTGCACCCCAAGCCTTCAAAGGTACAGAGTCAGTACTTGCGTTAGACCTTTACGTTCCGCTCGGAATGCATGATCGGCTCGACCCGAAAAACGTTGAGTCATTCGAGCGGCGATCTGATACCCAACTGCGTTTGCTGGCCAGACTGAAGCCCGGCGTAAGCCTGGCACGGGCACGCGCGGCGGTGAGTGTGTTGGCCAGCCAGCTCGAACAAGAATACCCCGCAACAAACAAAGGAGTAGGGTTTGCGGTTGAGCTTGAAACGCATTCGCGGCCGGTCCTTTCGATAGCCGAGTCTATCCCGCGAATCGCAGGAGTGTTCATGGCTCTGGTTGCATTAGTGCTGCTGGTCGCTTGCGCCAATGTGGCTAATCTGATGCTCGCCCGCGCCACTTCAAGGCAAAAGGAGATTGCCATCAGGGTTGCGCTGGGCGCCAGCCGCGCTCGAATCATTCGCTTATTGTTGTCTGAAAGCATTGTTCTCGCGTTCGTCGGCGGTGTGTCGGGATGGCTGTTGTCCTACTGGTCAATCGACTGGCTAGCAAGCATACGGGTCGCCACCGACGCTCCGGTTCGTTTCGACATCGGTCCCGACTGGCGCGTTCAGGTCTTCTCGATGTGCATCGCACTGCTGACCGGCTTGATAGCGGGAGTCGCGCCCGCCATTCAAACATCGCGCCCGGACCTGAATGAGTCGCTCAAAGAAGGCGGCAGAAGCTCGGCTGCATCCAGCCGCCATCGAATTCGCAGCTTGCTGGTGGTCGGGCAGGTAGCCGTTTCATTGCTAGTCTTGATATGCGCCGGGCTCTTTATCCAGAGCGCGCGGAACGCCGAAAAGATCGATCTGGGGTTCAGGGCGGAGAACCTTTCGATGGTTTCGATGGACCCTGAGGCGCAGGGCTACGACGAGACCCGAGGCCGGCAGTTCTTCAAGCAACTGACCGATCGAGCGAGCGCGCTGCCGGGCGCTATCGGCGCGAGCATTGGGCGAACCACGCCGCTCGGTTACAACAGCAACACACAAGACGTTTATTTCGAAGGCCGCGCCGCCGGACGCCAAGAAGAAGACCGCAACGCAATCTTCTGCAACGTGGTGGGGTCCGGGTACTTTCAGACCATGGGGACCGCGGTGCTTCAGGGACGCGAATTCACTGACCGAGACACCGCTTCATCCCCGAAGGTAGCAATCGTGAACGAGACGATGGCGCGGCGCTATTGGCCCAATCAGGAGGCGCTTGGCAAAAGGATTTCCCTCAGCCGTGAAGGACCTTACCTGGAAGTTGTCGGCATCTCGCGGGATAGCAAGTATGTGTTCCTTGGCGAAGATCCGCGCGCGTTCTTCTATCTTCCATTCGAGCAGAATTATCGCGGCGAGATGACATTGTTCGTCCACAGCGCCGGCGACGACGCCACGGTACTCGCCGGGGTCAGGCAAGTCGTGCGCGAACTCGATCCCGATCTTCCGATCTACGATGCGAAGACGATGATGACGCACTTGCGTGACGGGGTGGCAATGCTGTTTGTGAGGCTAGGGGCCCGGCTTGCGACCGCGTTCGGGTTACTGGGGCTTGTGCTCGCGGTAGTCGGCGTCTACGGCGTCATTTCTTATTCTGTCAGCCAGCGTCTTCACGAGATCGGTGTTCGAATGGCATTGGGAGCAAGCAGGGGTGACGTGCTGAAGCTGGTGGTCCGGCAAGGACTACTGTTGACCACGGCGGGCGTGACGCGATCCGCCACGGACGTGAAGGCGTCCTCCAG
>CAZOOE010000415.1:4689-6077 GCA_964581275.1 uncultured Clostridia bacterium
TCAGGCGCGTGATGAGCAGTCTGCGGGATGTTGTTAACGCTACCGACCCCCTGACCTTTGGATTGATTTCGTTGCTATTGGCAGGAGTGGCTCTGGGAGCCTGTTTCGTGCCGGCTCGAAGGGCGACGAAAGTGGATCCGATGGTTGCGCTCAGATATGAATAAAATCGAGGAAAACCCTTCTCCCCGCGGCCAAGGTCGAACCCTTGATGAAGGAGGCCGAACGAACTAGTCGCATCATGGCAGCATCGCGGATCTCAGCCGCGCGTCGGAAGCAATCGGCAATCGCCAATCGGAAATCGGAAATATGATGATGGGAACTCTATTTCAGGACTTGCGCTACGGCGCGCGGATGCTGATCAAAGCGCGCGGCTTTACTGCAATCGCTGTGGTGTCTCTGGCACTCGGTATCGGCGCCAATACTGCGCTGTTTAGCGTCGTGGATGTAATGCTCCTTAAGAAGCTGCCGGTCAAAGAGCCGGGCCAGCTCGTGCTCTTCAGATCGACAGCGCCGCGCGAATTCAGTGCCGGCAGCTACACCGGCAATTCCAACACTGATCCGGCGACCGGTCTGCGAACCATGACCTCGTTTCCCTATCAAAGCTTTCAGCGGATGCGAGAACAGGACAGCGCGCTATCCGACATTTTTGCTTTCGGCAATGTAGGGTTGACCGTGAGCGCCGACGGGCAGGCCGATGTCGCCAGCGGCCAGGCAGTATCGGGCAATTATTTCACCGCTCTGGGCCTTCAACCCTTGCTGGGACGCGTTCTGACCGACGACGACGACAATGCCGCCGCGAGCGCCGTCGCGGTGGTGAGCTATCGTTATTGGCAACAGCGCTTCGGCGGCGATCCTGCGGTCATCGGGAAACAGATCAACCTCAACAACGTCGCGTTCACACTCATCGGCGTCACGCCTCCGGGATTTGAAGGCACTATGCAAGCCGGCTCGACTCAGGACGTGACGATAGCAATTGCCTGGGAGCCGCAGATTTATGTAGACCGCGAGCGCTCGAATATGAACGGCGCCGGCGTGTGGTGGCTGCGGTTGATGGGCCGCTTGAAGCCGGGGGCGACAGCAGAGGCAGCACGCGCTCAGTTGGAAGGCGCGTTCCATCAATCAGTCATCGACCATCGCATCGCACGCCAAACACAGTCGCGGGCAACCGGCGGAACCCCGGTCAGGGACCTGGACCCGCAACAGTATCCACGACTGTTTCTCGATCCCGGCGGACAGGGCGAAATGAACTCACGCCGGTATTATGCGCCCTCGCTTTACATGCTGCTCGGCGTCGTCGGGCTTGTGCTGTTGATTGCCTGCGCAAACGTGGCGAATCTGCTGCTATCGCGCGCCTCCGCGCGGCAAAAAGAGATTGGCATCCGCCTGGG
>CAZOOE010000416.1:0-6061 GCA_964581275.1 uncultured Clostridia bacterium
GGGTCCACGCTGCACTGCTGGCACAAGATGACCGAGTGCGCTTGACTGCAGTTAGCGACCCGCTGGCCGAGCGGGCCGAACGACTCGCTCGCTCAACCGGGGCTGAGATCGCGCGCGGCGCAGAAGTTGTGATCGAACGTGCAGACGCGGTCTACATAACAACCCCCAACACCAAGCACACCGCGCTCGCTCTTGCCGGCATCGCCGCTGGAAAACACGTGTTTTGCGAAAAGCCGATGGCGACCTCGCTGGCCGATGCTCGCGCTGTGCTCGATGCCGCGTCCAACAGCAACGCTGTGTTTCAAGTTGGGCACAACCGCCGGTTCGCTCCAGTATATGCAGCGCTCAGACAGCTAATCGAGGCGTCAGGGCCGCCGCATTCGGCCCATGTAAAGATGAATCGCGGCGAACTGATCAACCCTGAGTGGGTAGGCGATCCCGAGATCACCGGCGGATTCCTCTTCGAAACGACCATCCACATGTTCGACATGATGCGATTCCTTTTCGGGGAGGTTTCGAGTCTCGATGGCGCCGGGTCGTCACACGTTTATCCTGAAGCCGATGACTTTTCAACGCTCCTACGCTTCGAGAGCGGCATGCACGCGACCCTGGCTTCTTCGGCTGATGCGAGCTGGTTGTTTCCCTTCGAGCGCGTGGAGGTTTTCTGCCAGCACCGGACATTTGTCACTCGCGAGATGGAGAGTCTCACTTGCAGCGAAGGATTGGATGGAAGGCACTTCACTCAAACGATGCAACAGTTGTCGAAGGAAGAAAAGTGGGGATACGCGCAGGAGGACCGGGCTTTTGTGGACTCGGTTGCGGATGGAGCGGCCGTTTCGGTTACGGCGCTGGATGGCTTCAGGTCAGTCGAGCTGGTCGACGCGTGTTATCGAGCTGTCCGAAGCGGCGAACGCGTCAATCTCAGTGGTGTCAGCTGATCAGGGGATCCGTAGCTCTATCAAAGGGATTGGGTTCGTCGGGTGTGACGCGGATGAGCACCTGTCCGCCAGACTTGATGCGCGAGCGGATGCCCCAGGCGATAAGCGCCATTATGATCGGGTGAGTCTTCCAGTAGGCATTATAGGTTCGCCAAATGGAATCCTTATCGCTGACGATTGCGGCGGTGCCGGACACCCGCTGGTCTCCGACCAGGCATTCGACGCGCGCATTGCGGCTGACTCGCTTTGCCTTGAGCGATTGGGCAGGAGTCAAGAACTCGATCCTGCCTTCATTTAACGTTAGCCATACGCGAACATTCTTCAGCTCTCCTGCCCTGGTATACGAGCCGAATATTTGCGTATGGCTCTTCACTGCCGCTTCGAGTTCGGGTGTCATGAGTCGACTATGGATCACTTGCCTGAGCGCGCGGCGTCGCCACTTGTTGAAGTAAATCGGATTATTTGATTGTAGGTGGGGTTCTTTTCGCCTTGTTTGACCGCCTCCACTGCAGGCGCGGGTGGAACCGATCCGATATGTATGTTGCTGTAGCGCGTGTAGATCGTGCGGACGTAGTTTTGTGTTTCGAGAAACGGCGGTATTCGATAGCCGTAAAACTCGACCGCGCCCTCACCGGCGTTGTAGCCGGCAAGAGCCAGTCTCACATCGCCGTTGAACCGATCGAGCAGCCATCGAAGATACCTCGTGCCGCCCAAAACGTTTTCCCGCGGATCGAAAATGTTCTTCACCCCGAACCTGGTTGCGGTTTCGGGCATCAGTTGCATCAATCCCGAGGCGCCCTTCACCGAAACCGCGGTGCGATTGAACGACGACTCCGCCCGCATCAGCGAAAGAATGAGGCAGGGATCCAATCCGTTTTGCGCCGCGGCCTCCTGAACCAGCGCGTCGATCGCCGCGTTTCCCGACGAGATGTGATGTCCGGCGAACATCGAAGGCACCTTGATCTGTGTCGCCTTCTGCGCTGCGGCGTCGGCAGCCTTCTTTTTGTTTAGTTCCTCTGTACGCGCTCTTTCCTGGTCCTCGTTGGTGAGCGGAACCGGCGTCCGTTCAGGCGGAGAGAGCGGTCGCTGCTGGGCTGATACGCCGACGGGGGCAAACAGTACGAATACGATTGGTAAAAGCTTTTTCAACATCATTCCTGGATTGTTACGTGAGCGAGCTCGGAGCTGTCTTCACCGCGGACGAACAGCGTGAGTCTCTGTTTGGTTCCAACCTGTTTGGGATCGAACACTATGACCCCAGTCAGCGATTCCCCCGGCGCAATCGAATTCTCGGATTTGCTTTGATTCACTACTGCGGTGAGCGGCTTGACGTCTTTCCCGTCGGTCACCTCGAGTGAGATCGCCGTAAAGGCGAAGTCCTTGTCGCCAGTATTTTGAACTGTGTAGCGCAAATAAGCCTTGTCGTCAAACAGAAGCATGCGCTGATCAAGCGTAATGATAACCTTCTTCGCGGTCGCGCGAGTGTTGCTCACCTTGGTTTCGCGCAATCCCAACATCAGCGCTTGCATGAATCTGCGTTCGATCTCCTGGTCTGCTCGCTGCGGCGCGATGCGCTCGGCCTCGGTAAGCTTGGCATCCGCCTCGGCAATCTTCCGGTCCGCCTGCTGCTGGGCACCGCGAATAATTTCGGCGGCCTTCTGACGAGCTTGCTGCTCAGCTTCAGCCTTGAGGCGCTCGAAATCAGGAGTCGGCTTTTCAGGGTCGGCGCCACGCGACTCGGCAGTTGGCGCTGGCGGGTTTGGGTTTGTTGCGGGCGCGAGGTCAGTACCATTCACACTTCGGGTTGCATTGGCTGTGGGCACTTAGGTCAGGGCTAAGGTGTAGTAAAGGTGCACGGGGTCTTTCCGTAACATGTTGCTGGCGCCTCTGGGTGAAACAGGCTTTATGAAAACTTCGTTTCCCGGCCGATCATTGGTCCCGCTGCGCTGAACGACGAAGGTTCCCTTTCCCGTCCCCGCATCGTAGAGATCTCCGCATATGATCTCTTGAACCGCCTCCGGAAACCGTATCATAGTTGTTATTCCCTGAGCAGTTTTGATTTCACCGATGCGATCGGCGCTTAGCGCAAGGGTCGCGACAGGGGACTGTCCGAGCACAACCTGAGTTACCGATAGCGAAACAAACAGGACTACGAAAGATACTACGACTTTCAATCTCTCCTCCTAAGCTTGAGACCCGCGGGAAAGGACAAGCTTGCAGTCAACTATTGTTACAAAGAAAGAGCGAGCGAATCAAGGTTAAATTCAACGCGTTAGAGATGATCGGGAGCACGGTCGAACAAGAGACGGCGCGCAGGGTTAGGGGGTCTGCCGCCGTTCGGAACCCGCATCCGGGCCAGGCACGCTGAGCTTCTCGACAACATACAGGGCGAGCAGGGTTGTGACTAGGAGGGTTACCAACACACTGATGATCGTTCGCACCCGATTACGGTGTTTTGAAGAATCGCCCGTTCGGAGCCAGCCGCGCCAGCCGCACTCGTGGCACCTGTAGGGCTTGTGCGAAGTCAATGTCTTGGCGAGTTTTTCGCTGAAGCCCCGGGTGTGTGATCTGTGTGTGTGCCCCGCGCATTGGGGACAGAGCATGTCAGCCACGAACGCCTCTTCTTTTCTTACCGGCGAAGAAACGCCCCGGCGAGGAAACGCCCCGGCGCTTGTTGACGCCGAGGCGTTTCCGAAACTACAACTTTATGGCCCAAAACTCTCAGGATAAGTCTACGCTATCGCACCGGGCTGCTTGCCCCGGATGACTCGCTGCCGCCGCCAACTGAGATGCCAATTGCGACCGCTGCTCCAACACCGACAAGCGCCAGCAAGCCGACTAATCCAGGTCCGACAAAACGACCGGCCCCAGCCTTGCGTCCCTCGCACTCCACTTTTACGTCAATACCGCCTGTGGAAGACGCATCCACGCCGCCGGTGTATTTGCCCTTCTGTCCCGCGGCGAGTGTTCCGGCGGTCGGCGAGGTTACATTGAGCGATCCCTTTCTAACCTCAACCTCAGTCCTCGCGCAAGTCGATCTGATTTGAAGCGTGCCTCCGGCGCAGGTCAGAGTGACAGTCGTGTTGTCTCCAACCTCTACACGTCCGAGCGCTCCCAGATCGATGATCGCTTTGCCGTTTGAACCGGTGGCGATGACGCTTCCGGTCATCACGGTCGCCCCAGTCTGCGCGGTGTTGCCGTTGATCGTAACCTGGCCCGCTTTCACCGTAAGTGTTCCCGAGCAGTCCTGCGCCAGCGTCGGGTCAACGAAAACCTTACCGACCTCAGGCGCAGCAAATGAACGGAGAGTAAAAACCGTCGCGAGCGCCATCGCCAGGACGATGCTGACAGATGCTCGCTGGTAACTGGTTCCCAATTTCATTTTTCCTCCACTAACGCGGGAAGCCTAACCGTGCGTTTGGGACTCTGAGCAGAGCCCAGAATATGGAATCGATCCGCAAAAGTCAATAGATTTTTGAGTTAGCAGCGTGGCTTACCTCGCCTGTATTCCGGGAACTCGTTTCGGGCGATGCCGGAAAGCGTTGGGTTTCTGCGATCCTTGTCTGACAAGATCGGGGTCGATATGCCCCAGTCGATCCCTACGTTCGGATCGTTCCACACCACACCTCGCTCGTGCTCGGGATGGTAGAAGTCGCTGCATTTGTAGAGAAACTCGGCGGTCTGGCTCAAGACCAGATACCCGTGTGCAAATCCAGGCGGGACGTACATCAGGCGCTTGTTCTGTTCGGAGAGTACACCAGACACCCACTTCCCGAAATGAGGTGAGCCGCGTCTGACGTCGACCACAACGTCAAAGACCTCGCCCTGAACCACGCGGCAAAGCTTTGCCTGGGGATGAGTGACTTGATAATGCAAACCCCGCAGGGTGTCTTTGACCGATTTGGCATGATTGTCTTGAACGAACCGGTCCTTGATGCCCAACTCGGCAAACTTGGACTCGTGATAGCTCTCGAAAAAGAACCCGCGCTGATCCTCGAAGACTGTAGGTTCGATCAAACAGACGCCGGGAAGGTCGGTTTCAATACGTTTCATCTGTCAAACGCGCGGGCTCCCCTTTTCTCCGGTAACTCTCACCCGTCCGGGCGTATGCTCCTTGATTAACTCGTGCGCCCAGCCATTCCGTCGAGGTATCAACCGCGACGCGCCCTCATCGCCAAGGAACTTGACGTTGCTGTACTTAGCGTCGCGGTAGTCTTTCACGCGGCCGGCTTCGATCGCGTCGATGACTTGCTTTACGCCTTGCTCGATTGTCCAGCGCGGGGCAAACCCGAGAGTCTTCTCGAGCTTCCCGAAGCTCACCTTGTAGTCGCGCAGGTCCGTGTGTGATCCCTCGCTGACAAGCTCTGCGTTTGGGACCAGGCGCGCTATGATCTCGCCCGCTTGCTGGATTGTGTAGTTCTGTTCATCCGAACCGACGTTGAAGATTTGATTGCCGACGAGAGATAGCGGCGCCTCGAGCGTTCTTATCACAGCTTCGGCAGCGTCTTCTACGTGAACGAAGGGCCGCCACTGATTTCCTCCGAAGATAGTGATGCGTCCCTCAGCCATCGCCTTCGCGGTCAGCAGGTTGATGACTAGGTCGAAGCGGGTGCGACCCGACAAGCCATAGATCGTTCCAAACCTTAACGATGTCGGCCCGAAGCCAGAGTTCGCCATGCTCGCCAGTACCCGCTCGGAAGCGATCTTGCTGCGAGCGTAAATAGAAACAGGGTGCAGCGATGAGCGTTCGTCGAGGGTGGCCGGATTGGCGCCGTACACCGAACAGGTGCTGGCGAAAATGAATCGGCTGACATTGCTTCCCTTTGCGACTTCGGCAATCATTCGCGTGGCCATAAGGTTGACTTCGATAGTCAGCTCTTCATCAAGCGCGCACGCCGGGTCGCCGACTATTGCCCCGAGATGAACGACCGCGTCGACGTTGCGAATGGCCTCGACGACCTTGTCCACCTGCCGAAAGTCCGCCTGCATTATTTCAAGATTCGGATGATCGATGACCTCCCCTATCGGCTCTGTACCGTAAATCAGCAGGTCGAGCAGTCTCACGCGGTAACCCTTCGCGAGCAACTTGGGTAAGAGAGCCGATCCGATGTAGCCGGCGCCGC
>CAZOOE010000417.1:0-6048 GCA_964581275.1 uncultured Clostridia bacterium
CCGGCAATGCCCAAAGCAAGGGCGATGAGTGCGACCGAGGTAAAACCCGGGCTGCGACGGAGCGTCCTCGCCCCGAATCGTATGTCCTGCAGGAATGTTTCCATGGTTTCTCCAATCGGGTTTGGGTCCCTGAGTTCAGCGTTCAGGGTCCGGATTTCAAGATCTATTTTCAGATCTCGGATTATTTCAGATTTCAAATTCCAAATTTCAGATAATTTCAAATTTCAAATTTCAAATTTCGAAACAATTTCAGATTTCCAAACAATCTAAGAAGTGAGATCTGAGAATCTGAGATCTTAGATCTGAAATCTGAGAATCTGAAATCTGAAATTTGAAATCTGAAGTCTGAAATCTGAAATCTGAGAGTAGAACTTAAATTGAAATCTGAAATCTGAGAATCTGGAATCTGAAGCTAAGAGTCTGAAATCTAAGATTCCGAACTCTTGACGACACTGAAGATCGTAGTGCCTGCGGCGATGCCCAGCGCGAGCACTCCTGAAGCCACGATGGTGAACGACGGGCTGCGCACGAGCATGCGGAACCCGTACCGAAGATCCAGCCAAAGGTTTTCCATAGCATTCTCCCGGAGCGCTGAGTCAGGCGGATCAAGCCGATTTATGCGCAACCCAAACCGTGTGCCGTGGAGCGGGATTGATAGAAGTGTTGAGGCTATTAAGTTTGTGCAGCGTCTTGTCGCGAGTGAGCCTATGATTCCTGTGTGGCTGCGGGATGAGACATCCCAAAACCGGCCAAGTTCGAATGGACTATGGTCTGGTCCTGTTTTTCCGTTAGCCCAGCGTTTTACTGCTGGGTGTTGTGCGCCAGAGCGCGGGAATGACCTATCAAGCCAAGGTTTGTCAGTTTGACACTACCTTGAGTCTACGATACTTTCTCTTGCAGCAGGCACCACTTGAGATCATCCCCCGAAGGAGCTAGAGAATGAGGAACATCGTCGCCGCCGTCGTGATGACTGCGATGATCGTTGCCGCTGGCTGCCGGGGAGGCGCTACACGCATCGCAAGCGGCACTCCCAATCCACCGTTTGAAGGCGATGCGCCGCAAGACGCGTATGCATATAACGGAGAACCCGGTACTCACGGGGGCACGCTTGTGCTATCGGTACCGGAAGACCCAAAGACGTTCAATATCATTCGCGCGACTGACTCAAACACCGCCGACGTGGTGTGGTACAACGTTTTTCGCTGCCCGGTCGACTATCGTAATGGTGATGCTCGCCCTGATTTTGATCCCGGGCTGTGCACAAAATGGGACGTGTCAAAAGACGCGACCGAGTGGACCTTTCATTTGCGCCGCGGGGTGAGATGGTCGGACGGCGAGCCTTTCAGCGCGGACGATCTTGTTTTCACTTACAACGTAATTCTCGACGAGAACGTCGACAATGCGGCCCGTGACGTTTTCGTCGAAGCGACCGATGAGAACGGCGCCGCTATTTATCCGGAACTTGAAAAACTCGATGACTACACCGTGCGCTTCAAGCTCCATCGCCCAAACGGAAGCTTCCTCGATTTGGTCTACAATATTTGGTTAATACCCAGGCACAAATGGGAGCAGCCGTGGCGAACGGGGAGGTTCGCCGATACGATGAAGCTGACCGACGACCCCAGCAGCATAGTTGGGTTGGGACCCTTCCGCATTAAAGAGTACGTCAGCGGCCAACGGGTAGTGCTCGAGCGCAACCCATATTTTTGGAAGGTCGACAGCCGCGGACAACGGCTGCCTTATCTCGATCGCATCGTCTTCGTTATCGTCAAAGACTTCAATACGGTTCAGTCCAAGTTCCAGGCGGGTGAGATCGACCTCATGGCCCGCGTCCGACCGCAGGACTACGCGTTGGTCAAGAGAATGGAGAGTGCGGACATCAAAGTTGACGACATAGGCATATCGTATGACACCAACTGGGTGGCGTTAAATCAGAACACTGGAAGCGATCCAAAGAGCCACAAACCGTTCGTCGAGCCCTGGAAGCTTCGCCTGTTTCGCGATCAGAAATTTCGACAGGCAGTCTCTTATGCGATCAATCGCGAGGCCCTCGCCAACACCGTTTTCTCGGGGCGAGGCGTGCCAATCTATTCATTCGACACTCCCGGAGACAAGACCTGGTTCAGCGATGACATCTTGAAGTACCAATACGATCCAGATCGCGCCCGGCAGCTTCTTGCCGAAGTAGGACTGAAAGACACGAACGGCGACGGCTTTCTTGAGGACTCGGCGGGCCATACGGTCGAGATCAATCTCATCACTAATGCCAGCAATAACCAGCGAGTGGAAACCGCAAGTTTTGTCGCGAAGAGCATGCAAGATGTTGGCATCAAAGCCAACTCGGCTCCAATTGCGATGGGCGTATTGGTCGACAAGATGCAGTCAACTTATGCTTTTGATGCGATGGTCCTCGGGTGGCAGACCAACCCTCCGCCTGGCCCGGCCGGCCAAAAGAATATCATCTTGTCTTCGGGTCTTAACCATGTGTGCTTTCCGAGACAGCAGAAACCGTCCACCGAATGGGAAGCCCGCGCAGACCAGCTGATGCAGCAGATTGAGTCGTCGTCGGATCAGGGTGAACGCCACCGGCTCTTTGCCCAGGTTCAGCGAATCTGGTCTGAATACTTGCCTGAAATAAACCTGGTCGCTTCGCGCGAGGCGGTAGCCTACAAGAATAAATTTGGTAACCTTCATCCGGCCGCTTTGCCCCCTCGGGTGTTGTGGAACTCTGAAGAGATTTACTTGAAGAAGTGACAGGTTGGGGTTAGGGATGGGGTTAGGGTTCGGCCCAACCCCTAACACCTGACCCCCAACCCCTATCATGCAGACCTTCCTAATAAGGCGATTGCTTGCGGCCATACCGTTGATAATCCTGGTCACCTTTATCACGAAGGCGCTGCTGGTCGCCTCGCCGGGTAACTTTCTCGCTGAAATCAGGCTCAACCCTTCCATCAGCCGCGACTACGTCGAACGGATGGAACGAATGTATCACCTCGACAGCAACAACGTGTTCGAACGTTACTGGTATTGGGTCTGGCCCGCGCTGCGAGGTGATTTCGGATATTCGTTTACCAAGAGCGCGCCGGTCTCGACACTCATCGGAGAGCGGATGCTGAATACTCTACTCCTGACCGGTTCCGCTCTGGTGTTCTCCTGGCTGTTTGCAATTCCGCTTGGCGTGCTTGCGGCGGTATATCGCAACCGCTGGATCGACAGAATCATAGGGTTCATATCGTTTTTCGGACTCTCAATTCCCAGCGTCTTCTTTTCGCTGTTGATGGTGCTATTCGCCGCCAGGACGGGCCTGTTCCCGGCAGGAGGGATTCACGATCAAGTGATGTGGGGGGTGATGACTCCCTGGCAAAAGCTCGTCGACACGCTCTGGCATCTGGTGTTGCCAATGGTCGTGCTCGGCACCATCGGGTTGGCACAATATGTTCGGCAGATGCGAAGCGAGATGATAGAGACGTTGTCCCAGGACTACATTCGAACGGCTCGCGCGAAGGGTCTCAGCCGCTGGCGGGTGTTGACCAGACACGCGCTCGGGAACGCGATCAATCCCCTGGTCACTATATTCGGATTCTCGCTGGCAACCCTGCTCGCAGGCGCACTGCTGACCGAGTTTGTGTTTGGGTGGCCGGGACTTGGCACGCTGACCTTCGATGCGCTCTCAAACAAGGACGAGCCCCTGGTCATGGCTTCGGTGGTGATGCTGGTGTTGATGCTGGTGATTGGGAACCTGATCGCCGATTTGTTGCTTGGTTTGATTGATCCACGAATCCGACTGGAGTGAATTCTTGATGTCCGATCTCAGCAACCGCGGCGAACCGGCGTCTGAGAACCCGCGCCACGAACCGCGAACGAAGACGCCCGTTACCGGTGTGGGAACCGACACATCTCGCGGGCGGGGCCGCTCGCCCTCTCAGATCCTCAGACTCAAGTTACGGAACAACCGCACAGCCATGGTCGGGCTGTACACTCTTACAGCGATGTACTCGGCGGCGATACTGGCGGGCTTCCTGGCACCTTACAAATACGACAACGCGAGGAATGACCTGCCGTTCTATCCGCCCATGCTCACTCGCATACACTTCTTCGATGAGCAAGGTCATTTGAGCCGTCCTTTTGTTTACGCGATCGTCCCAGTCGATCCGCAGCTCGCAACCTATCGCAACGATACAGCCACGAAGTATCCGATTCGTTTTTTCGTGGGAGGTGACAGATATCGCGTCCTCTGGATCATAGAGTCAAGCGTACACCTGTTTGGAGTCGATGAACCGGGACACCTCTTCTTGTTCGGATCGGATCAGATGGGCAGGGACATATTCACTCGCATCCTCTTTGGGGCTCAAGTCTCGCTATCGATCGGAATCATCGGCATCCTTATCTCGACGATAATCGGAATGATAGTTGGGGGCATAGCGGGATACTTCGGCGGCATTACAGACTTCGCTCTGATGCGCGGGGTAGAGATCTTGCTTGCGCTGCCAAGCCTGTACTTTATCTTAATCCTGCGCCAACTCTTCGGCATGGGAATGAGCTCGACTCAAATCTATTTCATCATAGTGATCATACTGGCGTTTATAGGGTGGGCGACCGAAGCACGAGTGATTCGAGGGATGGTGCTCTCGTTAAAAGAGAAGGAATATGTGATTGCGCGGGTCGGGAGTGGATTCTGTGACTCGAGGATCATCATACGGCAAATCTTGCCAAAAAGGTTTTCGTTCGTCATCGTGACCGGAACGCTGTCGGTGCCGGTTTTCATCCTGAGCGAGGTTGCACTTTCATTTCTCGGTGTCGGGATACAGGAACCGGAAGCGAGCTGGGGGAACATGCTTTCGGCGGCCCAGAATAACCGTCAGCTCATCGACTTTCCGTGGGTCCTCATTCCTGGCGTATTTATCTTTGTAGCTGTGATGGCTTGGAATTTTCTGGGTGACGGGTTGCGGGATGCTGCCGATCCGAGAACGCTGAGTTAGAATCCGGGACAATAAAAGAAGGAGAGAATCGCGGCTCGAATGAGCCGGCCACCTGATCAGGCTTCCGTCAAACCTTCGGAAGTAGCTTGGGCAGCCTTGGCGCCACGGACTGGCTCCGATGCAAGAACGCACAGTGACAATCTCCAACCGGCTGGGCCTTCACGCTCGTGCGGCGGCGCAACTCGTTCGCCGCGCCTCGCAGTTCAGCAGCAGCGTCAACCTTCGTCGAGAGGATACCGGCGAGAACGCCGACGGCAAGTCGATCCTCAGCGTACTGTTGCTTGCTGCTTCGCGTGGTACAAGCCTTATAATCAAGACCGAAGGCGAGGATGAGGAGCGCGCGATTGATGCGCTCGTGGAATTGGTGGAAAGGAAATTCGGCGAGGAATTAACGGATGGCGTCTTCTAGCGTGACTCGCTCGCGCGACGTGAAGCTGCAAGGTGTCCCCGCTTCCCCCGGCATCGCGGTAGGGCGCGTTCTCAGACTCGATGAGCGCGGCCGACATCAGTTCTACTACATCGGCGTATCAATTGCGCAGGCGCGAATCGAGGTCCACCGCTTGCGCGAGGCTTTCCAGGAAGCGCGCGCCCAACTACAGGGAATAAAGGTCCGCCTCGCCGAAGAGCTCGGCTACGAGCACTCGTTCATACTCGACGCGCACCTGCTGATGCTCGAAGACGCCCGGCTGATTGAAGAGCTCGAGCACGACATCCGAACCCGGCGAGTGAACGCCGAATGGGCGGTTCGTTCGGTGGCCGATCGGGCGATCGATGCTTACAAACAAGTAAACGATCTCTACCTTCGCGAGCGCACGTCCGACCTGGAAGACGTGGCCACACGGCTTCTCACGATACTCTCAGGCCACGACAAATTCGATCTATCGAAGCTCGATCAGGACGTGATCATCGTCGCCAAGAACATCTGGCCTTCGACGGTGGCCGAGCTGGACTTCAAGCACGTGTTAGGATTCGCAACCAACACAGGCGGTTTGACCTCCCACTCGGCAATCATCGCTCGCTCGCTCGGCATACCGGCCGTGGTCGGACTTCACGACGTCACTCGCTTGGC
>CAZOOE010000418.1:0-6001 GCA_964581275.1 uncultured Clostridia bacterium
ATCTTGTTCGTGATTCCGATCCCGCGGCCTTCCTGTTGTTGATAGATGATGACGCCGCGCCCCTCTCCTTGAATGAGGCTCATCGCGTGATCCAACTGCCTGCCGCAGTCACATTTCAAGGAGTGGAACACGTCGCCGGTCAGGCATTGCGAGTGAATTCGAACGAGGGTGGGCGTCTCACCATCCAGCTCCCCTTTGACCAGCACCGGAAACTCTTCATTGGTTATAAGGCTCTTAAAACCAATGATTCGAAAGAGTCCGAACTTGGTAGGCAGATTCGCCTCGGCAAGGCGCTCCACTGCCGCGCACAATGTATCCTGATTGCCGTTCGTTTTCGTCATCATCGAACCCCAAAGCAAATTAGCGCCGAGACTAAAAGTGTAGTGAGCGGTCGCGTTAGCGTCAAGCAAACGGGGCAACGGGCAGAGTCGTAACCGGAGCGGTAGCCCAGCGTAGTTAGGTCATCGGTTTTTCTAGATCACTTCTCGCTGCCGCCCGCAACTGTGACTTTGCAATTGCGCTGGGCTCTATTCGGTTGTTATATTCAATCGAATTGAAGGTGAGAATCCGTGAGTGATGCCGAGCGCACAGTAAAGCTTGACCTCCGCGAAGTGCCACTATCGATCACCAAGCGGCCAGTCCTCGTCGTATTGCAAGGCCAGTCCATCGGACAGACCGTTAAACTTGAGAAGGAGCGCACTATCGTAGGCCGAGGGTCGCAGGTCGATCTCGTACTGCGCGACGAAATCGCATCGCGCCAACACGCGGAGATAATGTATCTCTCTTTGGATGGAGAGTGCGTCGAGTATTACGTCAACGACCTCGACTCAACCAACGGCACTTTTCTTAACGGAGCCAAGGTCACGTCGCAGCAGTTGCTTCAAGACGGCGACAAGATAAAGATCGGCAACCACCTGATGAAATTTGCGATGCTCGACGAGTCTGAGGCGGAGTTTCAGGAGAAGCTTCATCAGATGACCCAGCGAGATGAGCTAACTGGTCTCCGATCGCGGCGGAGTCTGTTCGCCGAGCTTGATCGAAGAATAGTCGAGGCCTCCAGGGCCTCGGAGCGCCCCCAAATCAGCGCCCTGATGATGGACATAGACTTCTTCAAGCGCGTCAACGATGCGCGGGGACACATTGTGGGAAGCCACACTATTCGCGACGTTGGGCACATCATTCGGGACGTTGTAGGCAGCGCGGATTTGGCGGCGCGCTATGGTGGTGAGGAGTACATGGCCTACGTGATAGACTCGCGTGACCGTGGGTTTGAAGTTGCCGAATCAATCAGGAAGACAGTCGAAACCCATGCGTTCCCGGCGTCGACGAACGACCTCTCTCAAACAATGCACATTACGATCAGCCTCGGCGTCGCTACCTTCCCCGATGACGGCACCGCAGCGCTGGAGATTGTCCAGAAGGCCGATCAGGCCTTATTCAGGGCAAAGCTGAGTGGGCGGAATCGAACGTGCGTGTTTGATAGTGAGGTTGATAAGCCGGACTCATTCCATCAGGCTCTTGACGCTTCAGCGATCATCTACGGTCCCGCGGACGCGCAGTGACAATCACGTTAGGGTCAGCTTTGATCTGATAGCTTCGAGGAAGCTGTCCAGATCTATCGGCTTCTGGACGACGCCATTCGCTCCGGCTTCGATGGCGTCAGTGATGCGACGCTGACCGTAAGCGCTCATAACGATGATCGGCACTTGTTTGCAGGCCTGGCACTCGCGAATCCTCTTTATCATCTCGATTCCGTCCATTCGCGGCATCTGTATGTCAGTAACGATCAAATCTGGTGGCGCATTTGCGGCCGCGTTGTAACCCACCATCCCATCGATCGCGTGCTCCACATCATAGCCTTCCATCTTCAACAGCCGGCAGAGCAGAAATGAGGTATCGTGATGATCTTCGACGACGAGTACCTTTTTACCCATAAACCCTTGCTCGATCGCCAACGCGTGGCCACGGTTGGCTAAGCGCCCAGTAAGGCGAGACGCAATTGAGCTTCCTCCTCCGTGTTAACAAGCGCGACTATTAGATCACCATCATTGAGAATCGTCTCCCCGCGCGGGATGACCATGGTGTTCCCGCGTAAGATGGCGATAAGGTTGCTGTCATGGGGCAGATCGATCTCGCGTAGGCTATGACCGGTAGCGGGAGAAGTGCCGTCCAGCGGGTACTCCAGGATCTGGAAGGCGCCCGCTTGAAGGCTCAGCAGAGTCTTTATTCGGACAGTCGGCAGCTCTCGTTCGATTACCTGTTGGATGATAGCCGTCGAGCTAACCGTAGAGTCCACACCAAGCCGAGCCATCACCTCTTCATTCTTTGGATTGGAAGCGCGAGCAATAGTCTTCGGGACGCCAAATACCTTCTTTGCCACCTGACAAGCGATAAGGTTGTCCTGGTCGCTGCCAGTCGCCGCCACAAACACACGCGCTCTCGGGGCTCCGGCGGTTTCCAATACGTCATGGGTAGAGCTGTCCCCTACAAACACCGGGCAATCGAGCTTGGTTGATAGTGCTACCGCGCGCGTCGCCTCGCGTTCGATCACCGCGACCTCATGGCCGCTTTCGTAAAGCTCGCGCGCAAGATTCACCCCAACTTTGCCGCCGCCTGCTATGAGGATATAACGCGACTCATCGGTTGCATCATAGCGCAACCGTGGCTGCGCCATAACCACCTCGGGTATTATGCGCTCGACCACGGGCTGTTTGGCCGCGATGTCCACTTGCTCGACTATCATCGTCACTGCAAGAAGCGTCGGGCAGACCACAATCAACTGGGGATCTTCCTGAGTGGCTTCGGCGTGGCTTGGTTCGTATACGCGGGCGATTGCGCGAGGGACGTGAAAATGCGTGCGAGCTACCTGCGCCGCCATCAGGTTCACATTGTCATCGAAGGTGACCGCCAGCAGGATGTCCGCTTCGCCAATTCCGGCCTCGCGTTGAACATCCACGTCGATGCCGTTGCCTTGAACCAGCTCAACACCCTCCAGACGGGAGGCGCGGCCGAGACGGCTGGCTTCTTTGTCTACGACGGTTATTTGGTGGCCTCGATCGAGAAGCGCTGCTACTGTCCTAGACCCGACCCTACCGTATCCGATAACTACGATCTTCATCTGTGTATTTAGACTAGCGAACGAGGCAACCCCTGACAAGCTCATTTTTCTACAGCGTGGTCAACGCAACGCGATGGGACGTGCGCCGATATGAGCCCCGCGGCCCAGACTGGGCTTGTGGCCGCGACCTTCTCGAAGTGCAAAACGAGCGGCTTCGCCCGCGGTATTGCATTCCGCACGGTCGGCAGCGACAGAGAAGAATCGTGACTGGCCTCGTTGTCCCACACCTCCGTGACCCAAAGGACGCTGTCGTCGACAGCGTCTTTGGCCACGACGTAGCTCAAGCACCCAGGCATGTCGACTGCGCTCTCACTCAAGATCTGGATCAAGGTATCACGCGCCCCTGAAGCGGCCGTCAACTTGACGATTAGTCCGTACATGCTGTGCTCCTTACCTCACAAGTTAAGAAAGAGGCTTCCTGCGCTCCCGTCCAACGACGTGTTGGGCGTAAACAAAACCACAGTTCTAGACTTCCCGGGCAAGCTTCGACCACTGCCATAGGCCCTCCGTGACCTCCACCGGCAGGCGATATCCCAATTGGCGGGCAAGCATCACAATCTGTCCCCGGTGATGGCCTTCGTGCGCGACGAAATAGCTGAGAACGTGCCCAACGTCGAGGGGGAGGTTGCGCCAGACATAAGACGACGTGGCGGGAATTCTTCCCCCTTGATCACAGCCGAACTTCAGGAGACTCAACATGCCCGTGCTGCTACGCCCAAGCGCTGGAATGAGATCCTTAGGTTTCACCTTGTACCGATCGACACTTCGCGGCACTGCGATGCCGTGCTCTTTGCCGAGCGTCTTGATCCACATACACCGGGCATTGTGGATGTGACCGGCAAGCATCCGGACCGTGCGACGCGGTGCTCCCGGCACCTTGGCTTCCCAAAGTTCGGCGGGCAAATGCTCGACCAGAAGGACCGTGACGCGATTATTGGTTTTCCACGCGTCAAGGATCGTATCTCGCAAGTTAAGCGGAGAAGGCATACCACTCCTCTCACCAATGTTGGATGCCATTTGTCTTCCAGACTCTTCAAGTAAAGCTTCTAAATCGAGACCAATAGCAGAACCGATCGACCGGAAATCACCGATCCTTCACAACATAAGCTTCATTGTCCGGACGCACCGGGCGCGAGAACCACAGGGGTCTTCGCAATCCGCCAGGACCGGGAGCCGGGCGTGCCATCTCTAACCACTTTCGGTAAACCTCGTGAGAAAGGTTTGTGTCCACAACAACGTCTCCGTACCTGTCGCCGCCGTGCGCGGGTTCGACTCGCACACGCTGGTGCCAGCAATGCATTCCGCTGACAGGATCGGGGTGAACCGGGAACGTGAGGTTTTGATGCACACCGCCTTCTTGCCAGAAGATTCGCGTCGAGTCCGGATCTTCGCTCTCGAAAGGTTTGATGCCTTCGATCTGCCGAAGCCGCCAGCGACCGTCCCCCAGCTCATCGAGATCAACAAGCGCGGAGGCCCAGCGATCTGTGCCCTGATTTTCCTTCAATCGCCAGCGGCCGAGGTGATGCGAGCAGGCAACGACTCCAGGTCTGATGCCCTCGGTCGCCCACACACGCACCACGAAGTATCCTATCTCGGTGCTCACCCGAGCCAGGTCACCGGTCTTGAAGCCAACCTTCTGGGCGTCTTTCGGGTTTATCCACAACGGATTCGTATGCGAGATTTCGTAGAGCCACTTTGCGTTCCCAGAACGGGTGTGAATCAGCGTCGGCAACCGGAACGTCGGAACGAGTATGTAATCGTTGTTTGCCTGATCGAGATCGCGCCAGTTGACATGACTTCGCACGTAAGCGGGCAGCGTGTGCTCGGGCCACTTCCAATCGGCCATAGTCCTGGAATAGAACTCGAGCTTGCGTGAGGGAGTCACGAACCCGCGAACCGCCAGGCCGTCTATCATCACTCCGATCACCTGCTCACCGCTCGCGCTCTGTTTGACTATTCGTGCGGCGCTGTCGACCCGTGTTCCTTCCAGGTCGGTGTCGCTTAACTGCGCTTGGTGTTGATCGTAGATGCTCGTCCTTACCGTGAACGCTCCATTGCGTCGCATGAACTCGAGAGGGGACAGACCGGCCTTGCGCGATTTCTCGGGCAAGCCGGGAACGCTATTCTCAAAAATCCAGCGATAGTATTCGTTGATCGTGACCTTCTGGCCGGGACGATAAGGTGATTCGAAATGACGCCGTATGCCAAGCTCCCCACTGGGGTCAATCCGCCACGAGAGTTCGATCCAGAACTCATCTTCCTCCCAAACCTCGCCGGGATTAGCTTCGTAGGTGAAGTCGATGTGCTCGTCCCTACGCTCTCGGAGCACACGCTGAACCGGCTGACGGAAGGAAATCCACTGCGCCGAATGGGTTTCCTGACTCATTATGTCGTGCCGTTCCGCTCCGACGCCCATCGGCAGAACGTAGTCCGCGAACCACGCTGTCTCGCTCCAAACCGGCGTGAGCGCCGCGTGAAGCTCGATCTTGGATTCGTCCCTTAAAACCTCGACCCAGCTCATTCCATCAGGGTTAGTCCACACTGGATTGTAGACTCGCGTGAAATAAGCGGCGAGATGTCCACGCCCGTCCTTTAGCAGGTGGGGAAGCAGGAAGCTCATCTCGTGATGCGCCAGTGGGTACTCGCGAGGCCATAGCGTCTCGTTCCAGACCTTCTGAGGCGCGGGTTTCGAGAAAGGCGTCGCAACGAACTTGTTCCAGACGTTCGGCGAGACGCCGCCTTCGGTCCCGATGCTTCCGGTGAGCGCGTTCAAAAAGTAGAGAGCACGCGCGACTTGCCATCCGCCGAGATTGCCTGACGCTGCGCTGCGCCATACGTGAGAGGCGAATCGCGAACCCGCGCGAGCGATCTCGCGAGCGACCT
>CAZOOE010000419.1:0-5997 GCA_964581275.1 uncultured Clostridia bacterium
GGACTACTATCAATTCGACCAAGCCGTCCGCGTATTCAAAGAACTGCGCAACGTAACCGGCGATCAGACGATCTATGCATACCGGCTGGGCGCGGTCTACGAAGGCAAGGGGGATCTCGATTCGGCGGTCGCGGAATACGTCAAGGCGCTCGACGAGCCGGGAGATGGGCGTGACACGGTCGCCAAGCGACTGGCGCAACTGTCGAAGCGAAAGGGTCTGACCGATAAGATTGCGGCCGCCTATGAGAAAGCCCGTGGGGCAAATGCGACCGACTGGCAGTTGATTATCGGGTATGCCGATTATCAGGCCGAGCGCGATCATCAGGCCGATGCGCTGGCGCTCCTGCGCGCCGAGGTTGCGCGGTCGAGTGACTCCGCGTTCCTCGAATCGGTGCGCGATCTATTCCGATCGATTCTTAGGCCGGAAGACGAGCAGCAGGTGATCGCGCGGCTGATGGCCATAGCGCGCGACGAACGCGAAGCGATGATGTATCGCTTGCAGCTTGCATCGTTCCTGGAACGACACGGGCAGGTTGATGCCGCAGTCACCCTGATCGACAAGCTGGTGGGCGACTACCCCACGAACGTGGGAGTCATCGAAGAATCGGCGCAGTTCTACTGGCGAGCCGGTCTGTTGGACAAATCGCTCGATCTATACAAGCGGACTCTGGCCCGCGCGCTTGGAGCAAATCGACGGAGCTTCGCGCTGCTGCTGGCCCGCAGACAACTCGACGCGAACAAGCTGGCCGACGCGGAAGCGACATTGCGGGCGTTCTACAATGAGAACCATCTGGACACTGAGGTTTTCGGTGAATTGGCGCGCACGCTTGGGGCCGAGAACAAGCTAAACGACCTTGCCACGCTTTATCAGGAAGCCTTCAAGGAGGCTCGGGAAGCCGGTTTGGGGGGCGAGGAGACCAGGTCGCGCATAGCCGGTCTTCGCGTCGGCATGATTCGAACGCTCGACTCGCTGAGCAAGTATCAAGACGCGGTCGATCAGCACATCGAGATCATCAACAGCTTTCCGGAAGACGCTGACCGTCTCGCGACCGCGATCGACTATGCGGAACGACACAACCTGGTCGACCGGCTGGTGAGTTACTATGAGAAGTTGTCGAGGGAGTCGAACAAGAACTATCGGTGGCAGGTTGTGCTCGGCCGGATCTACGATCGGAGAGGGAACCTTGCGGGAGCAGCAGATCAATATCGGATCGCGGTGTTGAACGAGCCCCAGCGTACGGATCTGCGCTTCACGCTTGCGTCGGTGCTCGCGAGGCAGCGACGCTACGACGAAGCGATCGCCACGCTGCGTGAAGGCTGGACGCTTGCCGGCCGCGATCCCGAATGGCTGATCGAGGTCGCGCGGATTCAGGTGCGGCAAGGTCAGCGCGACGAGGCGGTCAAGACGATTCGGCAGGCGCTGGCCGGGAAGAAGAACGCAACCATCGAAGCTCAAGCCAAAATCGCCGGGAAACTCAAGGGGTGGGGATTAAACAGCGAAGCGGTGCGAACTTACGACTTGGTATTCGCCGATCTGCCCAAGAAGCTCGAAGGCGACGATTACTTTCCTACTCCAAGCGTTGCCGGCTACATAAATTCGATGGTGCGCACCGAGCCGCCGGCGTCGGTGTATCAAAAGATCGAACGCCTGCGCGCCCAGGCCCTCGCGATCGCTCAGAATAGTCAGTCATTCAAAGCGAAAAGCGTTGTCGAAGCAATCGACGCCGCGATGCGGGCGGACTTCGGCAAGGGCGTGATCGACTACGCCACGACCGATGAGACTGCCGCGCTGGGGGCGGCTCTTCAAGCGTCAACCTCAAAACTCACGCTGTATTCAGACGCTCAGTCTCTACAGCGTTATATCGGAATCGCCCGAGCTGCCTGTCTTGCGGACGTGGAGGAGCAATTACAGATTCGACTCAAGGATTCAGCCTTCGAGGCTCGGCCAAAGAATTCTCCGACGCTCACACCTCAGGATTCGGCATACTACAACGAACTGCGCGCGCTGGTGGGGTTCTACGAGCGGCACGCATATTACAAACGCGCGGCTGAATTGCTTGCCAGCGAGTTCCGGCGCGATCCCTACAAGAACCGCTTCGACTATCAGAATCAGATTGCGATCCAATACCGGTTGACCGGAGATCAAAGTCGCGAGCTTGAATGGCTGCGCGCCGCTTACGCGGCGGCGGGCGGCGGTCTAACCACTAACTATACCGATTGGGTCGACAGATATCTCACGCTGCTTCACGAGACAAGTCAGCGAGGCGAGCTGCAGCGATTGGCTTCGACCTACAGTGCGTATCAACTGCAACTGATTAATTTCCTGGTGGAAAAAAATGAGAAGCTGCTGGCACTGGATGCGATCGAGAACGCAAAGCAATCAAAAGCTTGGGTGAAGCAGCGCAGCGGAGAAGTTGGTTTGTTCTTGAAGGACACCTCGCCCGAGAATGAACCTTTTTTCAGGGAGGCGCTTGATATCAAACCCATCGGCCAGATGCTCGGGCGGCGAATCGAAGGAGGCGGCTCGCTGGTCGGAAGCGATTGGTTTGTGGCGTCCCGGAATTACGGCTACTGGCTTGGGCTGGTTGGTCGTGAGATCGACAGCCGGAAGTTCGTGGTCGGGGAGATTGAAGGTCATCCGGCAAGCGAGCGCGCTCACCTGGAGTTGGCGGCATATTATCTCGAGAAGAAGAACACCGCGCGAGCGAGCGAGCACGTTGCGCTGGCAAGCGAGCTCGGTCCGGGCGATACGGACGTAGCAGTGATGCGCGGAATGGTTTTTCTCGCCAGTCGCGACCGCAAAGGTGCGCTCGACGCGTGGGGCTCGATCATGAGCGTCCGCGTGAAGATTGCAGATGCCCAGAGTTATTTGAAAGTGATGGCTGACAGCGGGTTCTTGATCGAAGCGCTCCCGCAACTTGAGAGCTTCCTCGTTTCGTTCGTCAACCGGGCGCTGCGCGATAAGCGGGCATCCGATCGGATTGAGGCAATCAAGCCGCTCGTTCGTGAGATTGCCGGCCGCGCGGGCTCTGACCCGAAGCTTGCGGGTGACGTCGCGACGTTCTTTCACAACGCGATAAACAGCATGCCAGGAGACTTGGCAATTGGGCGAATGCTGATTGAGGAGGAATTACCTCCAGAGAGCGCGCTCGCAAGTATCTATCGCACCATGCATCAGCGCCTCTCTGATATTGCTTCCAGCGTGTTAGGGACTCCCGCGTACGAAAACGGATACTACAACGGTAGCGCGTATATTTACCCGGCACGCGAACTGGCTGATTGGCGAAAGCGGTTGGCTGACTACCTGATTCGCGCGCGAGCATTTGATGAGGCGCGGTTGTTGGTCGCGACGATCAAGCGCGAGCAGGCCGATCAGGAACGAGCGCTAGAGAGCAATGAAGAGGCCAGCTCGACCTACGAAGACCGCTACGATTGGCTGCCGCTCGCGTCGGCGCTGATTGAGTTTCGCGGGGGAGGCGATGCGACCAAAGCTATCGCAGAATTGCGACGTTACTGCGGACTTCAGAATACCGAAGGCGGACGGCGGACGGCTGAAGGCAGCCAGGACGAAGAAGGTCTGCACGTGCGATGTTTGAAGGCCTATGCGCTGCTGATCGCGGAACGCAAAGAAACCGAGGCGGACGCGTTGCTCTATGACGCGTACAGTAAGTCTCTACACTCGCGTTATTCGGATGACGCGAGCCTTGCCGGGTTGGCTGAAATCGAAGCGCGTCGCGGCCGAACCGATGAAGCGTCGCGATTGCTCGGGCTGCTCGTCCAGCGTTCGACTGAAAACGCGAGGGCGTTGCAGCTTGCGGCGGAGACGGCGGCTCGCATTGGTCGCTACGGCGATGCGATCGAGTTTCGCGAGCAGATAGCCCGGGCGAATCCCGATGATGCGGTAAACACACTCGAGCTCGCGCGAGTCGTCGCGGCGTCGGGGAGGTCAGTTGACGCGGTTGATCGGTTGGTTGCGCAAATCGCTGAGAGAGCTACGCCCAATACCGTACGTGTGCAGGCGGTAGAGGTCCTTGGAGCGTTGGTTAGAGCGGATCGCTCACTCGCATCGCGTGCCGTCTCAACGGTGGATCAACGGGGCCGGGGCGACGCTGCAGTGATCCTGACACGAGCGGCGATCAGCGAGGCAAACGGAAATCGCGAGGAATCGCGCTCTTTGCTTGCCGGTCTGAACGCGGGTCCGCTCGGGGCCGTGGCTCAGATGAAGCTCGGATTGCTTGCGGTCGATGGGCGGCGGGACGCGGAAGCGGTCACAAGCTTCGAGCGAGCGCTGTCTCTCGACGCAGATGGCGCAGTGACTAATGCGATTGCGTTCCGCGGGTCTGGACCTCGCACACAGTTGATAACTCTCTACGGCAAGGGCGGTCGCGATCTTGCGGCAGTCCGGCTTGCCGAAAGTGAACCACAGGGTCCGCAGTCATTGATCGGCTCGTCGGTCCGCAGGGCACTCACGACCGGAATATCAACCCCTGCAGACCAGTCCAATGTTTCATTCGAACCGCCGCCCGAGGTTACGCGATCGAAAGTCGCCGAGCTGAAGACGTTGTCAGACCTGAATGCGTCGGCGGCCCCGGGCATCCTCAGAGAAGTGTTGGCGTCGCTGGCCGAATCAGCGGCGAGGCTCGGGCAGTATGACCGCGCGATGGCGATTGAAAAATTGCGGGCGGCGGAAGCAAAGAAGCCTGACGAGAAGACGGCGATTGAGAAACGGCTTAACGAGATGGTTGCGGCGGAAAAAGCGAGGCAACTGAGGCTAGCGCTGCTCACGCGAATCGATCGCACAAATGCGACCGAGTCTATTTACGGGGCGCGGGTGCTCGGCAGGTGAATTCTTTGTCCGTTGCCGTCTTTTGCGCCGTTGCGTAAACGGGCTCACTTCATCTCGAGATTCATGCCAAGACGGCTAGATGCAAAAGACGCCAAGGCACAAAGACGCCAAGGCGCAGAGAAGACAATGAGATTGAAGAAGCTGACAATGTTGATTGCCGTGGCGATCCTGGCAGCGCATCGATCCGATGGACAACAGACGCAGCCGATTGCCGAACAACTGAGACTCGCCGGTGTGATGCCGCGCGGCGCGATGGTGTATGTCCAGGCAATCGACCTGTCCGCGCTTATGAAGACCTGGCTTGGATCACCGGTGCGATCTCAGTTTTATGATAGCGCCAGCTTCACCGCGTTTCAGAAGTCGCACGTCTATCTGAAGCTTCAAGACCGTAAGAAGGATTTCGAGGCGGCGATTGGTTTTGGTCTCGACGAGAAGCGGTTGACTGAACTTGCCGGACGCGCGTCGGCGGTTTCGGTCTACGACATAGGCAAGCTCGAGATGGTATTTGTCACCGAGGTAGCGCGCGCCCGCGCCGCAGCATCGGTGCTCTTCAAGCAGGTCCCGCAGTTTTCGGAGCGGTCGGCGGATGGGACTTCATATTACGTTCGGGACGTGTCTACCGACGGGGGAAGATTGAATCAACAGTTCTGCTTTGCGTACGTGGAAGGCAAGCTGATCGTGACTACCACTGAAGGCCTTATGATTCGCGCGATCGCCAACGCAAACGCATCGAGCTCGGACTCTCTGGGTCCTGAAGTCTTAGCGTTGGCCGAGCAGGCGGCGGGTTTTTCAGCTCACGACGTCACGATGTGGCTCGACCAGACTCGATTAAACAGCAATCGTTACTTCGGCACCTATTGGATTCATCACAAGGCGGAGAGCGCGCTTGCGAACGCACAGAGCGGGTTGATCGATTTGAGAATCACGCGCGAAGGAATGATCGAACAGCGATGGTTCAACACCGGGACCGGAAGCCGGGGTGTAGGGAGCGGCGCCTTGACCGAAGATCAAATGACCGGCTTGACGAAGTTTGCACCCGTCAACGCCCAGCTCGTTCAGGTGCACGCCGCTGCCGGAGAGGTGGGGCTGTCGTTGGCGGTTGAGGAATCCCTATTTGGCAAGCTTCCTGAAGAATCCAGGTCGCCGCCTGG
>CAZOOE010000420.1:0-5564 GCA_964581275.1 uncultured Clostridia bacterium
CTGCGATTGCGGATGAACTACGCAACCAATACTTAATCGGTTACTACTCCAACAGCACCAGGCACGACGGGAAGTATCACAAGATCAAGCTCGAATTGTCGCGGAAGGGCGTCGACGTGCGCTCTCGGCCGGGCTACCGCTCCGCCGATCAAGTCCATTGAGTGATCTTTTCTCTCGCTTCAATGACCGTTATCAAACGACTCCTACACTAATTCGTGTACGCCCAGCGAATCCGTTAGGTGAATCCGTCCAGAGATCCGTACAAAGGTGGGACTCAATCTCCTTACCCTGAATGACTTGCGTCCTCCGATCGCTCCTGTACACCTTAGGCACAGAGGTTGCCCAGCAATTTCCTCCCAAGTCAGTGGACTTGCAGAAGTCTTTGAGGGGAACAACAATGAAGAAAACTCTCCGGAGAATCCTCACGCCATTCGCACTTATTGCGATACTATTGATTTCCAGTTCCAGCATTGCATCGGCGCAGACCACCAGTGCGCTGGACGATCAATCCGATGCGGATGATACTGCGCCGGTCGCCCGAGTTGCGCGATTGAGTCTTGTTGACGGCGACGTTTCGTTCCTTCGAGCCGGAGTAACCGAATGGGCGCCAGCAGTTGAAAACCTGCCGTTGCTTGAGGGCGATCAGATTTATAGCGGACGCGGAGCACGAGTCGAGATTCAGCTTGCCCGCGGTAACTACATCAGGCTCTCCGAGAGCACCGAGCTAAGGATCACCGGCCTGTCGAATTCCGGTGCACAGTTTGAAATCGCCGAAGGCACGGCCACCATTCGAATCGAGCGACTCGCCACCGCCTTCCAGCGGTTCGAAGTCGACACGCCCAACACTGCGGTCATAGTTCAGCAAGACGGGCTCTACAGACTGGTGGTCAGGGGAGGAAACGACTCAGAATTGATCGTTCGGCGCGGTGAAGCGGAGGTATCGAGTGACGAAGGCAGTTTTAGAGTTCGCGAGGGTAACAGACTCCTTATCGACGCGACCACAAGCAAACTCGAACTAGCGGTCGACACCACGCGAGATGACTGGGACCAATGGAGCTACGATCGCGATTCGACGATCGCTCACACCAGCGCTGACCTTGCGCCGGACTATGTCAGAAGCTACGAGACGAGCTATAACGACTTCTACGGAGCAAGTGATCTCTCGAGCTACGGCACGTGGACCAATTACTCCTCCTACGGGCAATGCTGGATTCCGCGTGTGGGGTCCGATTGGGCTCCTTATCGATCGGGTCAATGGCTTTGGATACCTGCTGCCGGTTGGACGTGGCTTTCAAATGAGCCGTGGGGATGGGCGCCGTATCACTACGGGCGATGGTCGTACCTTTCAGGACTAGGATGGGCCTGGATACCGGGCTTCGGCTCGGCCTATCGAGGGTATGGTTACAGGGACTATCATTGGCGGCCTGCGCTGGTTTATTTCTTCAATAGTCCAACTCCTCGCGGCAACTACATTGGTTGGTACCCGCTCGCGCCGGGCGAGCGCTGGCGCAGACATCGAGGGGATGACCACGCGCACCTGCAATATCCGACTCCTCGAGACGGCCGTGTACGACCGGACGACGGCAGGGTTGGGATTCGGCCTCCCCAATTGCATCACGGCGTGACAATACTTCCGGTTGAGGGATTCACCAGAGGACCGCGCTCTGGAGCGCGACCGATGGCACCAGGTCGAGACCTTTCAGATTTGATTACCAAAGACGCGCGCTCCGGTTTGCCTTATATGAAAGCAGCTCCGGTTGCGGCTGCACCCGAACTCGCCGAGAACGACCAAAGGAGATCGCGGCGTCTGGCAGTGCCGGCTAACGAAATCATCAAACGTCCGGTCGTCACCCGCAATCCGAGCGCTGATTCATCCGCGCGACTTATTGTCCCACGCGAGAGCCGCATAGTCTCGCCGCGTACCCCGGACGCTGCCGCTCAACCCCCCGCACCGAGAGAGCGGGGCACAGAACGAAGTCCAAAACGGGCGGCTCCGTCCGCGGACTCGCAGGCCGGTCGTGATTCAGATGGGGACCGCACAAAAGTCCGGCACCAACTTCCTGCGCCGTTTGAAAAGGTCAGCGACGGCGCCGGACGGGAGCGAAAGCGAAACGCTGAAGGCGCCTCCGCAACGGAAACGCCCGCTCGAACGAGTGAAGGCGCTACTAATCCAGCCAAGGAAGAGAGGCGGCGCGCACGACTGGAACAGTCCGCGGCCCCTTCGCCGGGAGAAAACAATCCAAAGGCGGACCGACAACGAGATGCTCGTTCTAGCGAGAGAAAGCCTCCAACCAACGACTCCGGGCCGCGTGACAATTCGCAAACGCGTCACAGTGCTGAGGGACCGGCGAGACCCCACGATAGTGGAGGGTCTGCCCCGCGAGTCGAACCGAGACAGGAGCACCCGAATTCCGGTAACCAGGCGCGACAAGAGCGGCATCAAGAAAATCAACAGCGTCAGGATCGTCAGCAGCCGCAGCAAGAGCAGCGCCGAAAGCCGTGAAGAGGTATCCGTGATAATCCGTGATCCGCGATACGTGATGCGTGATCCGTGAAAGGAAACGCCATTCATCAACGCATCACGAATCACGCATCACGAATCACCATCACGCATCACTTGTTTGGTGGCACGGACTGGGCGGATGAAAAGCGAAACTCAGTAAAGACACCCCATCTGCTTCATCCTCCTTCGCCTTCCTCCGCCTGGTCGGTGCCGCCAAAAAAAAGGCAACAGAACCCGTAGTTGTTTTGCACCTTGAGGCGGCGGTTCATTCGTTATTCAACCATGACCGCCTCGAGACAGCTTCGAAGGAGTCGCCTATGAACCCTCTCAGAATCTTCGGACTCTCGATCTCAATCGTCATCGCCTTGCTAGCGTCGCAAACCGCGCCCGCGCAATCAGCTGGCAGCCCGCGCCCTCGCGGGAAAAACGGAAGCCCATACGAACGAAAGGTCGAAGATGCCAGGAGCGACGGCGTTCAGCCGCCGAAGCCTGTGATCTCTCCAACGCAGAGAAGGGAGGGCATGCAACCGACCCTGAGCGACGCGCCGCGAGGAGACACCGAGAATATTCGGCTCGCGGTCGACCTTGTCGTGCTCGACGCACAAGTAATTCAGCAGAAAACCGGGCGCGTTGCGGGCAATCTGAAGAAGGAAGACTTTTTGCTCGCGGAGGATGGAGTCCGACAGCAGATAACCCATTTCAGTCAAGACACTCTACCGCTGTCGGTGATCCTACTGATTGACCGAGGCGGGTGTCTCGACCCGTTTAGCAATAAGGTTCGCCACGCAACCCTCGAGGCTCTCTCTAGACTCAGGCCTCAAGACGAAGTAGCTCTCATGTCCTTTGCCAACACCACCGAGTTAATCACAGATTTCGGGCGCGGCAACGATAGGATTCTCGATGGTTTGGATCACCTGCCCCCACACGACGAAAACGCTGATCACTGCTTCAGTCGTGCTTTCTACGATGCAGCGGATTACATGAAAAAGGCCGGAAACCCGGATGGCCGGCGCGTGATAATCATGATCACTGGCATCACCGCTTATTTCGATTGCGCCGGGCCGTCAGCAGAAGAAGCACGCATGGCCGTGCTCGAGTCTGGCAGCGTCGTGTGCGGGATCATACCGAAGACCGCTGGCCAGCGCATGGAGAACGGGATAATGATAGCCGCAGCGGGAATCGGAGGCTTGTTCAAGGCCAGGAGTTCCAATCTCAAGCAACTCGCGGACGAGACCGGCGGCGAGGTCCTGACCGATAAGCCGGAGAATCTGGATCACACTTTTAACGATCTGATCGACCACCTTCGCACGCGGTACACACTCGGATTTGTGTCTACCAACACGAAGCGCGACGGGGGCTTCCGCAAGCTGAAGGTCGAGCTGGCACACCCTCCGGCGAAAGGCGAGGACAGGCTGGTGGTCAAGACCAAGCGTGGCTACGTCGCGATGAAGGACCCAGTGACCAACGCAGGCAGAGCGACGAAATAAGCCCACGTCGGGCCGGTCGCAAGAGTTCAGAAGGGTGTTCGGTTTGACCAGCGTCACTCCTTGACACTCCACTGACCCGCCGATAGAGTCGCTCGTTATGAGCGACCCGCAGGACGTCGCCAGATACATCTTCATAAACGAAGAAGGGGAGTTCCGATCCGGTTGGCGCGTGCTCGCTTTCCTAACTTGCTTCATCATCGTCGCCCTGCTCCTTACCGGCTTAACCAAATCGTTTGAGGCGCTGTTTCCATCGCTCGATTTCCTGTCGGTTGAGCCTTCAGGACCAGAACACCTGAGCGCCCACGAGTTGATTTATCTCGGAGTCAACAACGTCAGGAACCTCGCGGCGGCTTCGCTCTCCTCGGTCGTGTGCGCCCGGGTCCTCGAACATCGACACTTCGGCTCGGTGGGCTTCAGGCTGCACCGAGGCTGGGCGAGAGACTTCACGCTGGGTTCGATGATGGGAGCCGCGTCCTTAGCAATTGCTGTTGGAATCGCGACAAGCATTGGCGCCCTCACTTTTTATGTGCAGACCAGGGAGTGGTCACCGCTGGTGCGCGGGTTCATCATCGCGTCTCTGTTCTTTGTGGTTGCCGCTGCGACTGAGGAGTTGATCTTCCGGGGCTTTCCGTTTCAGGCCCTCGTTCACAATCTGGGAGGTGCAAGGGCAATCGCAATCACGTCGCTAATCTTTGGATTGGCTCACTTCTCAAATCCCAGCGCCTCCGTGTTTTCCTCCATCAACACGATCCTTGCCGGAGTCTGGCTGGGGCTAGCCTACCTGATGACTCGGAGCCTCTGGCTCGCGACGGCGCTACACTGGTCGTGGAATCTTGCGATGGTTTTCATTTTTGGTCTGCCGGTAAGCGGCTTCACAACACTCGGCCAACTTGCGTGGCTCAGAGGCACAATTGGCCAACCGGCGTGGATCTCAGGTGGGAGCTACGGACCCGAGGCGGGTGTGGCGGCAACCGTAGCGTTGATCTTATCCACTCTTGCGATATGGAAGAGCGGTCTATTCACCGCTTCCCAGGAAATGCTTGTTGCCAGCAGGCACGGCAAGCCCGAGCCAGCCTTTTTGAGCATTACTCCTGGAGAATCGCTAAAAGCAGGTTCTGTTCCCGGTCAGGACATACCTTCTGAAGAGTGACGGAGGAATGGGTTGTGCTTCGATCCAGCGCAAAGTGACTCGGCCCGCTTGCGACAGGTACTCGCCGAAAGCGGGCCCACAGTAGCTCTTCCGTTTGCTGATGGGATCTTTACGCGTTCTTCTCGGCCAGGTCGCCGATAATCGGCAGCTTATACATCACACCCTGATTGGCCTTTATCATCGCGATGATATGCACCGCCAGCAAGCCAAGACCGACAACCAAGCGGATCAACAGTAGGAGCAACCCACCGCCCGCTTGCGCCAGTCCCGTGCCGGGCATTGCTGACATGCTCACACCAAACGCGATTCCAAGAATAAGGAAGACTATCCAACAGACAACCCAGACCCCCGCTAGGAACAGACCCTGCAGCGAATGGAACCTCAAGAACTTGTGCTCTCACTGCACCGTAGCACGTCAGAACAA
>CAZOOE010000420.1:5574-5995 GCA_964581275.1 uncultured Clostridia bacterium
CTGCCAGGTTGTATTCAAGGTTCAGGGTCTTGGTCTTACCCGGAGCGGGTCCGGGCGGCGGCGGTGGCTATCCCCCTCCCTGTGGTCCTCCAGGATAACCATACGGCGGCTGATTGCTCATCGTTCTTCCCCCTTTTCGGACGGTGATTTGAAATCAGGAGACCGGAATATTACTAGAGACCACCACGAGTCACAAGCACCACCCGATCGACACGCGGGGTCACTTCTCGATCCTTCCCGGGTCGCGAACCTCTACGTTTTCCTTCGACACCTCGATCATGTTCCCGCCGGCTTGCTCAATGTAGTACACGTTCCCACGTCTTGATGTATGCCCTTCATCCCTGATAACCCCGATGTAATACCTCGTCCCCTTGTCGAAAGCGAGCTTCCCTGCCATCGGGCTCTTCTTCTCTTTCTTCTC
>CAZOOE010000421.1:0-5992 GCA_964581275.1 uncultured Clostridia bacterium
CAGCGTGCCTGACTCATTCAAAAGCCCGAGCAGCAGCGAGCCGACAGCCGTGCCCTTGGCGTTCTTGTGCCATCTAAAGCCAGCGACTACACAATCGCAATCGCGTTCGTGCTTGACCTTTAGCATCACGCGTTTATTGGACTCGTAGATTCCAGATGCCGGCTTAGCCATCACCCCGTCTAGACCCGCGCCCTCGAAGCGACGAAACCAGTCGGCCGCTACGCTAAGTTCGCGAGTTGCGGGCGTCAGGTGTATCGGCGGAGCTGCGGATGAGAGCAGTGATTCAAGCTCGCGGCGACGCTCCTGGAACGAGGTTCCGCGCAGATCCCTTTCTCCATTCAAGACCAGATCGAAGAACACAATCGACGCCGGGATTTGTTTCGAAAGAAGGTTGACCCGCGACGCGGCCGGATGAAGCCGGAGCTGCAACGCATCGAAGTCCAGCCCGCCGTCTCTGGCGATCACTATTTCGCCGTCCAGCACACATCGATCGGGCAACTCTGATCGGATCGGCTCGAGAAGTTCTGGAAAGTAGCGGTTCAGCGGTTTCGCATCCCGGCTCTGGATGAAGATTTCATCTCGGTCGCGAAAGATGAGCGCACGGAACCCATCCCATTTCGGTTCGAAGATCCACTCTCCACCTAGGGGTAATTCGCCGACCCGCTTTGCGAGCATCGGCAAGATCGGCGGGTTCGCTGGAAGATTCACGCTTCAATCCTATACAGGACAGCTCACACCTGCGACCCAACAGAGAGTGTCCCTGTGGCTTGCCTCATTCGGCGCGGGCGAATCGCTTGAAGAAACTGTTGGGATTCCACCGCGGACGCTCAGGGCGATTGGCTACTGCTTCAACCACTCGCAGATAGGTCGAGTTGAACTTGGCGGCGGCCTCAAAGTCGATCGGCTGCTGAAGATCATCCGAAGGAGCGTGATAGCGTTCCTTTCGCCAACGCTTCACGATCTCGTGTTCGGGCGAACCCTTGACAAAACCAACCTTGAGAGAGACTGACGGAACGCCTCTTCTGATAAAGCTATACTGATCGCTCCTAACAAATGCGCGGCGCTCCGGCTCGGGGTCAGAAAGTACCTCGACTCCAACTCCGTTGGCGACTCGTTGCAGATCTTCAGCCAGATTTGATTCTTCCAATCCCTGGACAATGAAACTGTTAAAAGGAAAGAGCGGGAGAAACATATCGATGTTGATGTCCGCGATGATGGCTCCGAACGGCACGGTCGGATGTGCGGCGTAGTATCTGGAGCCCTTCAGCCCGTGCTCCTCCGCGGTAACGGCGAGAAACACCACCGACCGCCGGAAGCGCTGGTTCCTCTCGGCGAAGATACGCGCGGCTTCAATCAGCGTCGCGATCCCTGAAGCATTGTCCATAGCCCCGTTGTAGATCGAATCGTTGTTGATCGGCTCACCTTTGCCGACGTGATCGAGATGAGCAGAGAGCACTACATATTCGTTTCTCAGCCTGGGATCGGTGCCCCGCAGGATGCCGGCTACGTTTTGCGACTCTACCGTTTGTCGTTCAAACGCGACCGATGCCCGCACCGCCGCCGGAATTGGGAATCGCGGCAGCGACTTGCCCGCTTTTGCCAGGTTCATGATCTCGGCGAAGCTGTGTCCTGAATCGACGAAGAGCTTCTCAGCTTTCGACGGGTTGAAGGTTACCGCCAACTGTTGACCTTGATTCTGTTCGAGACTCGAATCAGCAAGCGACAACGAAGGCCGAAGCCGAGCGAGTTTCGACCGATCCCACGGAATGTCCTGTCCGATAGGGTTCTGAATGCTAATAACTCCGATAGCACCCGCTTGTTTCAAAGTCTGCCAGCGCTCATTCTGATAGTGCGCTCGCAGCGCACCGGGTATGTCTGACGGGCCGCCGGACAGCAAGAGAACGACTTTGCCTCGAATATCGAGTCCAGTCAGATCATCATAATTCATTTCCGGAATCGTCAGCCCGTAGCCGGCAAACACAATTGGAGCTTCAGTCCGCGGCGCGGGCTCGATACCCATGCCGAATGTCGCTTCTTCTCCAAGCACAACGGGCTCTGAATTTCCATTCCTCACGAGCGCCAAGCTGGAGCGTTCCTCAACGATCTTGCGAGAGATGAATCTTAAAGGTTGGAAGTAGCCGCGCGTCCCGCCGGGCTTTAACCCTGCGCGTTGAAAGGCCGTGGCGATATATTGAGCCGCTCGTCTATGACCGTCGCTGCCGGTTTCACGACCCGCGAGTTCGTCACTCGCCAGATACTGGATGTGTTTCCACCACTCACGCGCGGACCCGGCGTTCTGATTGGACGCCGAGTTCTGAGCCGGGATCGCCGCTGTGGCGAAAACCAAAACAGTCAAGGCGCGCGAGGTAAGTCTCAAGCGGCTTTCGATTCCACTCTTTGCCATCAGGAACCTCCCGAACGAACCTTGGAAGGCTTACGTTAGCGCAACCGTGAGGCATGCACAACTATTGCGAGCGAGCAGTTAGAGAAGCTGCACGAGGTTTCCAGTTTGCTAAATCAAAAGTGGTGAGGACGTGTTGGGAGAGAAAGACTCTGTTGCTTTTCGCGCATTTGCGATGTCAAGTTTGACCCGCGCTAGCGCATTTCGAACGTGGCGCGCTCGATCAGCTCTCCAGGATATGGAGAACGTGCCTCAGGTGACTCTCGAGCTGTTGGAGCTTGGGGAGCGTCTCTATGAGGCTGTGCTTCAGGTCAAGGTACGCCTCCAGCTCGCCTTCAACGTGGTGTTGCGCCGGGTTCTCGAGGTCCGCCAGCTCCCGCCTGAGATCGGCCTCTCCGCTCTCCACCGCCTCCAACAGCCGAGCAATCTCCGCTGGATCTGGAAGGTTACCTTCTTGCACTGCGGGGAGAAGCTCCCCTAGCCGATTGAGCGCCTGTTGGAGCGGAGATTCGAGATTGGCAGTCTCGAGTATCTGCGTTGCGACCTCCTGAAGATGGGGGAACTGCGAGGCTCGAGCCGCCGCCTCGCGCACTTTTTGAACGGCCGGCAGCAACAGTCCGATCAGGACAGCGATGATCGCGATCACGACGAGCAGTTCGATCAACGTGAATCCGGACGAGCGACCGGGTTCTCTTCGCATTCTCTGCATGGATTACCTCCTTTGAAAAATCGAAACCGCAGCCAAGCTTACGCCGACCAGGTGAACGGGTCAACGCTCGTGTTGGGGCCGACGAGGGGTCAGGCATGCAAAATTGCAATTTGAACTTACCACCGCAAGCTTGGCAGAGAGTCCGCAGGGAGTTCGCATAGCTTCCCAAGAATAGCAATTTTGCATGCCTGACCCCCACATGACCCTCGCGTCGAAGCTCAGGACGAAGCGGGCGCCGGGCAACAGCAAAAATTGAACTCGTTGGCGTTGACGGCAGTTGCTGATTCGGATACTCTCGCGGCGCCCAAAGGTGAATTTCAAAATCTTTCCCCATTTAAGGAGGCGGATATGCGTAGAGTTCTGTTTCTCACATTCTTTGCCCTGGCGACCCCGATTGCCTTAGCACAGGACCCCGTCAAGGTAGACGCCAAGCACTACACGGTCATGCTTGAAAACGACCAGGTTCGAGTGTTGAGAATACACTACAACCCGAAAGAGAAGTCTGTAATGCACGAACACCCGGCATCGGTCGTGGTCTTCCTGAACACCAGCAAGGCCAAGTTCACTCTCCCCGACGGCAGCACGACGATGGACGGCGGCGGGAAGGCCGGCTCGGTCAGGTTCGCCGACGCGGGCAAACACCTGCCCGAGGACATAGGCAGCACGCCGATTGAAGCGGTGCTGGTCGAGCTGAAAGGGAAATCAGGAATGTCCTCACCCGTAGGTCTGGATCCAGTGAAGGTAGATCCCACTCGCCACAAAGTCGAAGTGGAGAATGGCCAGGTGCGAGTGCTCAGGGTCAAGCTCAAGGCTCACGACAAGACCAAGGAGCATGAACATCCTACCGGCGTGGCGATTTACCTGACCGATACTCGTGCGAAATTCATGCTTGCAGATGGCAAGACCAGAGAAGGCGGCGGGAAGCGAGGACAAGCTACCTGGGCGGCCGCGGAAAAGCACTCGGTTACTAATTTGAATTCCAGCCCTGCCGAGATTATCCTCGTAGAGTTGAAATAAGTCTGCGACCAATCGTGATGATTTTTCACCAAGGGAGGCCTCGCGGCCTCCCTTGGTTCGAGGGAGCGGATGGACATTTGAGTTGTTAGAAAAAAGGGTGAAAACGGTCGCACTCGAGGATGCCGATTTGCTTAGGTAGAATCGCTCATCCTAATTTCAACACTAATAAAGAGGAGTTGAGTCAGTGAAGACACCAATCTTAAAGACTAACACTTTCTATCCATCATAGCCGATTTAGTTGCGGTCCCGATCGCATTATCCTCAAAGCCATCCTCGAGGCAGACGCCAACGCAGCTGCAGCAGCTTAGATTCTACGTTGTATTTGTGTCGGACTTTGTTTGCGAGGGTGCAATCCGTCTACAAAAAAAGCGCTTCACTTCAATCGTGCCTGTGACGACTCGGGTCGCGGAAGCCGCAGCAGGGTTAGCACCTCGCTAGGGCGCCGACGGGGGCGGAACACGCCGTTTTGTGGCTTGCTCAAAGGCAAACGCCAGTTCGATCAGCCGAGGCTCGCTGCAAGCCATCCCGGTAAACCCTACTCCGAACGGCGACGGTTTTGCCGCGAAGCTTTCGGGAAACGGTTGGGCCGGCGGCGTCGGAGCATTGGGCACCAGGCCAAACGGTACGATCACAGTCGGATAGCCCGGCTTCGCCGCGATTGCTGCACTGCTCGGACCGGGGAATAGCAGCGCGTCCAGCTGATACTTTTTCATCGCAGTGTCAATGCCGTTCGTCGCAGAGAGCCGCAAGTCTTTCTCGCGATCGGCTCGGTACCTTGCCGCGTCGGTTTCAACATTCATCTCGTCTGAGATGTCCAGCAGCGCCTGCCCATACTTGATCGAGCCAGCTCTTTGGTGCGCTATGTTCCATTGCCGCAATTCGGTGAGCGTCTTGACCGGAGCCGCCGCGCCGAGCGACACCAGCCACTTGTTGAAGTCTCGCTTCATCCCGTATTTGAAAACGATCGAACACCCGGCATCCTTGCCTTTAGTGTTGTCTAAGCCGGAACAGGTGGACCATAACAGAAAGTTCTCTTGCGGATCGGTGGACACGATGCTCGGAATCTCAACCGGGTCGACGACGATTGCGCCTTGCTGCTTGAGAATCGTGATCGCTTCCTCCATGACTTTTGTTTGAGCCGGGTCAAGCCCTCCGCGCGGCTGCTTTTCGCCCGGCAACGTGATCTTGTCGTAGAAGAATGCTCTAGGTATGCCTATCCGCGCTCCCTTCAAACCTTGTGCTTTGAGGAATCTAGTGTAGTCGCCGTTGAGCACGCGCGAGCACCTCGAGGTCGCCGAATCGTTCGGGTCCGCCGCGGCCCCTTCTAGGACCCCGAGCATAATCGCGGCATCGGTCACGCTCTTCGTCATGGGTCCGGGTGTGTCCTGATCGGCGGTGATGGGAATCACGCCGTAGCGGCTGACGCGACCCAAGGTTGGCTTGATGCCAACCAGCATATTCTGGTTGGAAGGGCTGAGGATCGAGCCGGATGTTTCGGTGCCAACGTTTCCCGCCCAAAAGTTCGCCGCGGTCCCGACCCCCGAGCTCGATCCGCCGGTGAACAGCGCCGGCCGTCCATCGAATGTCGCCTCGCGAGGGTCGCGGCGCGGATCATAAGGGTTGAACCCGTGGCCGGCGAGACCATTGTAGTTCGCCGGCATTCCGGTTGCTACCCAATTGGCGAGCTCGGTCATGTTTGTCTTGGCGATGATGATGGCTCCCGCGTCGCGAAGGTTCTTTGTGAGCGTCGCCTCGTAAGGTGGGACGAGTCCATCAAACGCCAGCGCTCCTCCGGTGGTTGACCCGATGCTGTTGGTCAGCGTGCCGATCCCCTCGATGCTGACTTCGCACACGTCGCCATGGCG